>NZ_JBPPVW010000009.1:0-82768 GCF_053546955.1 Corynebacterium sp. 32222D000AT | reverse complement strand
CCTGGGAGACGGCCACGGTGGGGGCGAGCAGGCGCAGCTCCGGCACGGCGCCCACCGCCTGGGCGAGCACCGCCGGGTCGTCGCTGCGCAGGTACGCGTTGGCCGGGCCGGCGCGCAAGGCGCCGTGGCGCCGGGCGCTATCCTGGACCAGGTAACTCACCGGCTGCGGGACCTCGCCCGCGGAGTGCTCGGCCAGAAACTCCTGGAAATCGGCGGCCGACCAGCCCGCGTCGAAGCCGCGGCGCAGCGACTCCTCGCTCAGCCGGTAGGTGCTGGCCAGGCCGGGTGACTCGAGATCGGCAATCAGGGCCAGCTTCGCCTGGACGGGGCTGGTCAGCGGTCCCGGGGCGATGACGCTGAGGTCGCCCTGCAGGAGAAAATAGGAAATCTCCTCCGGGGCGAGATCGGTGGCGTTGCCGGTCAGCGCGGTGGTGGCGCGCCCGCGGGCGATAAGCCCCAGCTGTTGTGCCTCCGCGGCGAGGGCGGCGATGGTCTCCTGGCTGGTTAGGTGCGCGAAAAGCGGCGAGGAAAAGCGCAGCTCGGCGGAGAATTCCTCCGCGCTGAGCGCACGCGCGCGGTGCCGGTAAACCTGCAGGACGCGCTGCCGGTAGCCGGGCAGGCGCGGGTTGCAAGCCTCCTTGACCAAGGGGCGCTCGGCCGACCACGACTGCCACGGACTGGCCATCCACGCCTCGATGAGCGCCTGCCAGCGCTCGCCCAGTGCCAGGTCCTGCCAGTCCGTCGCGGCCGCGGTGGGGGCCAGGAAGTTGCCCTCGTAGCCGGTGGGTTCGCCGCGTCCGAGCAGGCCCGCGCTATAGCCCAGGTGGATCAGCCGGGTGATGTCCGGCTCCGGTAGTGATAGTGCCTTGGCCAGTTGTTTTACGCTCGCCTTGCCCACGGACTTGTCCTTGAGCAGGCTGACCGGGCTGCGGCCCAGGTGCTCGATTAAGCGCTCGAGCTCGCGGGCGACGTCGAGGCCGCTGGCAGCCCCGGCGGCATCGGCAGCCGAATCCGGGCGCGGCGCCTCGGGCGGGGCGGCCGGCTCCAGCGGGATGACCGGGTGCTCGCGCCCGTGGACGGCCCCCAGGACCGCCCGCGGCAGGCGCAGCGTGTCCGGCTCGGGGCGGAGGACGAACCCGCGTTCCTCGAGCTGTGCGACTGGGCCTTCCGCGAACGTGCTGGCCGCGCTGGCGCCGCCGGCGTGGGCTATCCCCCGAAGTACCTCGAGCTGTTCTTCCGGCAGCTGCTCCAGGTCCGCGGGGGTAACCTCCACCTGGTTGAGCAGCGACCAGCCAGTCGGCAGCGCCGGCATCACCTCGGCCGGCAGCATCACCTTGTCCGGGCCGGTGCGGTAAAGCAGGGCGCGCTCGCACAGCGCGTCGGTGACTTCCGGTGCCGCAACCTCGTCGGCGTCGACTTCTTCTAGCTCCGCGCTGAGGTTGGCCGCCCGTTCGAGGGCCGCCAGCAGGTCAGCCGAGCAGTTGCCCAGCGCGCGGGCGATGGAGGTCCGCAGCAGCAAGCGGGTGGCCAGTGGCGCCGGCCCCGGCGGGGGAGGGACCGCCGCGTCGGGGCGGTGCCCGAACAAAGTAGTGAGCTGATCCGCATCCAAATTAGCGAGGAAATCCCGGTACTGTGCGGTGCGGCTGGGGCCAGAAGGGGTGATACTCATCGTAGAAGACAAGTTTAGTGCCATTTGAGTTACTTTTTTCGCGCGGGTTTGGCACAATAAGGAGTATGTCGAATGTAGAGAAGAAGGGCTTTGTTTCTCCGGCTTGGCCGCAGAACATGGAAGGCCGCGAACACGCCATTACCGAAGTTACCGCTCCGTTTGCGGGTGCCTCCAGCCCGTACGGTGACGACACCGTCCTGCCGCTGCCGGCGGACAAGCTGAACTACGTGCACCCCTACACGCGCATCAACAAGTAGTTCACCCGCAGCAATGCCCGGTCTGGCGACCGGGCATTTTCTATGCCTTAGCCACCCCTGTGCCGGCGGTGTGGGCCCTGCGCGGGCTCTGATCTGGGCGTTTGGCTTAAGGTGCTGCAGTAGAGATACCAAAAGGCGCCACCCGGGGTGGGTGGCGCCTTTCCTTTGCTGGTGGGAGATGACTCCGACCGGGGCGGGGCCCGGCGGGGAACTTTCTTAGAGGTTCAGGATGGAGTCGATCTGGCCGCGGTTGGCGGTGTAGAAAGCGTTGAAGTCGTGGCGGTTGGCCTCGTAGAACTGCTGGATCGGGGCCGGGACCTGGATGCCGTAGGTGGCCAGCTTGGACTTCACGGCGCTGTAGAGGGCGTCGACGGCCAGCTCGCTGGAGCCGGCGTTGGCGGCCTCCTGAACGGCGGCTGGGGCGTCAGCCGGAGCGGCCGGAGCCGGGGCAGCGTTCGGGTGAGAGCGGTCGGTCGGGGCGGAGTTCAGGCCCAGGCTAGCGGAGCAGGCCGGCCATGCGCCCCAGCCCTGGTTAGCCAGGACCTTTTCGGCGACGAAGATCTGCTGCTCACGGGTAGCGCCATCGGCGGTCGGGGCGAACTCGTTGCCGCCGTAGGCCTGCCAGGTGCCAGCGTTGAACTGCAGGCCGCCGTAGTAGCCGTTGCCGGTGTTGATGTTCCAGTTGCCGCCGGCCTCGCACTGGGCCAGGCGGTCCCAGTCGGAGTCCGGAGCGGCCGAGGCGGTCGGTGCCAGAATGGCAGCGGCGGCACCGACAGCGACGGTGCTAGCGGCGAACTTGGTGGCTACGGAAGTAGTCTTTGCCGAGTGGCGTCCCATTGTTGAAGGTCCTCTCTATTTCCCCGGTCGGTTACAATTCTCTTGCACGTAAAAATTTGGCCGCCAGCGCGGGAAGGCGGTTAGTCGGGGATGTCTTCGACCAACGCGGCGGCCAAGTGCCTAGCAGACAGAGTATCGGTTTATAACGAAAGTGTCACGTTCTTGACACTTTTCGACACACATCGACGGGCCCCGAGTGGCGAGTGTGAAAACCTTAAAGCGGAAACTGCAGGTGAGGCGATCGGCTCCCAGGGAAAATTTATCCATGTGAGATGGATCACCACGGTGTTATTGGGGTCCGGTTATTGACTTCATTTTTGGTGCCGCCAAGGGTTAAAATGGTTAGTTCCATTATGAGAAGAAGAAAGTGGTGAACCAACGTGCCCATCGGTAAGGTCAGGTGGTTTGACGCGGAGAAGGGCTTCGGCTTTGCCTCCAACCCGGGGGATGAGGATGTCTACATCGGCCGCAACGTGCTGCCCAAGGGCGTGACCGAGCTGCACCCTGGCCAGCGTATTGAATTCGATTTCGCGGCCGCCCGCCGCGGCCCGCAGGCGCTGCGCGTGAAAGTGCTGGATAACCCGCGCCGCCGCGGTCCCGGCCGCAAGCCGGAAGAGCTCGGCAGCATGATTTCGGACGTGATGACCGTCCTGGAAACACAAGTACAGCCGGCCTTAAGCGCCGGGCGTTACCCGGAGCGCAAGACCGGCCGGCAGGTCGCAGAGATCCTGCGCGCCATCGCCAAGGACCTGGACAGCTAGGCCCGCGCCGGGACGGATGTCCAGCGCCTGGGCGGCTAGTTCTGCTGCTCCTGCGCGGCGCGTTCGGCGTCGGACATCGTCGATAGCGACCAGACCGTGGTGTAGGGGGTTTCCTCCCCGTCTGCGTCCGTGCCAATCATGATGGAGGAAACCTCCACCACCATCAGCTTCGGGCGTTCCTTATTTTCCCCGGACGTGGATTCCTCAATCGGATCCACGGACCCGGGGATTTCTACTGTCTCGGTGTCGTAGGCGCCGTGGGTGGTCTCATCATTGGCGGCCGGGTCGTCGTAGATGCTCAGCACCCGCCACTCGTGGTTGTGGATGGCCTCCGGGATGTCCAGCACGAGCTTGTCATCAGGGCCGACCTCCAGGTTGGGGACGTCCTTTTCCTCGCACTCCGTGCCCGGCTCGCAGGACATATAGGGATGGACCTCGAGCTCCTTGTCGCCGACGTGGGCGGTAACCGCGACATCCTCCGGCTCCGGGCCCGGGCGGCTGTTCCACCAATTCTGGAACAACACCACCGCCACCACAATGACGATGACGGCGATGATCAGCGCCAAGACCTGGATCAGTTGCTTGCGTTTTGCCTCTTTGCGGGTGGCCATGGGCATAGATCTTACTCGAAGGCCACGCGGTACAGATCCGGCCACCGCTTACCGGTGAGGTAGTACTCGTCGGTGCCCGGGATATGCGCTATCCCGTTGAGCACGTTGTCGGGGTTGGCCGCGGCGTTATTGTCCAGCCCCGAGGCGTCGATGACGGCGTTGACCATCCCGGTGGACGGGTCGATGCGCAGGATATCGGTGGAAAACCAGACGTTGGCATAGATCTGCCCGTCGACGCATTCGAGCTCGTTGAGCTCATCAACCTCCTTGCCTTCCAAGGTCACCGTGACCCGGTCCAGCTCGTCGAAGCTTTCCGGGTCCACGAAGCGCAGCGTGGAGGTGCCGTCGGAAAGCGCCAGCCGGTCGCCCATATCGCACAGGCCCCAGCCCTGGCCGGAATACTCCGTGGAGCCGGTGGGCTGGAGGGTTTCCGCGTCGAAGGACAGCGCGGTGCCCGACTTCCACGTCAGCTGCCAGAGCGTGTCGCCGCTACGGGTGATGCCTTCGCCGAACTGATCGCCAGCCAGCGCGGTGGACTGCTGCGGGGAGGTCTCGCCCGGGGCCAGCCGGTGCACGCCGGATTCGCCGTAGCGCCCGGTGCCCACCAGCAGGGTGCCGTCCTCGTCGACTTCGAGGCCCTGCGTGAACAGGCTCTCGTCGTAGTCGAGGCGATCGACCACCCGCGCCTTGAGGTGCTCGACCGCGGGCGCGGCCGTGGTGGCCCCGCCTTCCGGGGCGGAGGCAGCGCTGTCGGCGTCGCGGTCTGCGTCAGGGGTGCTGCTGCAGGCGCTTAAGGCCAGGCCCGCGCAGGCCAGCAGCGCGCCCAACCGGAGCGTGTGCTGGCGATTGTGGGGGCGCTGGCGGTGACGTGCTGGCGACAAGAGGGAACCCATACACCATATTGTGCCCCATATGCACCATAATGATTCGATGTGTCCTCTAAAAAGCGCCAATCCACCTCCACCAACCCGCTGCTGGGCCCGGCGGCCGTCGACACCGCTCGCTGGGCCCTGGAAGAACTAGGCGACGGCGACGTCGGCCGCCACATCGGCGTCGGCGGGCTGAGCCCACACGCGGTCACCCACCGCTTCGCCGCCGACGTGCCCGGCTACCACGGGTGGGAATGGCAGGCGGTCCTGGCGTGTGCCGCCGGCAGCGACGAGGTCACCGTCAGCGAGCTGGCCCTCGTCCCCGGCGGGGAGGCCCTGCAAGCGCCTGACTGGGTGCCCTATACCGACCGGCTGCGCCCCGGAGACCTGGAGCCGGGCGACGTCATGCCGCCCGCGCCGGGGGATAGCCGCCTGAGCGAGGACGGCACGCTGAGCCAGGCGGGCTGGAAGGAGGCGGCCCAGCGCTGGCTGGCTTCTTACGGGCCGGAAGCGCCCATGGCCGCCCAGGCGCACCTGCAGTGCGCGACCTGCGCGTTCTTCCTGCCGCTGAAGGACAGTTTCGGTGTGTGCGCCAACGAGTATTCCGCCGACGGGCGCGCCGTCCACGCCCGCTACGGCTGCGGCGCCCACTCCCAGACCACCATCGCCCCGGAGCCGGCGGTGGACCCGGACACCGTCTTCGACGACGAAGCTCCCTTCTACTAGCGGCTCGCTCTGTTTTACTAGCGGTTTGCTGTTCGCCCGCGGTAGTAGGCGCGGCGCGCGACGGGCGCTGTGAGCCGGGCGCGCTGTGGGCCGGGCGGGGGTGGAGGATTTTGTGCGCGGGGCTGACAAGTATGAAACTGTTAGCGGTAAATCAATAGGGCACGGTGACATTAGTAAAGGGAAGTCAGCTCCATGCGTGCGACGCTCGATCGCTATTTTAAAATCTCCGAACGCGGATCCAGCATAGGCGCCGAGATCCGAGGCGGTACCGTCTCGTTCTTCGCGATGGCCTATATTATCCTCCTCAACCCGCTCATCCTGGGCACCTCCCAGGACGTCGAGGGCAACACCCTGGGAGTGCCCCAGGTAGCAGCCGCCACCGCGCTCGTGGCCGGCGTGATGACCATCGCCTTCGGCGCCATCGCTAACTACCCCTTTGCCTTCGCGGCCGGGCTGGGGCTGAACACCTTCGTGGCGGTCAGCCTCGTGGCCACGGAGGGCCTGACCTGGTCGGAGGCCATGGGCCTGGTGGTCATCGACGGCATCATCATTGTCATCCTGGCCGTCTCCGGCTTCCGCACCGCGGTTTTCAAGGCCATCCCGGCCTCCATGAAGGCGGCGATGGGCGTGGGCATCGGCATGTTCATCGCCATGATCGGCTTCGTCGACGGCGGTTTCGTCACCCGCGTGCCGGACGCGGCGAACACCACCGTGCCGGTCAGCCTGGGCATTAACGGTTCCATCTCCACTTGGCCGAGCCTGGTCTTCGTGCTGGGGCTAATCATCTGCGCGGCCCTGGTCATCCGCAACGTGCCGGGCGGGCTGTTCATCGGCATCATCGCCACCACGATCATCGCCATGATCGTCGAGGCGCTCACCGGCGCCGGCTCCGCCGCCGAGAACACCGGCGGCTGGAACATGGCGGTGCCGAAGGTGCCGGACTCCCTGGGCGGGCTGCCGGACCTGTCGATTGTCGGCGCCGTCGACCTGCTGGGGGCATTCAGCCGCATCGGCGTGGTCGCCGCGACCCTGCTGGTCTTCGCCCTGGTGCTGACCAACTTCTTCGATGCCATGGGCACCATGACGGCACTCGGCCGGCACGGCAACCTGACCGACTCCGAGGGCAACCTGCCGCACCTGAAGAAGGCGCTGGTCGTCGAAGGCTTCGGCGCGGTCGTCGGCGGCCTGGGCTCGGCATCGTCGAACACGGTCTTCGCGGATTCCTCCGCCGGTATCGGCGACGGCGCCCGCACCGGCCTGGCCAACATCACCACCGGCGTCCTGTTCATCCTGGCCATGTTCCTGACCCCGCTCTACGAGGTCGTGCCCATCGAGGCCGCCTCCCCGGTCCTCGTGGTGGTAGGCGTGATGATGGCCGGCCAGCTCACCGCCATCGAGTGGAACAAGATGTACGTGGCCATCCCGGCCTTCCTCACCATCGTCGTGATGCCGTTTACCTACTCCATCGCCAACGGCATCGGCATCGGCTTCATCTCCTTTGCCCTGATGTCCACCTTTGCCGGCAAGGCCAAGGAGATCCACTGGCTGATGTGGCTCATCTCCGGCCTGTTCGTGGTCTACTTCGCCATGGATCCCATCATGAGCCTGGTGGAATAGCGTGCGCTAGATTAGGGGCATGGATAGAACTTTCATCGCCGACCCGAACGACCCTCGCCTGGACGATATCCGGGACTTGAACAAGTCCGACAAGTCCGGCGAGGGTCTAGTCATTGCGGAGGGCCACCTGGTGGTCTCCCGCCTGGTCGAATCCCCGTTCCCGGTGCGCTGCCTGGTGGGCTTTGCTGGCAAAATCGACCAGTACGTCGAGACCTACGGCGAGCCCGGCTGCCCGGTCTACGAGGTCGAGCGGGACACGCTGGCCCAAGTCGCCGGCTTCGATATGCACCGCGGGCTCGTCGCCGCCGCGGACCGCGCGCCGCTGCCGGCAGTCGCGGACGTGGTGGCAAAGGCGCGCACGGTGGTCGTGCTCGAGGGGGTGGGCGACCACGAAAACATCGGATCCATCTTCCGCAACGCGGCGGGCCTGGGCGTGGACGCGGTCCTGCTGGGCAGCGGGGCGGCCGATCCCCTCTACCGCCGCAGCGTGCGCGTGTCCATGGGGCACGTGCTGCGCCTGCCGTTCGCCCGCTTCGCGGGCGGGTACACCACCTGGCAGCGTTCCCTGGACGTGCTGCGCGAGGCCGGCTTCCGGCTGGTCTCGCTGACCCCGGGCGGGGACACGCACATCGCCGACGCCGTCGCCGGGGCGGAGAAGGTGTCGCTGCTCGTCGGCGCGGAGGGCCCGGGGCTGACCGAGCACGCGATGCGCGCGACCGACGTGCGCGCGAGCATCCCCATGGCGCAGCACACGGATTCGCTCAACGTGGCCACCGCCGCGGCCGTGGCCTTCTACGAGCGCCAGCGGTCCTTGAGGGATTGAGAGACCTTGCGCGAGGCCTTGGACCACCACTTGCTCGCGGTAGCGCCCACGCGCCGGGCGGCGGCCGCAGAGGCCTGCGCCAGGGCGCGGAACTCGTCGCCGGTGGATTCCTCCTCGGCCGCGGCGTCCTCGTAGTCGTCGTAGTCGGTATTGCCCGGGCCGATGCCCAGCTTCGCGGCCGAGGCGGAGGTCACCCGCGCGATGGTGGGGCGCTGGGGCTTGTCGATCTTCGGCTCCGGGCGCCCGTCCACGGCGTAGCCCACCACGTCCAGGTCCGGGCCCTGGGCGCTGATGTCGACGCCCAGCCACGCGCGCTGGGCCTCCTCCATCAGATCGCGCGGGCGGAAGGGCAGGGCGATGCCGCCGGTGGAGTCGTTGTGCTCGCCGGCCCAGTAGGGGCCCTCGAAGGGCTCGGGCAGGCCGGAGTCTTCCAGCACTTCCATGCGGGTGCAGCACAGCGAGCGCTTCAGCTCGCCGTCCTGGAAGTGCGCGAAGCCGGCGTAGGTGTCCTCGTCGTGGTGGACGAAGGCGTAGAGGTTGTCCCACGGCGCCGCCTTGCGCAGGGCCTGCGGCAGCTGGGAGAGGATGATGCCCTCACCCTCAATCACCGTCTGGACCACCGTCACGCCCGGGTAGCCGCCGATGTAGTACTCGGCGCTGTCCGCGGGGGCGGAGCGGTTAAAAGGGAACTGTCCGATGGGAGTGATGGGGAAGGCCGGGTTGAGCTGGGCCAGGAATTTGCGGCCATAGCCGCGGTCGGCCTTGGGCTCAGCTTCGAGTACGGCGGCGGGGTTAGGGGAGGTCACGTACCACAAGGTAATGACGGCGCGGGAAATATCCATGGTCCTGGTAGTCGCTTAGTTTTTCGGGCGCTTGGTGTTGGCACGCACGCCGAGTAGCACGTCCTCCCAGTGCGGGGTCACGGCCTTGCGGCGGCGCTTGGTCGGTTTCTTTTCCGGATCCGGGTTCTGGAGGAATTCCTCCGGGGAGTTTTCCTCTGCACCGCTGTGCTCCGCGGAGCCGGAGCGGTCGCGGCCGGCGTCGCCGGGATCCGTGGTGGCGGGCTCCGCGGGCGCGGAGGCGTCGTGCAGGGACTCCCCGTTGGCGGCGGAGACAGCCGCGGCGTCGTGCTCGTCGTCCCAGTCGTCGCCCAGCACCGCGGTCTCGTAGCGATTGCCGCGGCCGACCGAGGTCAGCGAGCGCACCGGCTGGGCAAAGTCCGGGTCGGTCAGGTCTGCGGCCACGGAGTTGCGGGCCTCGACGGTCGGCTCGGAGGTCATGGTCTGCTTGAACAGCCACTCGGCCTCGTTATCGGACAGGCCCGCCCGCCAGCGCAGGCAGACCACCCAGGGCTCGCCCTTCTCGCGGTAGGCGTCCCACTCGGCCTCGGCCAGGGTGTGCCCGCGGGCGGCGAAGGCGGTGGCCAACACCTCCCAGAGGGTCAGCTTGGCCGGGCCGTCCTCGCGGACCGGGTGGGCCTGCTTGGCCAGGTCCGCCACCCGGTAGCGCTCCAGCATCACCGGGTGGGCGAAGGACTCGAGGCGGGACTCGTCCACGCCCAGCTCCTCGGCCAGGCTGGCGGCCGATGCCCCGGCCCGGATGCGGTGCTGAATCTCCGCCGGGCGCAGCGGCAGGGCCTTCTTGGACTCTGCGTGCGTGGCCGGCCGGGCCCGCCCGGTGCCGGAGGTCCCGGACGGCGACGCCGCATGCAGGCGCGTCGGCGTACTGGCCGCCGCCGCACCAGTGCCGGCGTGATCGGCGTGGCCGTGGTCCTGACCGGTGGCGGAGCCTTCGCCGGCCTCGCTGCCGCCAGTGGAGGTCTCTGGCGAGCTGTCAGCGCTCACGTCCCCGGCGCTGGTCTCGGTATCCGTCGGCCGGATGGTCGAGGCCAGCGTGGAGCGAGTCGCGTCGTCGACGGCGAGGAAGAACTCCTCCCCATCGTCGGCGCGCAGCACCAGGGATGATTCGGTTGAGTCGCTGTTAACTAAAAACAGCTCGCGCATGCGAGTCTCCTTCAGCCGTGGAGGACAGGTTTACTTGTGATGGGCTCCACTGTAGTCGACCCAAGGCAGAATTTATGCCAAGTCAGTGGGTATGTTGGCGGCACCGGCCTCCAGGCAGTAGTCGATAGCTTGGGTCAGGGTGCGGATGTCGTCCGGCTCGATGGCGGGGAACATGCCCACCCGGAGCTGGTTGCGGCCCAGCTTGCGGTAGGGCTCCACGTCCAGGATGCCGTTGGCGCGCAGGACGGCGGCTAGGCGGGCGGCGTCGACGGTCTCGTCGAAGTCGATGGTGCCGACCACCAGCGAGCGGGCCGCCGGGTCCTGCACGAAGGGCTGGGCCAGGGCGTGGCCGTCCGCCCAGCCGTAGAGGATCTCGGAGGAGGCGCGGGTGCGCTGCGTCATGCCGTCCAGGCCGCCGTTGTCGTTCATCCAGCGGACCTGCTCGTCCAGAAGCAGCAGCGAGCCGATGGCCGGGGTGTTGTAGGTCTGATTCTTGCGCGAGTTGGTCACCGCTGTTTTCAGATCCAGAAACTCCGGGACGTAGCGATCCGTGGCGGCGATCTTGTCGACCCGATCGAGGGCGGCGGGGGAGAAGGCCGCTAGCCACAGGCCGCCGTCGGCGGCGAAGCACTTCTGCGGGGAGAAGTAATAGGCGTCCGCGGCGCTGACGTCCACGGGCAGGCCGCCGGCACCCGAGGTGGCATCGACCAGCACCAGCTGGTCTCCGCTAGCCTCCGGCCGCCTAACCGGGACCATCGCGCCGGTGGAGGTCTCGTTATGTGCCCAGGCCACGCAGTCGCAGTCCGTGGTGTCCGCGTGGAGGGGATCGGGAGCGGTACCGACCCGGGCGTCGGTGATGACCGGTTCCTCCAGCCACGGGGCCTTGGCCGTGGCCTTGGCGAATTTGGAGGAAAACTCCCCGTAGGTCAGGTGGGCGCTGCGGCGCTCGATGAGCCCGAAGGCCGCGGAATTCCAGAAGGCCGTGGCCCCGCCCAGCGACAGGATAATTTCGTAGCCCTCCGGCAGCTGGAAGAGTGCACTCAGGCCGTCCCGGATGGAGCCCACCAGATTCTTTACCGCGGGCTGGCGGTGGGAGGTGCCCATTATGTCCTGGCCGTGCCGGGCGAGGTAGTCGATCTGGGCGGGGCGCACCTTGGACGGGCCGCAGCCGAAGCGTCCATCGGAGGGGAGAAGTTCAGTTGGCAAAGTTAACTCGGGCGTCGTCATGCGCATAGCCTAAACGGCGACCGACCTATTTTCTGTCAGTTATTAGAATTTAACCTAGAATGGGTGTACCCGTAACGGGAAACAAGGCGGTAGGGGCATTTAACAGGACGCTTGTCCGGTTGGTGTAGTAGGGGTCACAGATAATTGGTAAAGTGGTGCCTGGTATGCCCGAACGCTTTTAGGGCATAGTATCGCTGGGTAAAGCCGACCGCATCTTTTTCTCTGGCTCCCAAGCGCATGAAGGATTACAGAAAGGACAAGCACGTGGCTTCTGAAGACAACAAGGTTGTACTGCACTACCCGGGTGGCGAGTACGAGATGGACATCAAGCAGTCCACCGAAGGCGACTCCGGTTTCGATATCTCCAAACTTCGCAACGAGACCGGCCTGGTCACCTTTGACCCGGGTTATGCCTCCACCGGCTCCACCGAGTCCAAGATCACCTTTATTAACGGCGAAGAGGGCATTCTGCGCCACCGCGGCTACGACATCGCGGACCTGGCGGAAAACGCCACCTTTAATGAGGTCTCCTACCTCCTTATCAAGGGCGCTCTCCCGACCGAGGAGCAGCTGACCCACTTCAACCAGGAGATCCGCCACCACACCCTGCTGGACGAGGACTTCAAGGCCCAGTTCAACATCTTCCCGCGCGACGCGCACCCGATGGCCGTGCTGGCCTCCTCGGTTAACATTCTGTCCTCCTACTACCAGGACCAGCTGAACCCGCTGGACGAAGAGCAGCTGGACAAGGCGACGGTCCGCCTGCTGGCCAAGGTGCCGATGTTGGCCGCCTACGCCTACCGTGCCTCCCAGGGCAAGCCCTACATGTACCCGGACAACGCGCTGAACGCCCGCGAGAACTTCCTGCGCATGATGTTCGGCTACCCGACCGAGCCCTACGAGGTTGACCCGGTCGTGGCCAAGGCCCTTGACAAGCTGCTCATCCTGCACGCCGACCACGAGCAGAACTGCTCCACCTCCACCGTGCGCATGATTGCTTCCGCGCAGGCGAACATGTTCGTCTCCGTCGCCGGCGGCATCAACGCCCTGTCCGGCCCGCTGCACGGCGGCGCTAACCAGGCCGTGCTGGAGATGCTGGAGGAGATCCACGCCAACGGCGGCGACGCCACCGACTTCATGAACCGCGTGAAGAACAAGGAAAAGGGCGTCCGCCTGATGGGCTTCGGCCACCGCGTCTACAAGAACTACGACCCGCGCGCGGCCATCGTCAAGGACACCGCGCACGAGATCCTGGAGCACCTGGGCGGCGACCACCTGCTGGACCTGGCCGTGAAGCTGGAAGAGATCGCCCTGAACGACGACTACTTCATCCAGCGCAAGCTGTACCCGAACGTGGACTTCTACACCGGCCTGATCTACCGCGCCATGGGCTTCCCGACGGACTTCTTCACCGTCCTGTTCGCCATCGGCCGCCTGCCGGGCTGGATCGCCCAGTACCGTGAGCAGCTGGAGATCAACACCAAGATCAACCGCCCGCGTCAGGTCTACACCGGCGAAACCCTGCGCAAGGTTTCCCCGCGCGCAGAGCGCTAAAACCCACAATTCCGCAGGACGGCTGCCCGGCCCGGCTTCGGCTGGGCGGGCAGTTGCCTTATACTAGGGAATATTTGGTTCAGTGCTCACTGCGCTGAACATGCAGAATCTTCCCAATACTCCCGAGGAGAACTCCCCATGGATAAGCCACAGATCGAAGCCCACACGGAGCCGGCGCCAACTGACGTCGTCATCGAGGACATCGTCGTCGGTGACGGAGAGGAGGCACAGCCGGGTGGGCTGGTCGAGGTTCACTACGTGGGCGCGGATTACGAGACCAACCAGGAATTCGACTCTTCCTGGGACCGGGGCCAGTCCATCGAGTTCCCGCTGACCGGTCTCATCGCCGGTTGGCAGGAAGGCATCCCCGGCATGAAGGTGGGCGGGCGTCGCCAGCTCATCATCCCGCCGGAGAAGGCCTACGGCCCAGCCGGCGGCGGACACCCGCTGTCCGGTCGCACGCTGGTCTTCATCATTGACCTGCTGCGCGCCTCCTAACTAAGGCGCACCCGCGGCCCGCCGCGTATTCCGTGCATTCCCCTTCCCGGAGACTCTGGAAAGGGGAATTTTCTTCTGCTTAGCCCACACGGGCGCGGGGTTTCGAGGCACAATGGAGACTATGACAGTTCCATCAGTTAACTTCCACGACGACCGTTCTATGCCGCAGCTGGGCCTGGGCACCTACAAGCTCTACGGCGAGGAGTGCATCTCCGTGGTGCGCGAGGCCATCGAGCTGGGCTACCGTCATTTTGACACCGCCACCCTCTACGAGAACGAAGAAGCGCTGGGTAAGGCGCTCAACGACGCCATCAGCGCTGGCGACGTCACCCGGGATGAGCTGTTCGTGACATCGAAGGCGTGGCACGATCACCACGGCGCGGAGAAGGTCCAGGAGGCTTTTAGCGAGTCGCTGCGGAAGCTGGGCCTGGACTACCTGGATTTGTACATGATCCACTGGCCGTGGCCGCAGGGCGGGCTGTTCGTGGAGACCTTTGAGTCCATCGCCCGCCTGCAGGGCATGGGGCAGATTGCCTCCGTGGGCGTGGCGAACTTCTACGAGGAGCCGCTGCAGGAGATTATCGACCAGACCGGCGTGGTGCCGGTGGTCAACCAGGTGGAGTTGCACCCGGGCTTTACCCAGCCGGAGCTGCGCCGCTTCCATGCCGAACACGACATCATCACCGAGGCCTGGTCGCCCCTGGCCCGCGGTGTGGTGCTGGGCAACCCGGTCATCGAGGAGGCCGCCCGCAAGCACTCCGCCACCCCGGGGCAGGTCGTCTTGGCCTACCTGATGGACAAGGGGATTTCGGTCATCCCGAAGTCGGCGAAGTCCGAGCGCCTCAAGGAGAACCTGGGCGCGGTCGACGTCGAGCTGGACGCGGCCGACATCGAGGCCATCGACGGCCTGGAGGGCCAGCCGGGCTTCGGCCGCATGTTTAAGGATCCGCGCGAGTTCCCGGGCCACGAGGCTTAAGTCTAAGACTCCTGCCATAACCCCCGTTTGCAACCTTTGCAGCCGGGGGTTTTCCTGTATCTGGGGGTAATTTGCTAAGCAATACTGACGCAGGTCACGAAGGTGAGTGGGGGTAGCTAAGTTCTGCTAAGGCGAAAAAGTTGGCCGATTTCGCAACCTTGCAGTGTGACTAAGGTAACTTACCTGGCAACGCAAATGTGACGGGTAACTCAATGCCAGTTATCTGTGAAGCGTGTATGCAAGTCCGCGGCTGGGACCGCGGACGAGGAAGTACGTTTAGTGAAGGAGAAAGCAGTGTCTGAAGTAGGTACTTCGCCGACCCAACGGCGCGAACCCACAGCGGAAGACTTCATGGAGATGCAAAAGTCGCCGCAGTTTTCTGAACTGCGCGGCTCTTACCGGAAGTTCGCCTTCCCCATGACGGTGGCGTTTTTCGTGTGGTACGTCCTCTATGTGGTGATGGCCGTGTTCATGCCGGACTTTATGGGGCAATCCCTGGGCGGCAACTGGAACGTGGGCCTGGTCTTTGGGCTGTTGCAGTTCGCGACCACGTTCTTGATTACCTGGATTTACGTCAAGTACGCCAATAAGAACATCGAGCCGCGCGCGGCCGCTATTCGCGAAGAACTGGAGGGCTAGACCGTGAACTCGACGATGATTGTGGCCCAGGAAACCTCGGCCGGCAACCCGCTTTTGAATATCGCCATCTTCCTCGCCTTCTTGGTGGTGACCATGTGGCTGGTGCTGCGCGCCGGCAAGTCCACCAAGGAAGCCTCTGATTTCTACACCGGTGGCGGCAGCTTCTCCGGGCGCCAGAACGGCCTGGCCATCTCCGGCGACTACCTGTCCGCGGCGTCCTTTTTGGGCATCGTGGGCGCGGTGGCCCTGACCGGCTACGACGGCTTCTTGTACTCCGTCGGCTTCTTCGTGGCCTGGCTGGTGGCCCTGATGCTGGTGGCTGAGCCCCTGCGTAACGTGGGCCGGTTCACCATGGCCGACGTTTTGTCCTTCCGCCTGCGGCAGAAGCCGGTGCGCGTCGCCGCGGCCATCGCGACGCTGTTCGTCTCCCTGTTTTACCTGGTCGCGCAGATGGCCGGCGCCGGCTCCCTGGTGGCCGTGCTGCTGGACATCCACGAATTCGTCTGGCAGGCCGTCGTGGTCGGCGTGGTGGGCATCATCATGATTATCTACGTCCTGATCGGCGGCATGAAGGGCACCACCTACGTGCAGATGATTAAGGCCGTGCTCCTGGTGACCGGCGTGGTCATCATGTGCGCGCTGGTCTTCATCTCCATCCGCGGCGGGTTCAACACCCTCTTCCAGGACGCCATCAACATGCACGCCGGCTCGGAGAACCTCGCCAAGGAGGGCTACCAGGCCGAGCAGATCCTGGAGCCGGGCCTGAAATACGGCGCGACGCTGACCACCAAGCTGGACTTCATCTCCCTGGGCATCTCGCTCGTGCTGGGCGTGGGCGGCCTGCCGCACGTGCTCATGCGCTTCTACACCGTCCCGACCGCCCTTGAAGCCCGCCGCTCGGTGACCTGGGCGATTGTCATCATCGGCGCCTTCTACCTGATGACGCTCATCCTGGGCTACGGTGCGGCCGCCCTGGTGGGCCCGGACCGGATTCTCAACGCGCCGGGTGGCGCGAACTCGGCGGCCCCGCTGCTCGCCCTGGAGTTGGGTGGTTCCATCTTCATGGCGATCATCTCCGCGGTGGCGTTCGCGACCGTGCTGGCCGTGGTCGCTGGCCTGGCCATCACGGCCTCGGCCTCCATCGCCCACGACGTCTACGACGCCGTGCTGCGCGACGGCCAGGCCACCGAGGAAGAGCAGGTGCGCGTTTCCCAGATCACCGTCGTGATCCTGGGTGTCGCCTCCATCATCCTGGGTATCCTGGCCATGACCCAGAACGTTGCCTTCCTGGTTTCCCTGGCGTTCGCGATGGCCGCCTCCGCCAACCTGCCGACCATCCTGTACTCGCTGTACTGGCGCCGTTTCAACACCACCGGCGCGGTGGCCTCCATCTACACCGGCGTGGTCTCCTGCCTGGTGCTCATCTTCTTCTCGCCGGCCGTCTCCGGCTCTGAGACCTCCATGTTCCCGGGCGCGGACTGGGCCATCTTCCCGCTGAGCTCCCCGGGCTTGGTCTCCATTCCGCTGGCCTTCCTGGCCGGGTACATCGGCACCCTGGTGGGCAAGCCGGATCGCCTGGAAGCACTCGCCGCCGAGATGGAAGTTCGCTCCCTGACCGGCGTGGGCGTGGAAGCCCCGGTCGATCACTAAACCAGAATCTGGCAACTAGTTCAGTCAGGCGCCGCGGTCAATACCCCCGCGGCGCCTCTTTGTATTATGTAATCCGTGTCCACTAACTCCTCCTCGCGCCACCTGCTGCTACCTGCCATCGCCGTGCTGGTCATCGTCGCCTTGGCCGCAGCCGCGTGGGCGCTGGGGCGCTTTGACGGGCAGAACACACCCGCCCAGGCCAGCGCTAGTAAAGACAAAATCCCGCACCTGAACGCCTGGCAGGAAACCCGGATCCTAGGCGAAAGCGACCGCCCCGACCTCGTCTTCGCCGCAGACTCCGAGACCACCGAGTCCTCGGAGGCCACCGCGACCACCGCGACCACCGAAGCCACCAGCAGCAAGGACAGCAAGCGCAGCCAGGACAGCAAGCGCAGTCAAGACGGCAAGGACAATAAGGGCAGCAAAGACTCTCCGCGCTCGAAAGACAAGAGCCCTAAGACCACCAAGTCCTCGACCGCAGAATCCCACGCTAAGGACTCCCAAGACTCCCAAGACTCCCAGGGCGTAAAGAGCGACAAGGGCGATAAGGGCGAAAAAGACAAGGGCGCCACTGGCAAAGACTCAAGCAAGGCGGAGAAGACCTCGGGCGCGGAGACGACTACCTCGGGCGCCGCGGGTGCCGAAGAGCTTGCCGCTGCCGATGCCTTCCCGGACCAGCCCGGTCAGCTGACCTACGTGCGCCTGAGCGATGGCATGCACATGGCCACCGCCAATGAGCGGGAGTCGCGGCCGGCGCTGAGCCTGATCAAGCTTTACATCGCCGAATACGTGGTGGAAAACGGCAAGCCCGAAGAGCAGTTTGAGGCCCTGGATATGGTGGCCAACTCCTCGGACGAAAGCGCTGAGGAGCTCTACGAAAAATACCCGGACTCCATCGAAGACGTCGCGGAGCGCTACTCGCTCCAGTCCACCCAGCCGGATAAGCGCTGGGGATACTCGACGACCTCGACCTTTGACGTGGCCCGCTTCATCGCCCAGCTGATGGACAAGGACCCGCTGCACCCGGTGCTGGTGGCGATGTCGCACAGCGACCGCTTTGCCGAGGACGGCTACGCCCAGGACTACGGGACCTCGCAGCTCGACGACGTGGTGGGCACGAAGTTCGGCTGGTCCAACGAGCACGACATGCACTCGACCGTCTCCTTCGGGCACGACTTCGTGGTCGCGGCCAACTACTACGGCGACGCCGACGACCTGACCTATTTCGTCACCGACCACGTCACTGACGACTACCTGGAGCAGGCGAGCGCCGCCGCCCGGAAGTCTGCGCCGGTGACCGTGACCGAAGACCCGCAGGGCGCGGCCGAGCAGTCCGAGTCCGAGTCGAAAGACAGCGAGGAAAAGGACAAAGACGAGTCCGGCAAGAGGGACCAGAAGAAGGACCAGAAGAAGGACAAAGGCGACAAGAAAAAGTCAGAAAAGTCCGATGACTCTCAGGATAAAAACTCCAAGGACAGGTAGGCTCTCCCGGCGGCTAGGGGCATAAAAAGGGGGCAGAAGGTGTTCTTCTGCCCCTGATTGCTAGTGAGGTTTAGCGGCCGCTAAAGCGCTTGGCCAAGTCCGCGGCCTGTTGGATTTGATCCATGGAGACCGAGGAGCCGTTGTAGCTGATGCTGTTGCCGTCCACGCGCGGCAGGTTCGGCATGTTCGGCACCGTCTCGTTCAGGCGGGAGCTCAGGTGGTTGATGGCGTCGGTCGTGGAATTGCCCGCCGGGGCCTGCGGCGCCGGGGTGGCGGGTCGGTTCTGCGCAGGCCGCTTGCTGGCCGCCTGGCCCGGGGTCCACTGGCCCCAGTCCTTGGCGTAGACGTGGTTGATGTCCACGACCACGCCGCCGACGTTGCGCTGCTGGGCCTTGGGCAGCTGGTGGATGGTGGTGCGCGGGTGGATCTTTCCGCCCGAGCCCCAGTCGTGCATCCAGAAGAAGCTGCCGATGCCGTCCTTGCTAGCCCAGTCGATCACGTTGTAGTTGCCGTAGACGCCGGTCTGGTATCCGGCGGCCTTGAGCGCGGCGGAAAAGGCCTGCAGGTAGGGTTTGATCTGGTTGGTGTACTGGGCGCGGGTCGGGTTGTCATCGATGGCGATGTAGATGGGGCGCCCGGTCGGGCCGCCGGCCGCTTTGTGCAGGGCGATGGCCTGCGGGGCGTGGGTGGCGGCGCCGGCGGCGCCGGCCAGCCAGTCGGCGTTGCCGGCCCGGCCGAACTGGTAGACCGAGGCGGTGGCCAGCCCGTGGGCGGCGAAGTCCTTGGTTTCCTTCAGGCTGACCGGCTTGCCCAGCATCCAGTTTGCGCCGGGGCGGCGCTGCGAGACGTAGCGCACCGCGCCGAGGTGGCCGGCGGCCTTGACCGCGGCGGCGGAGGGCACGCCGGCGGAATAGTCCAGCACGGTGCCCAGGATGGGGCCTAGGGCCTGGGCCTGCGGGGCGGTGTGCAGGTTGTAGGCGCCGAAAGCGCCGAAGGCGGCGGTCAGAGCGCCGGCCTTAAAGAGGCCGCGCCGGGACAGGGAACGGTTGCCGATAGATGGGGTGGGCATAGGAGACCTCGCAAGAATTAGAATTGACCACAATAGTCACATCTGTAACAGGGGTACCATATCACGCCCGCCCAGTTCCGTCGAGGCTAACGCGCGCTAGCGACGGCCTCAGCCAGGACCAAATCCTCCCAGGGCATGCCCGTGAACTTGAAGATCACCGGCCGGGTCCGGTCTAGGTGAACTTCGCCGCGCACGACGTCCCGGAAGGTGACCAGGCGCTCGCGCTCCAGAGCGCCTTCGTCCACGGCCTGGATGACGTCGCCGGCCTCCCGGAAGCAGGTCTCCGGGTCCTCGATGATGACCTGGGAACGCCCCAGCAGCGCGCCGGGCAGCTCCCGCGCGGACGGGGAGTGGGAGCCGACCGCTACGACGACGGCGTCGTCGCGCACCGCGGCATCCTCCAGCACCGGCTCGGCCGCCGTGGTGGTCGTGATGATGAGCTCCGCGCCGCGAAGCACCTTGTCGGCCTGCTCGGTGCCGGCCTGGGCCCACGGCTCTAGATCCTCCGGCTGGCTGCGGCTGAGGAAGGACACCTCGACCTCGCGGCTGGAGTAGACCTCGCGCACCGCCGCGGCGTGGGCGCGCGCCTGCGGGCCGGTACCGAAGATAGCGACGGACAGGGGGCCGGTGGACCCTGGCTCTAACACGTCCGCAATACCGGCCAGGGAGACCGCCGGCGTGCGCAGGTTGGTCAGCGCGATGCCGTCTATGGTTGCCCTGGGAGCGAACGTTTGCTGGTCGAAGAGCACGTAGGTGCCCTGGATGCGCGGGTTGTTGCCGCGGGCCTCGGCGTTGACCGACAGCAACTTAATCCCGAACCCGGCCGGGGTGGCCGAGGGCATGAGCAGAAACTCCCCGCCGGGGACGTCGATGGCCTGGCGCGCGAGATCCTCTGCCGGATCGAAGCCTTCCTGCAGCGCACCCCGCAAGGCGGCCACCGCGCACGGGTAGTCGAGACGGTCAAAGACGGTGTCATAATCGAGGAAATCCATGCCTCAATGATGGCAAAGAATGGCCACTGTCGGGGCCTTTATCGCGGCGAAAGCCCTTAGCGCCACGAAAAGTAGGAGACCCCGATCAAGATGAGGGCCGTTCCGGTTATTTGTTGCCCCAGCGCTAACAACTTAGTTGTCCCTTTCAGCGGAAAACACAACCGTTCGGGCTTTGAGTCAATTGCTAGACAGTGCCCCAGAGTGGATTCGAACCACCGACACCGGCTTTAGGAGAGCCGTGCTCTATCCCCTGAGCTACTGGGGCCTAGGAAGCTAGGTTACCCGAGGGCGCGCGAGGCGCGGAAATCGGCTAGCGTTGGCGGTATGGAACACCAAGGCAGTGAGGTTGGCGGCGCGCCGCGGCGGGCGGACGCGGAATTCGTGGACGTCCAGCGCCGGGAGATTTTCACCCAGATCATCCAGCGCGATGGGGTGGAGGTCCTCGCCGTGGACAAGGCCATGCCGGGCGGGGAGCGCAAGCGCGTGCTGTTGCTCAACAAGTATGATGCGCAGCGCCTGCGCGCGGTGCTAGAGACCTACCTCAACACCATCTACAGCAAGGAGCTGGCCGGGATGGCCGGGACCTTGTCCCCGGCGGATATGGTGGAGCTCTTCGGGGAAGAAGAGGACGTAGAGGACTAGGCGACGAAGACTAGGCTTCCTCGCCGGTCAGCTCGCGCAGCTTGGCGCGCACGGCAGAGGCCTCCGGGTTGGTCTCGTGGGTGCCGTCGGAGTAGAGGACGGTGGGTACGATCCGGTTGCCGTCGTTGACGGACTTGATCCACTCGTTGATGTCCTCGGTGCCTTCGGCCTCAGCGTCGACCAGGGTGTAGGGGGTCTCCGTGCGGTCGAGGCGCTTAATCAGGCGGGCGGAAAACGGGCACCAGTCCGCGTAGAAGATGGTGACGTGATCGTTGGTTTCCGGGGTCTTAACGCTCATGCTAAGCAGCGTCCTTTCGTTCGTAGGTTAAAAAGCGGTACTTCATGGGAAGATCGGCGGGCGGGGTGCCCGGGATGGTCAGCCGTCCCTTGTCGGAGGTGAGCCAGTCGCTGTCGCGGCTGAGCCCGAAGTGGGCAGGCACCGCGGGGGCAAAGACCGCCTCGTCGCCGTAGATACTACCGATATTAACGCCCATCAAGGTGATTTCGATGACGTCGACGTCGTCGATCGTGGCGGCGTAGAGCTGCCCACCGCCCATCACCCAGGCGGAGTCGAGCTCCGGCAGCTTATCGATGCCGGCCAGGACCTCACCGCCGGCGGACCACTCGCCGGGGGCGCGGGAGGAGATGATGAAATTCTCCCGGCCCGGCAGGGGGCGGAACTTCGGGTTCAGCGACTCCCAGGTCTTGCGGCCCATGACCACCGGGCTGCCCAGCGTGGTCTGCTTGAAATGCGCCAGGTCCTCCGGCACGTGCCACGGCATGTCCGTGCCATCGCCGATGATGCCGTCCAGGGACTGCGCCCAGATTGCGCCCAAGCTTGTCATCTAAACCGCCACCGGGGCCTTGATGGTCGGGTGCGGGTCGTAGCCGATGACCTCGAAGTCGTCGAAGTCGTAGTCGAACATGGACGCCGCCTTGTGCAGCTTGAGCTGCGGGTAGTCCCGGGGAGTGCGCGAGAGCTGCTCTTCGACCTGGGCGCGGTGGTTGTCGTAGATGTGGCAATCCCCGCCGGTCCAGACCAGCTCGCCGACCTCGAGGCCGGCCTGCTGGGCGAACATGTGGGTCAGGGCCGCGTAGGAGGCCAGGTTGAACGGCACGCCCAGGAACATATCGGCGGAGCGCTGGTAGACCTGCAGCGAGAGCTTGCCATCCGCCACGTAGAGCTGGAAGAGCAGGTGGCAGGGCATCAGCGCCATCTTGTCGAGCTCCGCGACGTTCCAGGCGGAGACCAGGTTGCGGCGCGAATCCGGGTTGGACTTGAGCGTTTCCAGCGCCTGCGAGATCTGGTCGATGTGGGACCCGTCCGGGGTGGGCCAGGAACGCCACTGCACGCCGTAGACCGGGCCCAGATCGCCGTTGTCGTCCGCCCATTCGTTCCAGATGCGCACGCGGTTGTCCTGCAGCCACTTGACGTTGGAGTCGCCGCGCAGGAACCACAGCAGCTCACCGATGACCCCGTGGAAGTAGACCTTCTTGGTGGTCAGCAGGGGGAAGGATTCGGACAAGTCGTAGCGCAGCTGCCGGCCGAATAACGAGGTCGTGCCCGTGCCGGTGCGGTCGCCCTTGGAGGAGCCGTGGTTGAGGATGTCGCGAAGCAGGTCTTCGTACGGGGTGTATGCCATAGCGCTAGTTTAGAACCCTCCGTTTTCTTTGGCGTAGTCCGCCGCGTGGGCCAGGATATCGTCGGCCAGCTCCGGGCGGCAGACCAGCAGGTCCGGGATAAAGGTGTCCTCGTTGTTGAAGGTGATCGGGCTGCCGTCCAGGCGGGAGGCGTGCAGGCCGGCGGCCAGCGCCACGCCCACCGGGGCGGCCTGGTCCCACTCGTACTGCCCGCCGGAGTGGATATAGCCGTCGTAGTCGCCCAGCAGCACGTGCATGGCCTTGGCGCCGGCCGAGCCCACGCCGACGGTCTCAAATCCCATCTTCTCCGAGATATAGTCCGCCACCTTCGGCGGGCGGTTGCGCGAGACCACGAACTTGTGGGAGAGCGGGCCGGTGACCGCGCGGACGTCGGAGGACTTGAACGTCACGCCCAGGTCCGGCAGGCCCACCGCGGCGTGCGCGGGGCGGCCGTCGATGGTCAGGGCGATGTGCACGGCCCAGTCCTGGCGGCCCGTGGCGAATTCCTTCGTGCCGTCGAGCGGATCGACCACCCAGACGCGGTCCTTGGAGAGGCGATCCGGGTTGTCGGTGGCCTCCTCCGACAAGAATCCGTCGTCGGGGCGGTGCTGGGCCAGCACCCGGGAGATCCACTCCTGGGCAAGCTCGTCCCCGGCGTCGCCTAAGGCGCGGCTGCGCAGCAGGCCTCCCTTGCGGACCCCTTTGAGGATCTCGCCGCAGCCTTCGGCGATCATGTTGGTCAGGCGGGCATCATCTAGCTGGACGGTCATACCCGTAGAGTCTAGCCGCCGCGTTAAAGTAAGGCATGGCCGAAAACATCCTGTCGCGCTTCAGCCCGCCGGTGCGGGACTGGTTTACCGAGGTCTTCGCGCAGCCCACCGAGGTGCAGCAGGAGGCATGGTCGGCTATTTCACAGGGCGACCACGCGCTGGTCGTCGCGCCGACCGGCTCCGGCAAGACCCTGGCGGCGTTCCTCTGGGCGCTCAACGGCCTGGTCGAGCGCGACGGCCAGACCAGCCTGCCCATCGGGCAGGAAGCCAGCCGCACCTCCACCCATGGCGGGGTGAAAGTGCTCTATATTTCCCCGCTCAAGGCCCTCGGCGTGGACGTGGAGCACAACCTGCGCGCGCCCCTGGCCGGCATCGCCCGCGTGGCCGAGCGGCTAGGCCTGGACCATCCGGACATCTCCGTGGGCGTGCGCTCCGGGGACACCCCGCAGGCCGAGCGCAACCGCCAGGTCCGCCGCCCGCCGGACATCCTAATCACCACGCCCGAGTCGGCCTACCTGATGTTGACCTCCAAGGCCGCGGGCATCTTGAGCTCGGTCGAGACCGTCGTGGTGGATGAGATCCACGCCCTGGCCGGCTCCAAGCGCGGCGTGCACCTGGCGCTGAGCCTGGAGCGGCTGGCGCTGCTGGCCGGGGACTTCCAGCGCATCGGGCTGTCCGCCACCGTGCGCCCGCTGGAGACGGTGGCACATTTTTTGGGCGGGTCCCGCCCCGTCGAGATCATCGCCCCGCCGGCCAGCAAGCGCTGGGACCTGGCCGTGCACTGCCCGGTGGACGACATGGCGGACCTGCCCACCCCGGAGCAGGGCTCGCCCATCGGGGAGCTGACCGTGGATGATTCCATCGGCATTACCAGCGGGGACGGCCTGCTGGAAGAATCCGCGCTGCCGACGGCGAAGTCCATCTGGCCCTTCATCGAGCAGGACGTCTACGCCGAGGTCATGGAGCACCGCTCAACCCTAGTTTTCGTCAACTCGCGCCGCACCGCGGAGCGCCTGACCAGCCGGCTCAACGAGCTCTACGCGCAGGAATACGACCCGGAGTCTTTGTCCGCGCCCACGCGTCGGGACCCGGCGCAGCTGATGAAGCAGGTCGACGTCGCGGGCAAGGCCCCGGCCGTTATCGCCCGCGCCCACCACGGCTCCGTGTCCAAGGACGAGCGCGCTATGACCGAGACCATGCTCAAGGAGGGCACGCTCAAGGCGGTGGTGGCGACCAGCTCGCTGGAACTCGGCATCGATATGGGCGCGGTCGACCTGGTCGTCCAGGTCGAATCCCCGCCGTCGGTGGCCTCCGGCCTGCAGCGCGTCGGCCGCGCCGGGCACACCGTGGGCGCCGTGTCCACCGGCTCCTTCTACCCGAAGCACCGCGCCGACCTGGTCCAGGCCAGCCTGACCACCAAGCGCATGCGCGAAGGCCTCATCGAGCGCCTGCATACCCCGTCCAACCCCCTGGACGTGCTCGCGCAGCAGACCGTGGCCGCCGTCGCCGCCGCCCCGGACGGGCTCGGGGTGGAGGACTGGTACGACACGGTCCGGCGGGCCTGGCCCTACCGGGACCTGCCGCGTGAGGTCTTCGACGCCGTGCTCGATCTGGTCAGCGGCGTTTACCCTTCGACGGATTTCTCGGAGCTCAAACCCCGGGTAGTCTACGACCGCGTCGGCGGCGTGCTCACCCCGCGCCCGGGCGCGCAGCGCGTGGCGGTGACCAATGCCGGCACCATCCCGGACCGCGGCATGTTCGGCGTCTTTTTGGTCTCCGGCGCCGAAACCCAGGCCCCGCGCCGGGTGGGAGAGCTGGACGAGGAGATGGTCTACGAGTCCCGCGTGGGCGACATCATCACCCTGGGCGCTAGCTCCTGGCGGATCGAGGACATCACCCGCGACCAGGTGCGCGTTAGCCCCGCGCCGGGGCACACCGGGCGGTTGCCCTTCTGGAATGGGGACGCCGCCGGCCGCCCCTACGAGCTCGGCCGGGCGCTGGGTGCCTGGCGCCGGGACGTCCACCAGGATCCAGGAATCCTCGCCGACGTCGACGCCCGCGCGCGGGACAACATCGTTTCCTACCTGGGCGAGCAGTACGAGGCCACCGGGCTCATCCCGGATGATACGACCCTGCTGCTCGAGCGTTTCCGCGACGAGCTAGGCGACTGGCGCGTGCTGTTGCACACCCCGTTTGGCCGCGGGGTCAACGCCGCCTGGGCACTGGCGGTCGGCGCCCGCGTGGCGGAGAACACCGGCATGGACGCCCAAGCCGTGGCCGGCGACGACGGCATCGTCCTGCGCCTGCCGGAGGCCGACCGGGAACCGGACGCCAGCCTGTTTAACTTCGACGCCGACGACATCACCGACATCGTCACCGAGCAGGTCGGCGGCTCCGCGCTCTTTGCCTCCCGCTTCCGCGAGTGCGCCGCCCGCGCGTTGCTTCTGCCGCGCCGCAACCCCGGCAAGCGCGCCCCGCTGTGGCAGCAGCGCCAGCGCGCCGAGCAGCTGCTGGACGTGGCCCGGAAGTACCCGTCCTTCCCCATCATCCTGGAGACCGTGCGCGAATGTCTCCAGGACGTCTACGACCTGCCCGCCCTGCAGGAGGTCATGCGGGAGCTGGGCCACCGGCGCATCCGGATCGCCGAAATCACCACGGACAGCCCCTCGCCGTTCGCCTCGACCCTGCTGTTTAACTACAACGGCGACTTCATGTATGAGGGCGACTCGCCGTTGGCGGAAAAGCGCGCCGCGGCGCTAGCCCTGGACCCGTCCCTGCTTGCCAAGCTATTGGGCACGGTGGAGCTGCGCGAGCTGCTGGATGCCGACATCATCGCCGAAGTCCACGCCCAGCTCCAGCGCACCGCCCCCGACCGCCGGGCCCGCACCACCGAGGAGGTGGCCGACCTGCTGCGTACCCTGGGCCCGGTGGCCATCGAGGATCTGCCGGCGCACACGGACGTTCCGTTAAGCGCTATCGATGCCGCCCTGGCCGGCCGCGTGATGCACGTGCGCATCGCCGGGACCGAGCACCTGGCGCAGGTTAACGACGCCGCCCTGCTGCGCGACGGCCTGGGTATCCCGGTCCCGCCCGGGGTGCCGGCCCAGGTGGACACGGTCACCGACGCGCTGCCGCAGCTGCTCAGCCGTTGGGCGCGCACCCGCGGGCCGTTCCTCATCAGCGAGGCCGCGGCCGCCTTCGGGCTGTCGGTCTCTGCGGCCTATGGGGTCATCACCGGCCTGGACAAGGTGGTCGAGGGCCACTACCGCGCCGGGGTGGAGGAGACCGAGTACTGCGCGGCCGAGGTCCTCAAAGTAATCCGCAGCCGTTCTCTGGCCGCCGCCCGCGCGGCGACCGAGCCGGTTAGCGCCACCGCCTTCGCCCGCTTCCTGCCCGCCTGGCAGCAGGTCGCCCCGGCCGGCACCCGCCCGGCGCTGCGCGGGGCCGACGGGGTCCTCGCGGTCATCGAACAGCTTGCCGGGGCCAAGGCCCCGGCCTCGGCCTGGGAGAGCCTCATCCTGCCGGCGCGGGTGGGGGATTATTCGCCCGCCCACCTGGACGAGCTCACGCTGTCCGGCGAGGTCCTCATCGTCGGCGCGGGCAAGGCCGGCTCGGCCGATCCCTGGATCATGCTCCTGCCGGCGGACTACGCCGCCCAGCTGCTGCCGCAGACCGAGCCGGAAGGCTATTCCATCCTGGAGCGTGCGCTCCTGGAACACCTGGGCACGGGCGGGGCCTTCCACTTCGGGGAGCTGGCCGCCGACGCGCCGGGCACCGAGGAGGAGGTCCGCCAGGCGCTGTGGCAGCTGGTGGAGGCCGGCGCGGTCTCCCCGGATTCCTTCGCCCCGGTGCGCGCCCGCCTGGCCGGCAAGACCGGCGGCAAGGCAGCCCACCGCGCCAAGCGCCGGCCGAACCGCTCGCGCCTGCGGATGGGGCGGACCTCCTTCGCGCAGGCGCAGCGGGTGAGCACCCCGCCGGACGTGGGCGGGCGCTGGGCGCTCACCCCGCCGGCGGCGCAGGACCCGACGGCGCGCTCGGTTGCGCACGGCGAAGCCTGGCTGGACCGTTACGGCGTGGTCACCCGCGGCAGCGTCGTGGCCGAGGACGTCCTGGGCGGTTTCGCCCTGGCCTACAAGGTCCTGTCCGGCTTCGAGGAATCCGGCAAGGCCATGCGCGGCTACGTCATTGAGGGCCTCGGCGCGGCGCAGTTCTCCGTACCCGCGGTCATCGACCGCCTGCGCGGTCAGCAGGACAGCCCCGACGTCACCGGCTGGCCGTCTGGCCACGAGCCGGACACCGTGGTGCTCGCCGCCTGCGACCCGGCCAACCCCTATGGCGCGGCCCTGGCCTGGCCGGAGACCCCCGGCAAGCCCAACCGCGCCGCCGGCGCCCTCGTGGCGCTGGTCGACGGGCTGCCCATCGTGCACTTAAGCCGCGGCGGCAAGTCCCTGACCACCTTCCCGCACGTGCTGCCGGACGGCGTCGACCCGGCCGAAGCAGTGCAGCGGGCGTTAGACGGGCTACGGGAGCTCATCGCCGCCGGCCGCCTCCAGCCCTTGGTCGTCGAAAAGGTCAACGGCGTGGCCGCCTTCCAGGCTCCGGAGGCCGAGGCGCTGCGCGCCGCCGGCGCGGGCCTGAGCCCCCGCGGCCTGCGGATCGCCGCCACCGCCGCCGCGCCCCGCACCGGTGCGCCCCGTGGCAGCCGCCGGGCCCAGCAGAGCCCCCGGTCAGGATCCGTGCCGTCGCGGCGGGGCCGGCGGGTGACCGACGTGCTCGCCAGCTTCGACGACGACGCGGTCGAGGCAGACAAGGGGCAAGAGGATTACTAACTTAAGGAGGCGAGATGCCCGAAGGTGATTCCGTCCTGCAGCTATCCAACCGCTTGCAGTTCATGCGCGGCCGGGAGGTCACGCGCAGCTCCCTGCGGGTGCCGCGGTATGCCACCGTGCGCTTTGACGGGGAGACCTGCGAGCGCGTGTGGCCCTACGGCAAGCACCTGTTCATGCAGTTCGGGCAGCGCCTGCTGCACACGCACCTGAAGATGGAGGGGCAGTGGGCCATCCATTATGTGGGGCAGCGTTGGCACAAGCCGGGCCATAGCGCGCGGGTGGTCCTGCAGCTGGCGCACCACCCGCGCGATATCGAGCTCGTCGGCCACTGGCTGGGCCTGGTCGAGGTGATGGCCGCTGATGACTACGCCGGCTGGGTCGCCGGCCTGGGCCCGGATATTTTGGACCCGGATTGGGAGGGGGCCGGCGGGCGCGACGACGCGCTGCGCCGGCTGGCGGCCCGCCCGGAGCGGTCAATCGGGACCGCTCTGCTGGACCAGTCCAACGTGGCGGGCATCGGCAACGAATACCGCGCCGAAATCTGCTTCCTGGCCGGCCTCCACCCGGCCACGCCCGTGGGGCGGGTGGACCTGGAGGCCGTCATCGATATTGCCCGGCGCATCATGTGGGCCAACCGCGACAGCCCCATCCGCGTGACCACCGGCGTGCGCCGGGCGGGCGAGACCACCTACGTCTTCGGCCGCAACCGGGCGCGCTGCCGGCGGTGCGGCACCCGCATCGAGAAAGGATTCCTGGGCGGGCCGGACCAGGGCGGCGACGAGGGGGAGCTCGAACGGGTCATCTGGTTCTGCCCGCACTGCCAGCCGAAATACTAGGGCAAGCGGCGCGCGGTGCGGGGCCGGCGCGGCGGCCGCGAGCGCGCTAGGATCGCGGGTATGCGTTTGCTACTCAATATCATCTGGTTCTTGTTCGGCGGCCTGTGGCTCGCACTGGCCTATTTCATCTTCGGCGTTCTGGCCTGCATCTTCATCATCACCATCCCGGCTGGCGTGGCCAGCTTCCGCATGGCGGCCTACGCGATTTGGCCGTTCGGCCGGGCCGTGGTCCAGCCGGTGGGCGGATCCAGCGGCATGTCGACGTTTTCCAACGTCGTCTGGTTCATCGTCGCCGGCGTGTGGCTGGCGCTGAGCCACCTGACCACGGCCGCGGCCCAGGCGATCACCATCATCGGCATCCCGCTGGCTATCGCCAACCTCAAGCTCATCCCGATCACCTGCTTCCCGTTCGGCAAGCAGATCGTGCCGAACGACCGCATCCCCGCCGGCTTCGAGCCGATGATCCGGATGTAGTTAGCGGTCTAGCCGCGGTGGGCGCGGTACCACTGAATGAGCGCGTCGGTGGACGCGTCGCCCGAGGCGGCGGGGTCCTCGCCGCGCACGGCGGCGGCCAGGTCGTTGGCTTGCTGCTTGCCGAGCTCCACGCCCCACTGGTCGAAGGAATTCAGCCCCAGGATGACGCCCTGGGTAAAGACGATGTGCTCGTAAAGCGCGATGAGCGCACCGAGCGCGTGCGGGGTGAGCTTCTCGGCCAGGATGGTGGTGCTCGGGCGGTTGCCGGGCATGACCTTGTGAGGGATAAGCTCGGTAGCGACGCCCTCCGCGGCGAGCTCCTCGGCGGTCTTGCCGAAGGCCAGCACCTTGGTCTGGGCGAAGAAGTTGCTCATCAGCAGATCGTGCATGGAGCCGGTGCCGTTAGCCGTCGGGAAATCCCGGTGCGGCTGGGCGAAGCCGATGAAGTCCGCCGGAACCAGGTGGGTGCCCTGGTGGAGCAGCTGGAAAAAGGCGTGCTGGCCGTTGGTGCCCGGCTCGCCCCAGTAGATCTCCGAGGTGGCCGTGTCCACCGCCGAGCCGTCGCGGCGCACCGACTTGCCGTTGGATTCCATGGTTAGCTGCTGCAGGTAGGCCGGGAAGCGGGAGAGATCCTCCGAGTAGGGCAGCACCGCGTGGGACTCGGCTCCTAGGAAGTTGGTGTACCAGATCCCCAGCAGCGCCATCAGCACCGGGACGTTGGTGCTCAGCGGTGCCTCGGCGAAGTGCTCGTCCATGGCCCGGAAGCCTTCCACAAAGCGCATGAAGTCCAGCGGCCCGATGGTGCACATCAACGACAGCCCGATGGCCGAGTCCACGGAGTAGCGGCCGCCGACCCATTCCCAAAAACCGAACATGTTCTCCGTGTCGATGCCGAACTCGGCGACCTTCTCCGCGTTGGTCGACACCGCCACGAAGTGCTTGCGGATAGCCGACTCGTCGCCGTCGAACTGCTCCAGCAGCCAGCGCCGGGCCGCGTGGGCATTAGCCAGGGTCTCCTGGGTGGTAAACGTCTTCGAGGCGATGATGAACAGCGTCGACTCCGGGTCGAGGCGGTCCAGGACCGCGTCCAGGTCGGCCGGGTCGACGTTGGAGACGAATTCCGCGCTAATCCCGGCTACCTCGTAAGAGCGCAGCGCGCGGGCCGCCATGGCCGGGCCCAGGTCTGAGCCGCCGATGCCGATGTTGACGACCTTCTTGATGGTGTGGCCGGTGTGCCCCAGCCACTTGCCGGAGCGCAGCGCGGTGGCGAAATCGCGCATCCGGCCCAGGACCTCGTGGACATCGGCGGCGATGTCCTGGCCGTCGACAGTGAGGTCTTCTTCGGCCGGCAGGCGCAGCGCGGTGTGCAGCACCGCGCGGTCCTCCGTGTTGTTGATGTGGGCGCCGGCGAACATGGCCTCGCGCACCTGCTCCACGCCGGCGGCCTCCGCCAGGGCGATGAGGGCGCCGAGGATTTCCTGGTCCACCAGGTTCTTCGACAGATCGACGTGCAGGCCCGCGGCGGCGAAGGAGAGGTTATCCGCGCGGGATTGTTCCGCCCGGAAGAGCTCGCGGAGGTTCAGGGCGGTTTCCCCGTCGGCCAGCTGCTCAAGTGCCTTCCACTCGGCAGTGCTGGTGATGGTCGAACCAGTGGCGTAGGCGGTGTTGGAATAATCCATGACGATTGGCTTCTGCGGCCTTTCTTCCGGTGTCTAAACGCGTGCTAAGTGCTAACCACAACCGTAGTCGAAGACTTCTGCGGGCGTGGTTAGAGGATGAGAGCGGCCGTCCAGCCCGCCACGAGCAGCGGGATGTTGAAGTGGAGGAAGGTGGGGATGACCGAATCCCGAATGTGGTCGTGCTGGCCGTCGGCGTTCAGGCCCGCGGTCGGGCCGAGCGTCGAGTCGGAGGCCGGGGAGCCGGCGTCGCCCAGCGCGCCGGCCGTGCCGATGATGGCAACGGTCGCGGCGGGGCTGAAGCCCAGCGACATGCACAGCGGGACGTAGATAACGGAGATGATGGGCAGGGTGGAGAAGGAGGAACCGATGCCCAGGGTGACCACCAGGCCCACCAGGAGCATGCCGCCGGCGGCCCAGAACTGGTGCTCGCCGAAGATCTCGGCGGTGGCGTTGACCAAGGTCTCGACCTCGCCCGTGGCGGTCATGACTGAGGCAAAGCCCTGGGCGGTAATCATGATGAAGCCAATCAGCGCCATCATCCGCATGCCCTGGGAGAACACGTCATCGGCCTGGCGCCAGTTGACCGTGCCGGAAATGAGCAGGATGCCCAGGCCGATCAGGGAGCCGACCAGCAGCCCGTCGGCCTCGAAGTCGAGCGCCTGCATGACGACCTGGACCGCGAAGGTCGCGATGATCGCGATGACGGAAACGGTCACCCGGTAGGGCGAGATATCCTGAGAGTCCGGGGCGTCGTCCGAAATTGGGGTATCGGCGTAGTCGCGCGGCTTGCGGTAGGTAAAGAAGATGGCGATGAGCAGGCCGACTAGCATACCCACGGCCGGGATGGCCATGATGGGCATGATGGACAGGTCGCTGGTGTCCAAGCCGGCCTCGGAGATGTTGAACAGCAGGATGTCGTTGAGGTAGATGGACCCGAAGCCCACCGGCACGAAGAAATAGGTGGTCACCAGGCCGAAGGTCAGGCAGCAGGTGATCAGGCGGCGGTCGAGGCGCAACTTGTTCATGACGGTCAGCAGCGGCGGGACCAAAAGCGGGATGAAGGCGATGTGGACCGGGATGAGGTTCTGGCTCATCACGGCCATGGAGATAAGCCCCAGCACCAGGATCCACTTGGTGGTGGCCACGGCGGCTTTGTTGAGCTCGCCGTCTTGGTTGCCCAGGCGCTTGACGAGGAAGTTGGCCAGCAGGCGGGGGAGCCCGGCCGAGGCCACGCCCATGGCGAAGGCGCCCAGCAGGGCGTAGCTTAGGGCGATCTTGGCGCCGCCGCCGAGGCCGTCCTGGAAGGCGAGCATGGTGTCGTCCAGCCCCATGCCGGCCATGAGCCCGCCGGTGAGGGCGCCCAAGAACAGCGCAACGACCACATGGACTCGCAGGAGCGCGAGGACGAGCATGACGATGACGGCTATTAAGACGGCGTTCATGCGTATAGATTACTGTACGGATTGCCCAAAACGGGCGCGGGGGTAGGGACGATTATCCCAGGCGGCCGCGGCCCATGCGCAGCAGCGCTGAAGCGATGGCGGGGCCTTCTTCGCCCAGCTCGTCACGGAACTGGTTGAGGATGGCGATCTCCCGCGTGTGCACCAGCCGGGTGCCGCCAGACCCCATGCGGGTCCGGCCGATGGCTTGGGAGACTGCGGTGCGGTGCTTGATGGCCTCCAGGATGATCTGGTCCATCCGGTTGATCTCTTCCCGGTATTTCTGGATTTCCTGATCCGAGAGGGGATCGTCCGTGCCCGAGGGCGTCCGGACCTCAAGGTTGGCGAGCTCGTTGTGTACCGCGTCTGACATAACCCAATTGTGCCACCTGGGCAGCCAAAAAGTAACTCCGCTCGGCTGTGTGTCGGGGCCGGCTAGTAGGTTGGTAGTCATCATGAATGATTCCTCGCCATTTCCCCAGCCCGCAGACCGCAACCCCTTCGGCCGGCCGGCCGCGCCCGCGGCCGCGTCCCAGCCCGGTCAGGCCCCGCAGCCTGACGTAGACCCGCTCGTCGAGGGCCTGAACCCGCAGCAGGCCGCGGCGGTGACCCACACCGGCTCGCCGCTGCTTATCGTCGCGGGCGCCGGTTCCGGCAAGACCGCCGTGCTGACCCGCCGGATCGCCTTCCTGATGCGCTCGCGGAACGTGGCGCCCTGGGAGATTTTGGCTATTACCTTTACCAACAAGGCCGCCGCGGAGATGAAAGAGCGCGTCGGCCAGCTGGTCGGTCCCGTCGCGGAGCGGATGTGGGTGGCCACCTTCCACTCCATCTGCGTGCGGATCCTGCGCGCCCAGGCGCAGCTGGTGCCGGGGTTGAATACCAACTTCACCATCTACGACGGGGATGATTCCCGCCGCCTTTTGTCCATGATCGCCAAGGACCAGCAGCTGGATATTAAGAAGTTCACCCCGCGGGTGCTGGCCAACCAGATCTCGAATTACAAGAACGAGCTCATCGGCCCGCAGCGCGCCGCGGAGCAGGCCGCGGCCACCAAGAACCCGTTCGACACGACCGTCGTCGGGGTCTACGCGGAATACCAGCGCCGCCTGCGCGCGGCCAACGCGGTCGACTTCGATGATCTCATCGGCGAGGTCGTCCGGATTTTCCAGCAGCACCCGCAGGTGGTGCAGTTCTACCGCCGCCGCTTCCGCCACGTGCTCATTGATGAGTACCAGGACACCAACCACGCCCAGTACGCGCTCGTCGCCGCGCTGGTCGGCCAGGGCAACGGCGCCGCTACGGGCGACGGGCAGGGGAGCCCGGACCAAGCGGCCCCAGCGCCGGAGCTGTGCGTGGTCGGTGACTCGGACCAGTCGATCTACGCCTTCCGTGGCGCCACCATCCGCAATATCCAGGAATTCGAGCGGGACTACCCGCAGGCCCGGACAATCCTACTGGAACAGAACTACCGGTCGACGCAGACCATCCTGAACGCGGCGAACGCGGTCATCGCCAAGAACGAAAACCGGCGGGAGAAGAACCTGTGGACCGCCCACGGTCAGGGCGAGAAGATCATTGGCTACGTCGCGGACAATGAGCACGACGAGGCCCGCTTCATCGCCGCGGAGATCGACAAGCTGGTCGACGGCGGGCGCAACCTCAACGACATCGCCATCATGTACCGCACCAACAACGCCTCCCGCGCGCTGGAGGATATCTTCATCCGCTCCGGGATCGCCTACCGCGTGGTGGGCGGCACGCGCTTCTACGAGCGCAAGGAAATCCGCGACATCGTGGCCTACCTGCGGATCCTGGACAACCCGGACGACACGGTAAGCCTGCGGCGCATCATCAACGTGCCCAAGCGCGCCATCGGGGACAAGGCCCAGGCCCAGATTGCGCTGCACGCGGAGAACCTCGGGGTCAGCTTCGGCAAGGCCCTGCTCGACGGGGCGGCCGGCCAGGTAAACGGCCTGGGCACGCGCGCGGTCAATGCCGTGGGCAAGTTCACCGAGATGATGGACGGCATCCAGTCCCAGCTGCCGGGCATAACCAACCAGGTCACCGGGCAGCCGGACCTGGGCGAGCTTATCTCCCTGCTGCTCGATGCCACGGGTTACCGGGCCGAGCTGGAAAACTCCAACGACCCGCAGGACGGCGCGCGCCTGGACAACCTCAACGAGCTGGTCTCCGTGGCGCGGGAGTTCTCCTCGGAGGCGGCCAACCAGATGGCCTTCGACGGCTCCGATGCCGCGCCGGAGTCCGACCCGGCCGACGACGGGCAGGCAGCGCCGGGGTCCCTGCAGGCGTTTTTGGAAAAGGTCTCCCTGGTGGCTGACGCCGATCAGATCCCGGATGAAGACTCCGGCGTGGTCACCTTGATGACCCTGCACACGGCGAAGGGCCTGGAATTCCCTGTGGTCTTCCTTACCGGCTGGGAGGACGGCCAGTTCCCGCACATGCGCTCGTTGGGGGACCCGAAGGAGCTGAGCGAAGAGCGCCGACTGGCGTATGTGGGCATTACCCGCGCGCGGGAGCAGCTCTACGTCACCCGCGCTATCATTCGTTCCTCCTGGGGCAACCCGATGACCAACCCCGCCAGTCGCTTCCTCGCCGAGATCCCAGAGGAGCTCATCGACTGGCGGCGGGAGGAAAACGATAGCTCCCTCAACTCCGCGTGGGGTGATGATAGCTATCAGTACGGGCGCAACTTCGGTTCGTCCTGGTCCGGCTGGTCGCGCAAGTCCGGCTCCGCTGCGTCTTCCCCATCGCAACGGAAAAAGCCGGCGGCTGCTACGTCCATGCCGAAGAACAAGAATCTCAACCTGGCCGTGGGGGACCGCGTCAACCACGCCAAGTATGGCCTGGGAACGGTCATTAGCTCCGACGGTTCGGGCGCGCGGGCGACCGTCACCGTGGATTTCGGCTCTGCCGGGAAAGTCCGCCTGATGCTGATTGGCGGACTTCCCATGGAAAAGCTCTAGACGGAAATACCGCGCTCTGCGAACCAGGTAACCGGGTCCACGGGGCCGCCACCGCCGGGGTGGACCTCGAAGTGCAGGTGCGGGCCGGTGGACACGCCTTCGTTGCCGATGGAGGCGATCTGCTGGCCGGCGGTGACTCGCTCGCCGACGCCCACTAGCAGGGAGCTGGCGGCCATGTGGCCGTAGACGCTCACGGTGCCGTCGTCGTGCTGGATGCGGATCCAGTTGCCGAAGCCCTGCGCCGGGCCGGAGGAAATCACGGTGCCGTCCATCACGGCGTAGATCGGGGTACCTACCGGGTTGGCAATGTCGATGCCGTTGTGCATCGCGCCCCAGCGGGAGCCGAAGCCAGACGTCAGGGTGCCGGTGGTCGGGAATACGACGGTGTTGCCGTTGGCGTCCTGGGAGTGGGTGGCGCGCAGGCCGGAGTGGTCACCCTCGGGCGCGAAGGCGTCCTCGAGTCCCGGTACGGCAGACGGGTCGAGGACGATGTTGAGCCCGCCCTCGGTCTGGTTGACGGACGGGGTGATCGTGCCGTTGAACAACTGGGTAGTGGATTTAGCGAGGCCGAAGAGAGCATCGGTGAGGGCGTCGTGGTTGACGTCGCTGACGGTCGGCTCGGAGGAACCGTCCGACACGTTCACCGTCGCCGCGGGGGCGGCGCTGGCGGCCGTGGCACCAAGCGTGGCGGCCAAGCCGGTGGTCAGTGCCAGGGCACCGGCCATAGCGGCCCGGCGGGCGCGATGAGTGCGCTTCATAGACTACGTCCTTTATCAGCGTGAGGGTATGTGGTGGCGAGCCAGTCAGCGGGCAGTACCACGAGGGGCACGCTCCAGCACAGGGGCCGGCGGGGCCGCCGAAAGGCAACGAACTAAAAGTTAGCCCGGTTGGCGGGGGAGCGCAACGCCAAAAAGAGCAGGTAGAAGGCCACGTTTGTTCGAAAACAATCGAACATGCCAGCGTGTTGCGCGTGTTGTAATTGCGACTAAAGTTACAGATGTTTTTAATGTGGCGAACGTGGGGGTGGCACCTGGGGGTAGCAAAAAGCCCCTCGCTGCGCGGTGCAGCGAGGGGCGTTGCGGTGGGAAAGAAGTTGGCGGCTTCTAGGAGATGTTGATGCCGTGCTCAGCGAACCACGGGATCGGGTCGACCGGGGTGTTGCCGTCCGGGTGGATCTCGAAGTGCAGGTGGGAGCCGGTGGAGAAGCCGCGGGAACCCATGCCGGCGATCTTCTGGCCGGCGTGGACCTGGTCGCCGACGGCGACGTCGAGGGTTTCCATGTGGCCGTAGACAGCGATGGAGCCGTCCTCGTGCTTGATGCGGATCCAGTTGCCGAAGCCGGAGGCCGGGCCGGAGTCGATGACGATGCCGTCCATGGCGGCGACGATCGGGGTGCCGATGGCGTTAGCCAGGTCGATGCCGTTGTGCATGGCGCCCCAGCGGGCGCCGAAGCCGGAGGTGTAGGCGCCCTCGGCCGGCTTGACGATGGAGGGGGCGCGGGAGGCGGCGTCCGCGGCGATGCGGGCGTCGGCGGCCTCGATGGCCTTGTTGAGCTGCTCCGAGAGGTTGTCGACCGGCTTGGACTCGGCGATCGCCAGGATCTGCGGGGCGGCGTTTTCCACGGCGGCTGCGCCGTTTTCGGCCAGCTCGTTGGAGTCCGTGGTCAGGTCGTAGTCGACACTCTGGGCCTTGGTCTCGTGATCGGCGTTAGCCTGCAGCTGAGCAGCTGCGGCGCCACCAACGCCCGCAGTGGAGGCCGCACCGGCAGCCACGGTTACCAGGGCGATGCGGCCCTTGGCAGTTTGCGAGGTAGTGGTCTTGCGGTGGCGTCCCACGCCAGCCCGCTGGGTCTTGCTTCGCATTAAACTTCTTCCCGTACTTGTCTTAAATCGTGTAACGCTGCTTCCGCGTTACTTAATCTCGCTCAAGGTTACACGATTGTGACCTTCTTGTTACCAACGTCTGGTAACAATAGCGGTTCGCACAGGGCCAAGCAAGCTAAATCGATGTTATAAAACCGCCGTGAGGGGGTTTTCACACGTCAATGCAGGAAATTTCTAAGTCACATCGCCGGGGGAGTGGGTCGAGCATTGATGACTCCCGCCCCTCCCGTAACACTACCGGAACCCACCGGCGGGCCGATAGCGGGGCGGAAGTTTGTTTCGGCGGGCCGTTACGGGCAAGTACTAAGAGATACTGAAAACCCGAAATCTCTAAAGTTCTACGTGAGGGTTAATACAGTATATATAGGACCCCGACGCGCCCTGCCGCCGGTGTCCCGTCGGGGCAGGGGATTCGCCGCCGGTGGGCCGTGCCAACCCGAAAAGGTGCCGGTGGCGTGGCAAGGTAGAGGCGATGAATAAGAACACCAGCCCCCACTCGCGGTCGTCGTCGGGCCCGCGCAGCCAGGCCCGCGGACGCACCAGCCCCTCCAGTGCCGCCCAGCCGGCTGCCCGCGTGGCCTCCCGCGCTGGTGCGCAAGCTCGGTCCCGCACCGCGCCGAAGGCGACGGGGACCAAGGCCCGCCTCATCCGCATGCTGCTGACCGTCGGCGTGCCGAACCTGGCCGTCATCGGCACCATCGTGGTCATCGCGCTGGCCTCGGTGTTGCTCTCCAGCGCGCCGCTGGCCTGGCTGCCCTCGATCATCGGTGAGGCCTGGATGGTACTCAACCTCGTGCCGGTGCACGCCGGGGGCAACACCATCTCCGTGCTGCCCTTCCTTCCCGCCATCGGACTGGTGTGGTTGTTGGCTGGGCGCATCCACCGCGCGGTCAAGCACAAGGTCAGCGTCAACGACCTGTTGCTGCTGCTGGCCTGCGCCGTGGGTGTGCCGGTCCTGATAACGCTCGTGGCCTGGTTCATGCTCTGGGACGCCGGCAAGGTCTACGATCTTGCCGCCCCGAACCTGGCCGTCGCCGTCCTGCGCGTCGCGGTCATCCACCTCGTCGCGCTGGCACTTGGTATGGGCCCGCGCCTGTGGACCGCGCTGCTGAAGCGCTACGGCCTGCCGGTCACGGTGGTGGCTAGCGCCCGGGTGGCCTTCCGCTTCATCGGCGCGCTGCTCATGGCCGGCCTGGCCCTGCTGCTGGTCGTCGGTCTGTTCGGCTGGCAGCGCCAGGGCGAAATCCTTAACTCCTACCCGAACCTGCCCGCGGCGGGCGCGGCCGCCCTCTACGGCCTGAGCCTGCTCTACCTGCCCAATGCCGCGCTGGTGGCCGGGGCGAACCTGCTGGGGGCGGAGTTCCACATGGGGCAGGCCAGCGTCTCACTGTTTAGCATCCACCTGGTGCCGCTGCCGCCGCTGCCGCTAGTGGGCGTTATCCCGGGCAGCGCGCCCGCCTGGGCGTTGGTCTTGCTCGTCTTGGCCGGCGCGGCCGCCGCCTGGGCGTGGCGGGGCAAGAACCCCAGCCCGCGCACGGCGGTGGAGGCCTCCGTGCTGGCCGGCCTCAGCGTGGCGCTGCTCGCCGCGTTTACCACCGGCGAGGTCGGCGTCTACGGCGCGACCGGCATCATGGTCGCCATGGCCGGCGCCCTGGCCGTCGTCTGGGTCCTGGTCATCGGCCTGGCCGCCTGGGGCATTAGCCTGTGGCAGAACAGCCGAGCCAAAGCACCGTCTGCCGCGCCGGCTGCCGCGCCGGCTGCCGATGCCGCCTCCCCGAGCGCCGATGAGGCACCCGCCCGTGAAGCGGACGCCGCCGAGATGGAGTCCGGCGCAGAGGCCCCTAGCCGGGCGGATAGCGCGGATAGCGCGGACGCTGCGGAAGAAGTTGGCTCCGGCGCGGACACCGCTGCCGACGCAGACGTAGCTGCCGACGCGGCGGTTGTGGAACCTGACGACGCCGACGACGCGGAAGACGCGGCGCAGTCCGAACCGGATGCTGCTCCGGAGAGCATCGACGCCGAGGAAGCCGACGCCACCGCTCGGGCGGGCGGGGACGCCGAGCAGGCGGAGCAGCCGGCTGCCTCGACCGGGGCGGAAGCGGCCGAAGGTAGTGCCGATGAGGGGCTGGATGAGGCTGCTGATCCGGCCGATGGGGTGGCGCGTGGGGGAAGTCAAAAGGACTGAAAGTTCCGCGGGCCTACCCTATGGGGCTAGTCTGTTAGGCGTGACTTCACCCGCAGATGCTTCTGTTGATTTCATTGACTCCGACAATCAGGCCCAGCCGGCGGGCGTGACTGACGCCGCGGCATCGGGGCCCCTGCGCGTCGTCGTGCTGGTCTCCGGCACCGGCTCACTGCTTCAGGCGATTCTGGACTCGCAGGACGAGTCCTACCGCGTGGTCAAGGTCGTCGCCGACAAGCCCTGCCAGGGCGTGGAACGCGCGGAAGCAGCCGGCATCGTCAGCGAGGTCGTGCCGCTGGGGCAGGACCGAGACGCCTGGAACCGGGAGCTTGCCACCGCGGTGGGCCAGCCCGACGTGGTGGTCTCCGCCGGGTTCATGAAGATTCTGGGGAAGGACTTCCTCGACCAGTTCGCCGGCCGCATTATTAATACGCATCCCGCACTCTTGCCCGCCTTCCCAGGCGCGCACGGTGTCAGGGATGCGTTGGCGGATGGGGTGAAAGTCACCGGCTCCACCGTTCACTACGTTGATGCTGGCGTGGATACCGGCCAGATCATCGCCCAGGAGCCCGTGCGGGTGCTGGCCGATGATGACGAGGCCAGCCTCCACGAGAGGATCAAGGTCGTGGAACGGCAGCTGATTGTCCGCGTGCTGCGCGCTGCGGTGCGCGGCGCGGACGCCGCCGCGGGCGGTATAACCTTTGATTGCTAAATTTTGGTGTCTATTTTTCTGTCAGGAAGGCAAGACGAATCCATGAGCGACGAACGCAAGCCCATCAAACGCGCGCTGATTAGCGTCTACGACAAGACCGGGCTGGAAGACCTGGCTCGCGCCCTAGCCGATGCCGGCGTGGAGATTGTCTCCACCGGCTCCACCGCCAGCCGGATCGCCGACCTGGGCATCGACGTGACCCCGGTCGAGAAGCTGACCGGTTTCCCGGAGTGCCTGGAAGGCCGCGTGAAGACGCTGCACCCGCGGGTGCACGCCGGCATCCTGGCCGACACCCGAAAGGAAGACCACCTCGCCCAGATCAAGGACCTGGACATCGAGCCCTTCCAGCTGGTCGTGGTGAACCTGTACCCGTTCGCGGAGACGGTGGCCTCCGGCGCGGATTACGACGCCTGCGTGGAAAAGATCGACATCGGCGGGCCGTCCATGGTGCGCGCCGCGGCGAAGAACCACGCCTCGGTCGCCGTCGTGGTCAACCCGAACCGCTATGACTCCGTCATCGACGCGCTGTCCAACGGCGGCTTCGACCAGCAGGAGCGCTTCCAGCTCGCCGCCGAGGCCTTCTCCCACACCGCCCAGTACGACGCGGACGTTGCCGGCTGGTTCCGCACCCAGGGCGCGGACGCGGATTCCGGCACGACCGCCCTGCGCTACGGCGAGAACCCGCACCAGGCCGCCCGCGTGGTGCGCAACCGCGACGGCAAGGGCCTGGCCAACGCCGAGCAGCTCGGCGGCAAGGAGATGAGCTACAACAACTACCAGGACGCCAACGCCGCCTGGCGCGCCGCCTGGGATCACGAGCGCCCGTGCGTAGCCATCATCAAGCACGCCAACCCCTGTGGCATTGGCGCCGACGACGAGAACATCGCGGCCGCACACAAGGCCGCCCACGCCTGCGACCCGATGTCCGCCTACGGCGGGGTCATCGCCGCCAACCGCGAGGTCACCCTGGAGATGGCCGAGCAGATCAAGCCGGTCTTCACCGAGGTCGTCATCGCCCCCAGCTACGCTGACGATGCCCTGGAGCTGCTGCAGACCAAGAAGAACCTGCGCATCCTGCGCGCCGAGCGCGACGAGGCCGCCGAGGAGGAACGCCCGATCTCCGGCGGCGTGCTGGTCCAGGACGTCGACGCCTACCAGGCCGAGGGCGACCAGGCGGAGAACTGGACCCTGGCCGCCGGCGAGGAGCTCGACTCCGAGGCCCTGTCCCAGCTGGAATTCGCCTGGCGCAGCGTCCGCGCGGTCAAGTCCAACGCCATCCTTTTGGCCCGCGACAACGCCACCGTCGGCGTGGGCATGGGCCAGGTCAACCGCGTGGACTCGGCCAAGCTGGCCGTCGAGCGCGCCAACACCCTGGGCGAGGACGGCGAGGAGCGCGCCCGCGGTTCTTTCGCTGCCTCCGACGCCTTCTTCCCGTTCGCTGACGGCCTGCAGGTGCTCATTGATGCCGGCGTGACCGCCGTCGTCCAGCCGGGCGGCTCCATCCGCGACGAGGAAGTCATCGCCGCCGCCGAGGCAGCCGGCGTGACGATGTACTTCACCGGCACCCGCCACTTCGCCCACTAGAGCTGCCCGAGTAGCTCCCTGAGCGGGCCCGCCTGCGGCCGTTTATGTGTACAGGCCGGGCCCGCGGGCTAGGTACGTGTTAGATTTACTAATCGCAGACCTAGACAAGGGAGAAACATGGCGCACACGCAAGGAGCGGGACCCGGCCCGGGGAATGATCCTCAGGAGCCGGTCACCGCGGAGCTGCCGGTGGTCAGCGCGGGCGAGGAGCCACGCCGCGCTCCGGGACGAGGCGCGCTCATCGGTGCCTTCGGGATTCTTGCGGCCATCATCGTGGTCGCTATTATCGCTGCGCTGAGCCTCCAGCGTGGGTGGCTGGGGATGTCGTCCACCGACGAGGACGAGCCCGCGCCCGCGCCCGCGGCCAGCTCGTCCAGCCTGGCCGAGACCTCGGAGACCTCTTCGGAAACGAGCAGCTCCGCCGCCGCCTCTTCCGCCGCGGAGTCGAGCTCGTCTGCATCGTCTTCGGCTTCGTCCTCCGCGCGCTCATCGGGGTCCCGCTCGAGCGACCGGGCGGCCGCGGCCGCGCCGACGACGCGCGCCAGTGAGCCGACCCGCGAGACACCGGCGCCAGAGGGATACCGCTCCGCCGCGCCTGGCAACAACCAGACCTCTGCGTCCTTTGCGGACTCGGTCTATTCCGCTTTTAGCGCAGCTTTCGCCCAGTCCGGCGATCCGAACACGCCGGTGGAGGCCTACAGCCCTGTCACGGGGCAGTGGTACAAGATGCAGTGCACCGGCGACACGACCGCGGTTATTTGCCGCGGCGGTGACGGCGCGGTGGTGAATATCTCGTGAACAAGCGCTCGGCCGCCACCGTCTCCGGTCTCGCCGCCAGCGCCCTGCTGGTAGCCTGCGGCGGCGAGGTTGAGGATTCGACGCCGCCGACGCGAAATACCACCGCGGCACGCGCTGCGGCTTTCCCTGACGGCCTCGACGAAAAAGCGCTCAAGCGCGCGGTAGCCGCCGCCACCGATAAATTCGGCGGCGACGTCGGCGTCGCGGTGGCCACCCCCGACGAGCTCATTAGCGCCGGCACCACCACGGGGTTTGCGGCCTGGTCGACGGCAAAGGTGCCGATTGCCATCGCCGCCTGCCAGGCCGGCACCGCGGGCCCTGACCTCGTCGAGGCCGCCATCACCTATTCCGACAACGACTCCGCGCAGGCGCTCTGGGGAAGCCTGGGGCCGGCCGAGACCGCCGTGGAGCAGACCCAGGCGGTGCTGCGCGAGGGCGGCGACACGGTCACTAAGGTCCAGGGCAAGCTGACCCGGGACGGTTTTACCCCCTTCGGCCAGACCGAGTGGGGGCTGGAAGAGCAGGCCACCTTCGCCGCGCAACTGCCGGAGGTTGATGACGCGGACGCGGTCATCGAGGCCATGCAGACCCCGGACCCCCTGCAGGATTACGGGCTGCGGGCTATCCCGGGCGCGGCCATCAAGGGCGGCTGGGGGCCGGATGATGACGGCTTCTACAGCGTCGTGCAGCTCGGCCACGTGAAGCTGGACGGCAAGGAGGTGGGCATGGCGGTATTCTCCCGCCCCGCAGACGGCACCTATGAGGCCGCCCAGGAGCAGCTCGACTACCTGGTCTACCTGCTGACCGGGGAGAAGACCGACTCGGCGGCCTAGTCTCCTCCCGGGTGCAGGACGTAAAAGGCTTAAGGCCTAGTCTGTAGGGAGGAAAGACGAGCTTTAAGGAGGCCCACACGGCATGACGCAGCACTATAACCTCTACGAGAGCCTGGGCCTTAACCCGGGCGAGTCCTCGGACCAGCTTAACGCCGAGCTCAGCGCCGCCCTGCAGGCTCTCGAGGACCAAGGCGCCGGGATGTCCGACCCGCGCTTCCACGAGACCGCCACCGCCCGGGCCATCCTGGGCGAGGAGCGCCGGCGCGCCCAGTACGACGCCCGGCTCGCCGATAGCGCGGCCCGCCCGATGGGCATCGGGGACCTCATCCACCTGGCCGACCGCGGTCAATTCCCGGTCGCCCCGGAGGAGAAGCCGCGGTATCAGACCCTGTCCACCGTCACCCGCCGGATCGCCGAGGTTGAGCCCACCGGGGCGCCGCTGGCGCGCTTTGGTGCTGCGCCGGGAGTGGTCAAGACCGTGCTGGCCATTGCGGCCGTCGTGCCGGCGGTGCTGCTGGTTGGCTTCGTGTGCATGGCCGTCATCTTCGCCGTCGACAGCGCCGGCAGCACCGCCTATAGCCGCGGCGGGGTCTTCGACGAGTTCGCGGCGCTGCTGGACACGTCCTTCAACAGCCTCTACCTGCTGGTGCTGGCCGTCTTCGTCCTGGTGAACATCCTCTGGGCCGGGCGCGTGCTCCGCGACGTGCTGTATCCCGCCCGCGGCGGCCAGAACGTGCTGCTGGCGGTGGAAACCCTCGGCTTTGCGGTGGTGGAGCTTTTCGTGATGGTTGGCTTCGGCGCCGCGGACTGGGTCATGTTCACGCTGCCATTTGTCGCCCATATCGCCGTCGGTGCCCTGCTGTTTAGCGGGGCCGTGGGACGCTGGTGCAAGGGCGAGATCCAGACCCGCGAAGTGGTCGAGGGGCCGCGGGACTAGCGCTTCTTTTTCTTCTTCCGCCGGTCGGCCGCAGCGGCGGCGGCCGCGGAGATGGAGTCTGAGCGGGACTCGAGCAGCTTCAGGGTGGCCGCGACGCGGTCATCGGGAAGTTCGGCGCCGAGGACGGCTAAGGAGGCATCGGCAAGCATGACGGCGGTCTCCGGCACGGTCTGATCCGAGGCCGCGAACGGGGGAGTGCCGTCGTTGCCGCGCATCTCAATAACCGACAGCGCGATGTGGAACGGCAGGGTGATGCGCGGGTCCTGCTCGCCGACCAACGCCGCGGCGAAGGTCTGGAAATGGTGCTCCAGGCGCGCGCGGGACTGGTGGTACTCGGCGAATTCCTCCGAGTTCGCCACCGGCAGCTGGTAGAGCCGGCCGACGTTCCAGCCGCTGGTCAAAAGCAGGCGGGACTCCGCGGCCACCAGCGCCCACAGGCGCAGCTCCGGGGTGGTCTCCAGCTGCGCGAGATCATCGGCCAGGTCGAGGGAGGGCTCGATGGTCGAGTTCAGCAGCGTCAGAAAGATCTCGGTCTTCGACGGGAAATGGTAGTAGAGCGAGGCCTGCCGGATACCGACGGCTTCGGCGATCTGGTGGGTCGAGGTCGTGGCGAAGCCCTGGGTGGTAAACAGCTCGGAGGAGGCGTCCAGGATCTCTTCGCGCGCGGTGCTACCCCGACGTCGCGGAGAATTCTTCCGCGGCCTGCCAACTGCACCAGCCATAGACCTAAAACACCTTCCCTTTCGCCTGAGAGCAGGACATCAACGAACCGAAGAACATATCAACCTTATATCTTAAAGGCCATCGCGCTAGGACGCGCGGGCGGCAATACCCTGTAATGTTGCCGACACCGTCCGGCACGCCGAGCCGTAGGCCGTGCGGTCCAACGGCGGCAGGTCCGCCAGGCGCTGCCTACGGGTGCCCGCGTGGTTGAGCCAGGCCCGCAGGTAGAGCTCCAGGCCCGTGCGCCAGGCCAGCGTCAGGGCCTCGCCCTCGGCGGGAGTCAGCAGCTGCTTCTCCGTGCCGATGGCCAGCCGGTCCGCCGTCGGCCGCGGCGCGGGTGCCGCCCAACGGGCCACAGACGCGATGGGCACCAGCAGGAAGTTATGGATGTCCACGGCCGCATCCGGGTCCGGCAGGCCGTTGACCAACTGCAGCGCCGGTGGCTGCGTGCCCAGCGCCTGGCGCAGCAGCGCTGCCGATGCCTCCTCCGGCAACGTCAGGCCCGCATCCGCGCGGTAGATCAGCGCGTCTTCTACGGCACGCGGCTCGATATCGACCGAGGACAACAGGTCGTCCAAGTCCAGGTTAGCCGGGCCCAAGTAGTCCACGGGCAGGCCCGGCAGGCCGTCGCCGCGGGCGATGGGGCCGGTCAGGCGGACCGGGGAGTCGACCGCGGGGGAGTAGACCACGCCGTGGATCACGCGGGAGTACCACGCGGCCAGCTCTTGCGCGTCCGCCCGGTGGTGGAGGGCGTTGCGGGCCAGCTCGTGGGACTCCGCAAGGATGCCGCGCGCGGCGGGCAGGGACTCGCAGCGCCCCGCCTCCTCGGCGAGTTCGACTAGTGACGGGTGCAAGGCCATAAGCAACGCGCCTTTCTTATGCGGGGTGGATGAAATCTGTCTACAGTCTAACGGGTGGTGGGAGCGGGGTTGCGCTCCGGATACGCCAAACGCCGCCGCGGCGACCCTGCCCGGGGAGGGCGGGGTGCCGGCGACGGCGTTTGGTTTAAGATTCTTTTACCGTGTCACACTTGCCAGCGGCAAAAGTGCGCTGTTGAAACCCTGCTACTTGATTGTTTAGCGGGTGGTGAACGGCAGGAGAGCCATTTCGCGAGCGTTCTTGACCGCGGTAGCAACCTGACGCTGCTGCTGCGGGGTAAGACCGGTGACGCGACGCGAACGAATCTTGTGGCGGTCAGAGATGAACAGACGGAGGGTCTTGGTGTCCTTGTAGTCCACCTTCTCGATGCCCTCTGCCTTCAACGGGTTCTTCTTCGGACGGCGAGTCTGCTCCATCCGGAACTTCTTGTGGTTATTGCGCTTCATTGTTGCAATTCCCCTTTACCAGCTGGACTTACGAACGCCCGGCAGCTCACCGCGGTGAGCCATGCCGCGCATGCGGACACGGGACAGGCCGAACTTGCGGAGGTAACCGCGCGGACGACCATCGTGGGCGTCACGGTTACGGATGCGGGACTTGGAAGCGTCGCGCGGCTGACGGTTCAGCTCGAACTGTGCCTCCAAACGGTCCTCGTCCGAGGTGTTCGGGTTCTTGATGATTGCCTTGAGCTCAGCGCGACGCTCCGCGTAGCGGGCGACGATTTCCTTGCGCTGCTCGTTCTTAGCGATCTTGGACTTCTTAGCCATTGATTATCGCTCCTCGCGGAATTCGACGTGCTTGCGGGCGATCGGATCGAACTTCTTCAGAGTGATGCGATCCGGGTTGTTGCGCTTGTTCTTACGGGTCACGTAGGTGTAACCGGTGCCCGCGGTGGACTTCAGCTTGATGATCGGACGAATATCGTTACGTGCCATCTTTAGATCTTCTCCCCACGTGCTCGGATCTTGGCGACGACGGACTCGATGCCGTCGCGGTCGATGATCTTCATGCCCTTGGTAGAGACATTCAGGGTGATGGTACGGCCCTCAGAGGGCAGGTAGTACCGACGACGCTGCACGTTGGGGTTCCAACGGCGCGAGGTGCGGCGGTGCGAGTGCGAGACCTGCTTGCCGAATTGCGGCTTGCGGCCCGTTACCTGGCAAATAGCCGACATGGGTCTTCTTTCTCCTAGCCGCCCACATCTTGGCTAACCAAAACCACGTGATCGAGCGCCTCAAAGGCTTGCTCCGCTCGGAATGTGAGGATGAGCGATTAAAAAATCACGCCGTTTCATTGCAGTAGACGGGGCGTAAACGTACATTGTGACAACAGCAAGGGAAAACCTTACCTCCTAGCGTCCGAATTTCCTAATCGCCTCGTGCGAGCCTTCCTCCGGCGACAGTTCACGGCGCCTTCGGGGCTTAGACGCTCCCGCTATACCTCTATCTCTTTCTATCCCTTCTTCCCTTCTTCGAAATTAGTTTGCCGGCGCTTCTGCGCACTCTTTCGGCGCGCAGCTCCTTGCAGCTCCTCGCGGGTTCTGTCGCCCGGGGAGGCCTGCAGCATGGGTCGGCTGCACAAGCCTGCTGTACGGCGGTGGTGGGCGGGGTGATTGTGATTGCTGTGGCGGCATGTGGTTTGACGCCTTGGGAGATTTGGGAAAAGGGCAGGTCGGCTGTATGATAATTCGAGTTGCTATCGCGCGGGCTGGCTCCGCCGGTAGCTGTTTGTCCGTTAGAAAACCCAACTCGGGCACGATCCCCGCCGCCTAGGCCTAGTTTTTAGGCTCCGGCGATAGTGAGGAACCGACCCGAAGTTTCAACCCTGAGGGAATTCGCATGAAGAAAGATATCCACCCGGATTACCACCCGGTGGTCTTCCAGGACGCCGGTACTGGTACCCGCTTCCTGACCAAGTCCACCGCCTCCTCCGAGCGCACCGTTGAGTGGGAGGACGGCAACGAGTACCCGCTCATCGTGGTCGACGTTACCGCCGAGTCGCACCCGTTCTGGACCGGTGCACAGCGCGTGATGGACACCGCCGGCCGTGTCGAGCGCTTCAACCAGCGCTTCGGTGGCATGGCTCGCCGCAAGAAGAAGAACGCGTAAGGAGGGTAGAAGAAAATGGCAACTCCTAAGTTCAAGATGTCCCGCGCGAACACCCGCTCGCGCCGCTCCCAGTGGAAGGCCGACAACGTCGACCTCCAGGAAGTCACCATCGACGGCCAGACCGTGCGTATCCCGCGCCGCCTGGTCAAGGCCGCTAAGCTCGGCCTGGTCGACGTGGAGCAGTTCTAAGAGTTTTTAGGACGATAAGGCTGGACCGGTAGCTGCCCGGCCTCTCACGCCCCGAGCTACCCCGAATAAGGGTAGCCGGGGCGCTTTTCTTATTATCTTTCCCTCAGGTTTGTGGGGGCGTTGCGTTGTTTTTGCAGCTAAGTGTACCCCTGTTCGATCCTTAATTAGGCTCAGAACCTTAATAAAATTACAATAAAATTACTTTTACTTTCTGGGTTTCTGGAAAGACTCATCTTAGGACATAATTGAGCCATGAAAATTCTCGTGGTGGACGACGAACAGCCGGTGCGTGAATCGCTTCGCCGTTCGCTGAGCTTCAACGGCTACCAGGTCATCTTGGCCGCGGACGGCGTTGAGGCGGTCGAGACGGTGCACCGGGAATCCCCGGATTTGATGATCCTCGATGTGATGATGCCGAACATGGACGGCCTGGAGGTGTGCCGTTCACTTCGCAGCGAGGGTTGGGAGCGCCCGATCCTCGTGCTGACCGCCCGCGACGGCGTTTCCGACCGGGTGGCAGGGCTGGACGCCGGCGCGGATGATTACCTGCCCAAGCCCTTCGCGCTTGAGGAGCTGCTAGCCCGCGTGCGCTCACTGGCGCGGCGCGCGGCGGCCGAGCCCATCCAGGCCACGCCGGAAAAGGAATCGAAGCTGGCCTTCGAGGATCTCTACCTCAATGCCGATACCCGCGAGGTCTGGCGCGGCAAGCGCATGATCTCGCTGACTCGCACCGAGTTCGCGCTGCTGCAGCTGCTGTTAGCAAACCCGCGCAAGGTGCTCGCCCGTGACGTGATTTTAGAAAGCGTGTGGGGCTATGATTTCCCCACCTCGGGCAACGCGCTGGAGGTCTACATTGGCTACCTGCGTAAAAAGACTGAGGCCGAGGGTGAGCCGCGGCTTATCCACACCGTCCGTGGCGTCGGCTACGTGCTGCGAGAGAACACCCCGTGAGTTCTCGGAAGCCGGTGTCTCGGGCGCAGGCTTCCGCTCCGCCCGACAAATCCCCCGATGAGCCGACCGTCTACACGGGAAGCTCACGCCCGTGGGCCTCTCGCACCTCCCTGCGCTGGCGACTAGCCATCCTGACCGGGCTCATCGTCGCGGTGGCTTCGGCGATCATGTGCGCCGGTTCCTACGGGGCGGTGGCGGCCTGCCTCCGTGCCGCCGACGACGAGGCCTTGGAATCCTACGCCCAGGCCATGCTCGTGCGCACCCAGTCCAACGACGACCCTGAGTACCTGCGACACGAGATAGAGAATTTTAAGGCCGTGCACCCGCAGGCTAAGCTCACGGTCTCCCCGGCGAGCGACGGCCCGTCCTACGGCGACGACCAAGCCCTGCCGACGGACGCCGTCACCGCGGAGCGGGAGGGGGACATGCACATGGTCTCCCTGCGTGCCAACGACGGCTCCTGGGTGGTTCTGACCGATTCCCGCGCCGATACCGAGGACCTCATCGACATCGTGGCCACGGTGTTGGTCGCGGTCTTCGCCATCGGCATCCTGCTCGCCATCGCCGGCGGCGTCTGGGTCTCCCAGACCGGCCTGCACCCCATCCAGCGGCTCAAACGCGCCATCGACCACGTGGCCAGCACCGGAGACCTGCGCCCGATTTCCGTCGTGGGCACCGACGACGTGGCGCAGCTGGCCGTAGCGTTTAACCGCATGCTGGATGCGCTCCAGGAATCGCGCATCAAGCAGTCGCAGTTCGTCGCGGACGCCGGGCACGAGCTCAAGACCCCGCTGACCTCTATGCGCGCCAACATCGAGCTGCTGATGATGCTCAACAAGTCCAACTCCGCAAACAGCCTCAGTGAGCAGGACCGCGCCGAGCTGGAGGCCGACGTGCTGGCACAGATGTCGGAGCTATCCGAGCTCATCGGGGACCTGGTCGACCTAGCCCGCGAGGACGCCATGGACAAAGAGATGGAGCCGGTCGCGCTGGACAAGGTCGTGGCCTCCTCTCTGAAGCGGGCCCGCCGGCGCCGCCCCGACGTCGAGTTCCAGGTCCAGCTCGAGCCCTGGACGCTCATCGGGGATCCCTTCGCGCTAGGCCGCGCGGTGCTCAACCTTTTGGACAACGCAGCCAAGTGGTCGCCGGCCGCGGGCACGGTCCGCGTGCGCCTGCAGCGCGTCGACGAAAAGACCGCGCGCTTGCGCATCGACGACTCCGGCGTGGGCATCCCGGAGGCCGAACGCGAGAAGGTCTTTGAGCGTTTCTACCGCTCCGCCGAGGCCCGCAAGATGCCGGGCTCGGGCCTGGGCCTGGCCATCGTGCGCCAGGTCGTCGAGCGCCACAAAGGCACCATCACCATCGGCGACTCCGATGACCACGGCACGCGCATGGACATCCTCTTCCCGGGCAGCCCTCCGGCTCCGGACTGGCCGGCTGACGATGCCATGTCCCACCCCGACCCGGCCACCGCCGGGTTGGACGGTTCCTCGGCCTCGGAGCGGCGCGGGCGCGAGTTCGCCAAGCGCTGGTTCAACCAGCGCTAGCAGCGCCCGCCCCCCGCTAGCGTTGCCCGCCTTAACGTGCCGCACTAGCCGCAGGCAGCGGACACAATCCCGTGCCCTGGGCGGTGGCTGAATTGTGGACTTGTCACTAAGATCGAGGCCCATACAGCAACCTGTCAGACACTCTTAAGCTGTTAGCAGTCGAGTGTCAGAGGCACCAAAGGTCAGGGAGGGATACTACGGCCATGAACAACAACAATCCCCATAACGCCGAGCCCACCGGCTCGTCGAGCCCCTACGGTCAGCAGGGGCAGCACCAGTCGCAGTCGCAGGGCTGGAACCAGCCGCGCACCTCGGACGCGCAGCCCACGGAGACCACCCAGTCGTGGCAGTCGGCCGACGCGCAGTGGGGCCAGCCGCAGCCGCATGCTCAGCCGCAGGCCCAGACTCAGCCACAGCCGCAAGCACAGCCACACCCGCTGGCGCAAACCCAGGCCCAGCCGCAAGGCCAGCCCGGGGCGCCTGGCGCCGTCGCCGAGCAGCCCAAGAAGAAACGCTCCGTGGGCCTGGGCACCGCGCTGGCCATGATGCTGGTCGCAGCCGTAGGCGTGGGCGGGCTTACCGGCGCGGTCGTGGGCAGCTCCGACAGCAAGGATTCGACGTCCACCGTCAACGAGGTCCTCAACCGGCCTGCTAACAACGAATCCGCCCCGGCGCCGGCCGAGGGCTCCATCGAAGAGGTTTCCCAGAAGGTCCTGCCCGCCGTCGTGGCCATCCAGGTGGTCACCCGGGCCGGCGCGGCCGAAGGCTCGGGCTCTGTCATCTCCCCGGACGGCTACGTGTTGACCAACCACCACGTCGTCGAGGGCGCGGAGGGCTCGTCAGCCGGCGCCATCCAGGTCACCATGAACGACGGCTCCCGCAAGGACGCGGAGGTCGTGGCCTCCGACGCCAACACTGACGTCGCCGTCATCAAGATCAAGGACGCCGAGAACCTGCCGTACCTGGAGTTCGCGAACTCCGACCAGCTCAACGTCGGCCAGCAGGTCGTGGCCGTGGGCTCCCCGCTGGGGCTCAACGCCACGGTGACCTCCGGCATCGTCTCGGCCGTCAACCGGCCCGTGCGCGCCTCCCAGGCCGGCGGCGAGCCCTCGCTTATCGATGCCGTCCAGACCGACGCCGCCGTCAACCCCGGCAACTCGGGCGGCCCGCTGGTGGACATGAACGGCAACATCGTCGGCATGAACTCCGTCATCGCCTCCCTGTCCTCCTCAGCCGGGCAGGAAGCCGGCTCCATCGGCCTGGGCTTTGCCATCCCCTCCAACTTCGCCAAACGCATGGCGGACCAGCTCATCAACAACGGCGAGGTCAAGCACCCGATGCTGGGCGTGCAGGTCGACGGCCGCAACCTCACCCAGGGTGCGCCGGTGGTCAAGGTGGAGGAGGGCAGCCCGGCCGCGGAGGCCGGTATCGAGGCCGGCGACGTCATCACCCGCCTGGGCGATCGCCCCATCGAGGACTCGGATACCCTCATCGCCGCGACCCGCTCCCAAGACTTCGGGGCGACAGTGACCCTGGAAGTGATGAATCCGGACACTGAGGAGACTCGACAGGTAGAGGTAACGCTGTCGAGCGAGTAGATTAAAGCGCAAAGCCGCACCACCGTTAAGGAGAACAATGCCTGTAGACGCCAGCGAATCCGACCGCACAGCCACGCTCGCCGATAGCCGCGACAACCTTCGCGACATCGCCGGTCCGGACGACGCCTACCTATTGGCCCAAGAGCGCGAGGAGTCCATGAACGCCCAGCGCCGCGCGCTCATCGTCATCGTGACGGACCACCCCGAGCAGCACGCCGAAGATAACCGGCGCCTGTGCTCGGAGCTGTTGGCCGAGGCTAACTTCCGCGTCGATGGGGCAGTGGTGGTGCGCTCCAAGAAGTCGAAGATTCGCCAGGCGATCGAGACGGCCGTGGTCGGCGGCGTGGACCTGGTGCTGACCGTCGGCGGGACCGGCGTGGGCCCGCGCGACAAGACCCCGGAGGCCACCCGCACTGTGCTGGACCAGCTCGTGCCGGGCATCGCCCAGGCCCTGCGGTCCTCCGGCCAGGCCTGCGGCGCTGTCGATGCCTGCACCTCCCGCGGCATCGCCGGCGTGTCCGGGTCCACGGTGGTCGTCAACGTCGCCGCCTCCCGCGCGGCCATCCGCGACGGCATGGCGACCCTGACCCCGCTGGTGCACCACCTGGTCGACCAGCTGCAGAAGTACTCGGTGGACTAAGCGTTAAAGAGCGATGACTGATTCACATTCCCGGCGCAGGAAGCGGCGGCGCGCGGTGCGCCCCAGCGACTGCCCCGATTACGACCGGACGGCGGACCGGGCACCGTTCGTCTCCGCCTTTGACTCGGCGGACTCGGCCGGCTCCGCAGACGCAGAAAGGGCCGTCGAAGTAAACGACGGCCCTGCGGACGACGGGCTGCGCGGGGAGGCTTTCTACCGCGAGCAAATCCCGCCGCACTATTAAACCTGCGCGCTAGGCGCGGTGCTTGCCCGAGGCATTGTCACCGGCGGCGCCGGACGCGCCGGAAGCGCCGGTCGTGCCGGGCGTGCCTGGGGTATCGGCGACCGAATCCTCGGCCAGTTCGCTGGTCTGGCCGGTGACCTTGTCGCTGACGTTGTTCTGTGCGGCGAGCAGGTCGCGGATTTCGATGAGCAGGTCGTCGGTGGTGGGGGTGGCCTCCTCGGGGGCGATGCCCTGGCGGCGCTTGGCGGCCTCGGCCAGCTTGTTCATCGGCATGACGATGAGGAAGTAGACCACGGCGGCGATGATCAGGAAGTTGATGGCCGCGGTGATGACTGCCCCCAGGTCAATGCGGGTGGTCGGGTCGTCAGCCTTGATCTGGAACGCCAGCCCGCCGACCTCGGCGGAGCCGAAGGAGTTGATCAGCGGCTGGATCAGGGAGTCGGTGACAGCCGTAACGATGGCGGTAAAAGCGGAGCCGATGATGACGGCGATTGCCAGTTCAATCACGTTGCCGCGGAGGATAAAGTCTTTAAAGCCCTTCAACATGCGGAAGTCCTTTCGATGGTTAGCCTGCTCGGTCTCCGGTGACCACCACGGTGAGCGGATAACTCAGCGAAGCGGCTGCCACTTTCTTCGCGGCGGGGGCCGGCAGTGCAATTAGAATAGTAGCCGCCTGAGAGCCTGCGGTCTCTCCCGCGGCGGCCGTGGAGACGATTTTTCCTTCCTGCGCCACGACGGTCTCCGCCGCGCCGGGGCCGGCGAGCTCGCCGCCGTCACCTGTCCCACCGTTGCTGACCACGCTGACCGTATCCCCGTGCGTCAGTAGCGCGGCGATATCCGGCTCCGCGAGCTTAATCGGCACCAAGTGGTAGTCCTGGCCCGCCGATTCCCCCAACGCGTGGGTAAGCTCCTCGCCCAGAAGGCGGGATTCCGTGACCACCTCGCCGGCCGATCCGGCCGCCACGACCACCCGCCCGGCCAGCTCCGCCGGGTCAGTCTCCGCGGCCACGCCGGCCGGGATCGCATCGCGCGGCAGGGAGCGCCACTCGATGTCCTCGGCCGCCAGCTCCTGGCCGGCCGCGACCTCCCGGGCAAAGACCGGCACCCGCGGGTTTTCCTTCCAGCCGCTCAGCCCCACCAGCCCGGCGGCGACCACCAACGCGCCGGCCACCAGCTTCTTCAACAGCGTCGCGCGCGGGTGGCCCGGGGTGGCCAACGTGTGTCTCAGGGAAGAAAAAACAGCTAAACTCCGCATGCCTTTATAGACTGCGCCCGGCCCGCCGCTGGTTCCCGGGCGACCGATTTAAGCGGCGCGGAAACTCAGCGACTAGAACAGTTCCACGCCGGCGTCGGTGAGCGCGCCATCGCAGGGCACGTCGTGGGCATCGGCCGGCAGCCGGTCCACGACCTCGCTGGAGCGCACCACGGCCAGCTTCAGCGGTCCGCCCGCCGGCAGGCTAACCAGCGCGCGGTCGTAGTAGCCCGCGCCCTTGCCCAGCCGGAAGCCGCGCCGGTCCACCGCCATCGCCGGCACTAGCACCACGTCCAGCCCCGCCAGCACCGTGGAATTGAACTGTGGCCCCACCGGCTCCGCGATGCCCAGCGCCCCCGCCCGCGTGGCCTCATCGCCGTGGTAGCTCGCCCACAGCAGTGTGCCGTCGGGCATCGATAGCGGCAGCCACACCTGCTGGCTGGCCGCCGCGACCGCTGTCAGCCACGCCTTCCCGCCCGGCTCGCTGGCCAGCGGGGCGTAGGCGGCCACGCGCGGGCGCCCGAGCGCGCGCAGGAAGTTGTCGGTGTGGGCGATGAGGGAGGTATCGTCAGCCGGGGCGCGGCGGGCGGCGCGGAAATGCTCGCGCAGGCTCTGCTTGTCGGCGTCGGGGGAGGGCAAATTCATAACTTAAATACTAATAGGGCGTATCGGTGCCCGAAACGGCTAAGGCGAGAAGGTAAGGTCAGATCCATGTCTAACGAGCGCGAGAATACCCCGCACGGGGTCAAAACCGTAGTGGTTCCGGCCGCCGGCATGGGGACGCGTTTCCTCCCGGCCACCAAGACCGTGCCCAAGGAGCTGCTGCCAGTAGTGGATACACCTGGCATCGAGCTCATCGCCGAGGAAGCCGCCTCCGTCGGCGCGCAGCGCCTGGCCGTTATCACCGCCCCGAACAAGCAAGAGGTTATGCGCCACTTCGAGCGCTTCCCCGACCTGACCGAGACCCTGGCCGGCCGCGGCAAGGACGAGCAGGTCGCCAAGGTGCAGCGCGCCGCGGATCTTATCCACCCGATTGCCGTCGAGCAGGCCGAGCCGCTGGGCCTGGGCCATGCCGTCGGCCTGGCCGAGTCCGTGCTGGACGAGGACGAAGACTTCTTCGCCGTCATGCTGCCGGACGACATCGTCCTGCCCGCCACCGTCATGGAGGACATGGCGCGCGTGCGCGCGGCCCTGGGCGGGTCAGTCCTGTGCGCCTTCGAGGTCGATCGCGAGGAGACCTACAACTACGGCGTCTTCGACGTGGAAGACACCAACGCGCCGGGCGTGAAGAAGGTCGTCGGCATGGTCGAAAAGCCCGATCCCGCCGACGCCCCCTCCAACCTCGTGGCCACCGGCCGCTACCTGCTGGACCGCAAGATCTTCGACGCCCTGCGCCGGATCGGCCCGGGCAAGGGCGGCGAGCTGCAGCTGACCGACGCCATCGAGCTGCTCATCCAGGAAGGCGAGCCCGTGCACGTGGTGGTCCACCGCGGCAAGCGCCACGACCTGGGCAACCCCGGCGGCTACATCCCCGCCAACGTCGACTTCGGCCTGCGGGACGAGAAGTACGGCCCGGCGCTGTATAAGGCGATCAAGCATATTATTGCGGAGTACGAGCAAGAGACCGGGTTGGCAGAGAATTAACCGGGGAAAGGCGGCGCGTTGCTATGCGTTCTGTGGAAGAGCAGCTGGAGTTTGTCACCGATGCGGCGGTCACGCCCGAGCCGGTGCGGATCGCCATCGCCAACGCTTTGGGGCTGAAGTGCGCCGAGGAGGTCCAGGCGCACCAGCCGCTGCCGGGCTTCCCGCAGGCGGCCATCGATGGCTACGCTGTCCGTGCGGTTGATATCGGCGGCGAGCGCGGCCTCGGCCGGCGCGACCCGGACGCGGAGGAGGCCCCGGAGCCGGAGACCGAGCGTTCCCTGCCCGTGGTGGGGGAGGTCCCGGCCGGTTCCCGGCAGCCGCTGCGCCTCCAGCCGAAGCAGGCCGTGCGCGTCTACACGGGCGCGCCCTTGCCCACGCTTGCCGATGCCGTCCTTCCCCTCGAGTGGACCGACCGCGGGCGCAAGCGCATGGTCGCCCACCGCCCGGTGCGCTCCGGCGACTTCGTGCGCCGCGTCGGCGACGACATCCAGCCCGGCGACGTCGCGGTGTCCGCCGGCACCATCCTGGGCCCGGCCCAGATTGGGCTTCTGGCCGCGGTGGGGCGCTCGAAGGTGCTGGCGTACCCGCGCCCGCGCGTGACCGTGATTTCCTTCGGCCGCGAGCTGGTGGACATCGACCGCGAGCCGGGCCTGGGCCAGGTCTTCGACGTTAACTCCTACGCGCTGGCGGCCGCCGCCCGCGAGGCCGGCGCCGAGGTCACCCGCGTGGGCATTGCCGAGGGCGAGCCGCGGCGCATCCGGGAAAACCTGGAGACCCACATCGCGCGCAGCGAGGTCATCGTGATCTCCGGGGCCGTCGGCGGCGCCGGCTCCGCGGCCATCCGCGAGGTGCTCGACCAGCTCGGCGACATCGACACCACGCGGGTGGCCATGCACCCGGGCTCCGTGCAGGGCTTCGGCCTGCTGGGCGACGAGCGCATCCCGACGTTTTTGCTCTCGTCCAACCCGGTCTCCGCCCTAGTGGTCTTCGAAGTCTTCGTCCGCCCGCTCATCCGGCTGGCGCTGGGCAAGCGCAACGCCGCGCGCCGCGTGGTGCGCGCCCGGGCCGTCAACCATATCGACTCCCGCCTGGGCCGCCGCGGCTATATCCGCGCCCGCCTGATGCGTGACGCCGACACCGCCGACTACCTGGTCGAGGGCCTGTCCGGCGCGGGCGGGGCGCCGGCCCACCTGCTGGCCGGGCTGGCCGAGGCCAACGCGCTCATCCGCGTCCCGGAATCCGTGACGGATATCCGCCCCGGCGACGTCGTCGACGTCATGTTCATCACCCAGCGCTCATGATCGACCCCTTCGGCTGGGCGCGGCACAGCTGGCAGCGCCACACCGGGGCGCGGGAGTCGCGCGCCATTGAACACCCCGGGTGGCCGGAGGTCACGGAGACCGTTCACATCCGCCCGAACGCCGGCTTCCCGCGCGGGGCGGAGGTGCGCCTGCGGCCGCTGCACCGCGCGGACGGGGCGGACTGGCGCGCGCAGCGCCTCCACGATGAGGCCTACCTGCGCCACGTCGAGCCGACGATGCCCACCAGCTGGGCCGCCGCCCACAGCTCCCAGGCCTGGTGGAACCACCTGTGGTACCTGAACGCGGCGGCGCGCCAGGGGGTGGTGGTGCCCTTTGCCATCGAGTGCAACGGGCGGTTTGCCGGGCAGATCACGCTGGGCAATATCCAGCACGGCAGCGTGAGCGAATGCTGGATCGGCTACTGGGTCTTTTCCGAGATGACCGGCGGGCACCTGGCGACGGTGGCCTGCGCCTTGGGCACCGACCACGCCTTCCGGCGGGTGGGCATACACCGGGTGACGGCCACGTTCCTGCCGAACAACGCCGCCTCCGGGCGGGTGCTATTTAACAACGGCTTCCGCGAGGAGGGCATCGCGCGCCGCAGCCTGCACATCGACGGCCAGTGGCGCGACCACCACTTCGTCGCCCTGGTGCGCGACGACTTCCCGGATAGCTGCGTTTCCCGGCTGCGGGAGGGCGGCGTGCTGGATTAGCTCGCCGGATTGGGCGTGGCGCAGGCCGGCCAGGCGGCCGCGGCGAAGTACTGTGGTTGTGACAATCGTCAAACTATGAAAGAGGTAGCGCGTAGTGTCTCCTGGCCTCATTCTCATTCTGATCCTGGTGGTCTGGCTCTTCGTCCTGGCGCCGTGGCTGCTGCGGGGCCAGCGCCCGGTCAGCCATACCGGGGACGGCTTCGAGGACACCCGGGTGCTCTTCGAAGGCGACCAGGGCAAGGTCGCCGGCCGGCGCAAGCCGCGGGTGACCGCGCAGGACGTGCACCGCACCAACGCTGACGACGACTACGAGATCGTCGACGCCGAGCCGGCCAGCCTGGCAGTGCCGGTCTCCGCGCAGGAAGAGACTATCGACGGCGAGGTCGTGGATTCGCCCCTGCTCGACGATGCCCCCGACGAGACCACCGCCAACGCCGAGGCCGACTCGGGCGAGGGGGCCGCTGAGGCCGGCGACGCGGCAGCGGCGGAGGCTGACGCCGAGGAGGCCGCGGAGTACTTCGACCCGCCGCAGGTCGACGAGGTCGCCGCCGACGCCTACCCGCTCGACGCCTCCTACACCTCCCCGGTGGATCTGATGTACCCCGGCGCCGTCGATGCCGACGCCGCCGCCACCGCCTCCGCCGCCGAGGAGACCGCGGAGGCCGCAAATAACGCGGAGGACGCGGACATCAACGGCGACGACGAGCTATCCGCCGAGGAGCTGGAATTCGCCAAGCGCCGGCTGGGCCGCGGCGGCTGGGACCCGGAGGCCGACGAGGCCGCGTCCACCGACCGCTACCAGCGCCGCCAGCGCACGCTGCTGGGCCTGGCCGTCGCGGTCGTGGCCACGGTCGCGCTGGGCATCATCGTCGGCGGCTGGGGCTGGCTGCCCGCCGCCGTGGTGGGCGTGCTTTCCGTGGTTTACCTGGTGGCCCTGCGTACCCAGGTGCGCCAGGAGCAGGCCCTGCGCCACCGCCGCGTCCGCCAGCTGCGGCGCGCCCGGCTGGGCGTGCGCAACGCCGCCGACGAGGAGCTGTCCATCCCGCGCAGCCTGCGCCGCCCGGGCGCGGTGGTCCTCGAGGTCGACGACGATAGCCCCGACTTCGACCACCTGCCGGTCTACTACCACGACGACGACACCACCGGCGACCGCGCCCCGGTCCGCCGCGACGACTTGGCCGCCCGCCGCGTCAGCTAGCCCCGAGGCCTAGTCCCAGAGCCCCGAGCACCCGCGCCGGTGCGAGCCCACCAGGTGGGTATCGACCATCCCGATGGCCTCCATCAGCGCGAAGCAGGTGGTGGGCCCGACGAACTTAAATCCCCGCTTCTTCAGCGCCTTCGACATCTGCGTCGATTCCTCTGAAGTGGTGGGGATTTCTTCTACCACCTCGGGCCGTGGAGTATCTGCCGGCCGGAAGGACCAGATGAGATCGCTCAGGCCGCCCTCGGCGCGCAGCGCGACGGTGGCGCGGGCGTTGTCGATAGCAGCCTGTATTTTGCGGCGGTTGCGGATGATGGTGGCATCGCTCGCCAGGCGCTCGACGTCGTCGGCCCCGAAGGCCGCCACTGCGTCCGGATCGAAGCCGGCGAAGGCCGCGCGGAAGGCCGGCCGGCGGCTCAGAATAAGCCGCCAGGACAGGCCCGCCTGGAAGCCCTCCAGCACGAGCCTTTCGTAAAGCTCCGCCTCCGAGTAGACGGGCAGGCCCCATTCGGTGTCGTAGTAGTCGCGCAGAAGCGCGTCCGCAGCCGCCCACGGGGTGCGCGCGAGCCCGTCGGGGCCGGTAATCGGTCCGGTGCCAGTGGTATCCATCGGTAGTGTCTCCTAGAAAATAAATGTGCGTGGTTGCTACCCCTTTAGACTCCCGCCGGGCCCGGTTGGGTTCCCGACCCGGCTTCTAGCTCCAGCAGCCATCGCTTGGCCGCCAAGCCGCCGCGGTAGTTGCCCAGGGTGCCGTCGGAGCGCACCACGCGGTGGCAGGGCACGAACAGCGGCAGGGGGTTGCGCGCGCACACGTTGCCCACCGCGCGCACGGCCGCGGGCTGGCCGGCCCGGGCGGCCAGCTGGCCGTAGCTGAGCGTCTCGCCGTAGCGCACGCGCGCCAGCTCGCGCAGCACCGCCGCGGTAAAAGGCGGCTGTTCGGAGTGGTCCAGCGGCACGTCGAAGGGCTCGCGCGAGCCCGCGAAATAGGCCCGCAGCTGCGCGGCGGCCTCCTCTAAGACGGCGGTGGTGCCCGGGGTAGCATCGGCCGGCAGTTCGTCGCCGGGCAGCGCCAGTTGGGTGAGGGCGGCGTCGGAGCCGACGAGCGCGAGGCGGCCCAGCGGGCTATCGAGCAGGTACACGTGAGTCATCGCGGCGCCTTTCTTTAGCAAAGTTGTGGTACCAAGGTAGTCTAATGCTCATGAATAAACCCGCCGTTAGAGATGCCGCGCTGCTCCTGCTGCGGCTGATCCTCGGCCTCGTCTTCGTCTGCCACGGGGTGACCAAGCTGTTTATCGACGGCATGGACGAGACAGTCGGGCAGTTCTCCGCCCTGGGCGTGCCCCAGCCGCAGATTCTGGCCTGGCTGACCGCGGTCGGGGAGCTAGCCGGCGGCACGCTGATGGTCATCGGCCTGCTGACCACGGCCGCCGCCGTGGTGCTGATGGTCCTAGTCGGCGGGGCCTTCTACTTCGCCCACTGGGGCAACGGCTTCTTCGCCACCGACGGCGGCATCGAATACGTCAGCGTCTTGTTCGTTTCCCTGCTGATGGTCGTCGTCTTCGGCGCGGGGCGGGCCAGCCTGGATGAGGTGCTCAACCGTGTTGACGCATGAGCAGGTCCAGGCTGCCATCTCGGCGCGCCTGGACGGGGAGGGCCACGGGCTGGACGATAACGTCGTCGACGCCCACATCGCCGAGTGTGCCGAGTGCCGTGCCTTCCAGGACAAAGCGGCCCGGCTGAGCCGTTCGCTGAGCTTCGTGGAGCCGGCCGATGCGGGCATGGCCCCGCCGCAGGACCTGTCCGATCTCATCTTGGGCGGCGTGGAATCGGAATGGCAGCGCACCGCCGGGCGCCGGCACGCGGGGCTAGCGATGGCGCGCATCCTCCTGGTGGTCATCGGCATCATCTGCGCCGCGTGGGCCGTCGCGATGGTCGCGCAGTCCTCCGGCATGGTGCCGGGCACAGGCGAGGTCCTCGACCCGACGGCGGACCCGGACGGCGCCTCGGCGCTCATCGAGGGCGCCGCCCTGCGCCTAGGGCTGGCCTCCGGGCTTATCTTCGCCGCCTGGCGCCCCCGTCTGGCCCCGGGCCTGATGCCGCTGACGTGCACGCTGTTTGCCTTCCTGTGCGGCTTCGCGATGCGCGACATCGCCCTGGGCAGCCTCGTCATGGACCAGGTCTACGCGCTGCTGGCCACCGGCCTGTCCACGGCGGCACTGGGCTGGGCCTGGGCCGCCGACCGCGGGGTCAGCCTGCGCGGGGCCTGGCGCGTTTTGGGCGCGGACCCGAACTAGCCCCGGCAGCACGCCTGGCCCCGGCCAGCCCCGGCTAGGTCCGGCTAGGTCCAGCTGGGCAGCCACATCATGGACTGGTACCAACTCTCCGGGACAGTGAACCCGTAGAGAATGGGCGCGAAATAACAAAACATCGCCACGACGGCGGCCACGTAGACGACCACGGCCACCGTGCCCCACCGCAGCGGGCGGGCCCAGCCGGCCACCGGCCCGCGCCCGGCCAGCTGCCCGGCTATTAGCGCCAAGCCAACGATGACGAAGGGGATAAGCGCGGCGGCGTAGAAGAAATACATCTGCCGGTCGTAGGCGGCCAGCCACGGCAGGAAGCCGGCGGCGAAACCGATAAGCACCGGGGCGAAGCGGCGGTCGCGGCGCACGAACCAGCACCACGCCGACCACACCAGCACCGGCACGATGAGCCACCAGATAATCGGTGTGCCGAACAGGAAGAGCATCTGACGGCACTCGATGCCGCCCGTGCACGTCAGCTCCGTATGCGAGTGGTAGAGGATCGGGCGGGCGCCGACCAGCCACGCCCACGGCTTGGAATCCCACGGGTGCGAGTGCCCGCCGGAGGTGGTCAGGGAGGCGTGGAATTCCAACACCGAGAGGTGATAGTAGAGCCAGCTGGCGAGGGCATCGGGAAGCAGGTGCAGCCAGGAGCCGGCCTCGATGGTGCCGTCGGTGGCCGCGTGGCGGTAGACGGCGGTCTCGCTGGTAAACCAGGCCCGCCAGGACCACACGTACAGCGCCGCCGGCACCACCACCAGCGAGGCCAGCGCGGCCGGGGTATCGCGCACCAGGGTGCCCAGCACATAGCGGCGCACACCGTAGCGGCGGCGCAGCCACAGATCCGCGAAAACGCTGGCCAGGCCGAAAAACATGAGGTAATACAGCCCGGACCACTTCACCGCCAGCGCCAAGCCCAAAAAGACGCCGGCGCTGAAGCGCCACCAGCGGAAGCCGAAGCGGGGGCCGAAGGCGGCATCGTTCAGCAGGCCCGCGCGCCAGGCATCGTCGAGGCGCTGGTGGACCTGCTTGTGGTCGTGGACTAGGGCCCAGGCCGCGGCGACGATGAAAAAGACCTGGAAGATGTCCAGCATGCCGAAGCGGGAGGAGACCAGCAGCACGCCGTCGCAGACCGCGATGAGGCCGGCGATGGTAGCCACCACCGTCGAGTTTGACAGCTGGCGGGCCAGCGCCATGATCAGCAGGACGGTGCCGACGCCGAAGAGTGCGGCCATCGTGCGCCAACCCAGCGGCGTGTAGCCAAAAATCTGCTCCGAGACCGCGATCAGCTGCTTGGCCAGCGGCGGGTGCACCACCAGTCCGTAGCCGGGGTTCGACTCGATGCCGCCGACGAAGAGGTTATCCCAGCTGCGCACCATGTCCCAGGCCTGCGGGACGTAGTGCTTCTCGTCGAAAATCGGGGTGCCGCTGGCGGTGGGGTACTGGAGGGCGACAAAGCGCGTGATGAGGGCCAGCGCGGCGATGACAAGCGTGGTGACCGTGTCCGCCCGGGTCCACGTGACGGGCCGCGGCAGGGCGGCCGGCCGGTTGTGGGCGCCGCGCGGGACGGCGGCGGGCTGGGCGGAGGAAGTACGGATACTCACCCCAGATAGTTTAGGGTACGGCCCTGTGCCATGCTATTAGGTATGAGCTTTGAGTTTTCGCTGGAGCCGCTGCCGCGCGGCGTCGTGCTGGCCGCCACCCCGTTGGGCAACCCGGGGGACGCCAGCGCGCGCCTTCTGCAGGCGCTGGGGCAGGCCGACGTCGTCGCGGCGGAGGACACCCGCCGCGTGCGGGCGCTCGCCCAGGCCCTGGGCGTGGAGATTCGGGGCAAGGTGGTCTCCAACTTCGACCACAACGAAGACGCCCGCGCCGCCGGGCTTATCGATGCCGCCCGCTCCGGCACCGTCCTCGTCGTCACCGATGCCGGCATGCCGATTGTCTCCGACCCGGGGCACTCCCTGGTGGTCGCTGCCGCCGAGGCCGGCGTGCGGGTGACCTGCCTGCCGGGCCCGTCCGCGGTGACCACCGCACTGGCGCTGTCCGGGCTGGGCGTGGGGCACTTCATCTTCGACGGTTTCGCCCCGCGCAAGGGCGGGCCGCGGCGCAAGTGGCTCGAGTCGCTGCGCGGCCAGGAGCGCGCCGTGGTCTTCTTCGAGTCCCCGCACCGGCTGGCTGAGACGCTCGAAGTGGCCGCCGAGGTGCTGGGGGAGGGCAGGCCCGCGGCGGTCTGCCGCGAGCTGACCAAGACCTACGAGGAGGTCAAGCGCGGCACGCTGGGTCAGCTGGCCGAGTGGGCGGGCGAGAACGCGCGCGGCGAGATCACCGTGGTCATCGAGGGCGGCAGCGCCGCCGCGGCGAGCGTGGACGAGCTGGTGCCCAAGGCCCAGGAGCTCGCTGCGGCGGGGCTGCGGCTCAAGGCGGCCTGCAAGCAGGTCGCCGGCGAGGCGGGGGTGTCGAGCCGCGAGCTCTACGATGCCGTCTTAGCCGCCCGCGACTAGCCGCCCGGAACGGGCGTTTCGGGGACCGTCTCTGCGGGCTCGCCGACCGCGGCCCGTCTCCCCACGGCCAGCCTTCAGGGGCCGCCCCCGCGGCTGGCAGTTCCCTGAGACCGGCGGCGAATAAATACTGTGTTTTTGGTCTACTTGCAGGGAAAATAACTGTTCACAGTAATTCTTAATCCAATTGTTATAGAAACGTGTTGTGTCACCGTCGGAAAACTTAAAGACTAGCGGATATGCCGGACGGCGTTGTGGTCACGGCGCGGCGAAAATCGGGGATAAAGCCCGGAGATTAAGGTAAAAACGCGCTCCGCAATTTGAAAGACTTTCTGGTTTAGAACAACCTGGATTGCATGACAAATTCGGAAAACAACGTGCCTGAAGGGGCGGATCCGCACGATCCGGACGTGCTGGATTCCAAACCGGTAGATCAAAAATACGAAACCGTTGATGAGGCGCTGGACGGCCAGTCGGCAACCAGCCAGCTGGCTTCCATGCTGGACAACAAGAGCCTTTCCTCCGAAAAGCACGAGGAAGAGCCTGTTGAGATGGCCGCCGAAGGTGACGCCAAGATCGACTGGACCGTGACCGGCATTGCCGGGGCGTTGGTTCTGGCTATCGTCATCTGGGGCCTGGCCGGCGCCGACAGCTTCGCTGAGTTCTCCGGCAAGGCCCTGAACCTGGTCGTCGATAACTTCGGCTGGGCCTACGTGCTGTTTACCACCATCTTCGTGGTCTTCGTCGTGGCTATCGCGGTCTCCAAGTTTGGTGCCATTCGCCTGGGCCATATAGATGAGGAGCCGGAGTTCTCCACGCCGTCGTGGATCGCGATGATGTTCGCGGCCGGCATGGGCATCGGCCTGATGTTCTACGGCGCGTCCGAGCCGCTGGCCTTCTACCGTGACGGGGTTCCGGATCACAACCCGCACGAGGTCGACACCGCTATGGCAACCGCCATGTTCCACTGGACGCTCCACCCCTGGGGCATCTATGCCATCGTGGGCCTGGCTATTGCGTACTCCACCTTCCGTATTGGTCGTAAGCAGCTGCTGTCCTCGGCCTTCGTGCCGCTCATCGGTGAGAAGGGCGCGGCCGGCCCGGTCGGCAAGCTGATTGATATCCTGTCGATTTTCGCCACCGTCTTCGGCACCGCCTGCTCCCTGGGCCTGGGCGCCCTGCAGATTCAGGCTGGCCTGTCCGCCTCCGGCATCATCGAGGATCCGGGCAACGGCGTGGTCATCGGCATCGTTCTGGTTCTGACCCTGGCCTTTATCCTGTCCGCTCTGTCGGGCGTGGGCCGCGGCATCCAGTACCTGTCCAACGCCAACATGGTCATGGCCGCGCTGCTGGCGATCTTCGTGTTCATCGTTGGCCCGACCGTCAACATCCTGAACCTGGTGCCGGGCTCCATCGGCGCCTACCTGGATAACTTCACCGAGATGATCGGCCGCACCGCCGAGTCCGCCAACGGCGAGGCCGGCGAGTGGCTCAGTGGCTACACCATCTTCTACTGGGCATGGTGGGTGTCCTGGTCGCCGTTCGTCGGTATGTTCCTGGCACGTATTTCCCGCGGCCGTTCCGTCCGCGAGTTCTGCGTCGGCGTCCTGCTGGTGCCGGCTGGCGTGTCCACCTTGTGGTTCGCTATCTTCGGCGGCTCGGCCATCCACGCTGAGCAGACCGGCAACTCGATTTCCGGCGAGAGCGCCGAGGAAGAGCTGTTCAACCTGCTCAACAGCATGCCGCTCGGGGCGATTGCTTCCATCATCGCCATGATTTTGTTGGCGACGTTCTTCATCACCTCCGCGGACTCCGCGTCGACGGTGATGGGCTCGATGTCGCAGAACGGCAAGTCCGATGCCCAGCCGTGGCTGTCGGCCATCTGGGGCGTGCTGACCGCCACCGTCGGCCTGACCCTGCTGCTGGTCAACGAGGACTCGCTGAATAACCTGCAGAACGTCACCATCGTGGCCGCCGCGCCGTTCCTGGTGATTGTCGTGCTGCTGATGTTCGCCATCGTCAAGGATCTGCGCAACGACGTCATCTACCTTGAGTACCGCGAATCCCAGGCCTTCCAGCGCAAGCTCGCCCGCGAGCGCCGCCTGCACCGCGAGTACCAGCGCGCACAGGAGAACAAGCGCCGCCGCGCCGAGCGCCTCAAGCTCAAGCGCAAGCACTAAATCTCTCGCGCACGCGACGAAAGCGCACCGACCCCTTTGCGGGCGGTGCGCTTTTTCTGGTTGAGGCACGCCGAGTAGGCGCTACGGAGTGGTTTCCGTGGCGCCTTTTCTTGTGCCTTTGCTTGTTGCCCGGCAGTCGTGGGGTTGGCTGGCCTTGTTCCTTGTGGCGGCCTCTCGCGGCTGGCCCCCGTGTCAGCCGTCAGCCGTCAGCCGCTGCTCCAGGGCGGGTCCCAGGTGACTGTGCCGTGTCTTCGGTTGACTCTTCCGTGTCTGGGGTAGGCAGGGTCGTCGTCGTTCCAGGAATTGTGGAACTCGCACAACAGCGTCAGGTTTTCTTGGTTGGTTTCACCGCCGCCGGCCCAGGGGCGGATGTGGTGGACCTGGCACTCATCCGCAGGCTTCCTACAGTTCGGCCAGGCGCAGGTGGTGGTTTCGGCTTTGGCCATGTCCTTCTGCTTCGGCGAGGCATGCCGTTGGTAGCGGTACTGGTTGACCGGCCCGCGCCTCGGATCCACCAGGGTGGCAAGACCGGCGTCCAGGAGGCATTGGCGGACGTAGTCGGCACCGGTCATGGTGGTGCCGTTGCTCAGCTGCAAGGTGATCTCGTCCCCGTCGCCGGCAAGGATGCGTACCCAGTCGGGAAGGGAGATGACCACGTGGGTGGTCTTGGGTTGTTTTTCAAGTCCTCCGCTGAACAAGGCTTCCACGTCAGGGATGGTCTTAATTGACGCCCAAAGGTTTTCCACCAGCTGCGGGTCCCCGGTAATGGAGAAGGTGCTGGGGCCGTCTTTGCGGCGGGTCACGCGCACGCCTTCGGCGGGTGGGGCCGGGCGGTTGAGTTCCAGGACTTTTTGGTTGGCAAGCCTGCGGAGTTGTGTGGTGGTGCCGGGGGTGTTGCACAGTTCGATGAGCATGGCCCAGGCGTCGCCCTGGTGGCGTACCCGGCGGAAGGCGTTGTCCAGGACTAGCAGGGTGTCGAGGTGGTGGCCGGATTCGGCGGCGGCTCGGCGGGCGGCGGCCTGCTTGCGCGTAAAGGACGTCTTCCCGAAGAAGGTCTGGCAGGCACGAAAGTGCGCGGCGGCGGCCACGTCGGACATGACAGCCTTCAAAGCGGGCAGGCTGAGCTGGCGGCACAGGTCCAGGTAGGAAATCCCGTCCGCGAAGATGGCGTGCGCTGCTTTGAGTGTGTCCATGGCTGTCGTTGTCATGACTCACACGCTAGGATCCCCTGACAACCCCTACAAGGGCCGGAATGCCGATCTGTGGATAACTCGGGGCAAAGTAACCATCCTGCGCACACCATCCACAGGCTGAAAACGGCCGTTTTTGCGGCGCCACCTGCCCAAAGGGAGAGAAATGGAGCAATGTGCCCAAGTGGGCATCGTTAAGCGCGGGACTGAAGTAGGAGGCCCGGGTGGAATTCGATAGGCTAGTAGGCATGACTGAGTCGGTAGTTGTAAACGTTGCCTGGCCGTATGCCAACGGCCCCCGCCATATCGGACACGTGGCGGGGTTCGGCGTCCCCTCGGATGTGTTCGCGCGCTACCAGCGAATGCGCGGCCGCAACGTGTTAATGGTCTCCGGCACGGACGAGCACGGCACGCCGCTGCTGGTGCAGGCCGACAAGGAGGGCATCTCGGTCCGCGAGCTGGCCGACCGCTACAACCGGCAGATCGCCGAAGACTTGGCGGGCTTGGGCCTGTCCTACGACCTGTTCACCCGCACCACCACCCGCAACCACTACGCGGTGGTCCAAGAGCTGTTCAAGGGCCTCTACGCCAACGGCTACATGATCAAGGAGACCACCAAGGGTGCGATCTCCCCGTCGACGGGCCGCACCCTGCCGGACCGCTACATCGAGGGCACCTGCCCCATCTGCGGTGCTGACGATGCCCGCGGCGACCAGTGCGACAACTGCGGCAACCAGCTGGACCCGGCCGACCTGATTAACCCGGTGTCCAAGATTAACGGCGAGACCCCCGAATTCATCGGTACGGAGCATTTCCTGCTGGACCTGCCGTCGCTGGCCGACGCGCTGCGCGAGTGGCTGTCCACCCGCGAGGACTGGCGCCCCAACGTGCTGAAGTTCTCCCTAAACCTGCTGAAAGACATCCGCCCGCGCGCGATGACCCGCGACATCGACTGGGGCATTCCGATCCCGGTCGAGGGCTGGGAGGAAAACTCCGCCAAGAAGCTCTACGTGTGGTTCGACGCGGTTATCGGCTACCTGTCTGCCTCCATCGAGTGGGCCCACCGCACCGGTAACCCGGACGCGTGGAAGGACTACTGGCAGAACCCGGAGGCGCGCCACTACTACTTCCAGGGCAAGGACAACATCACCTTCCACTCCCAGATCTGGCCGGCCGAGCTGCTGGGTTACGCCGGCCGCGGGGCCAAGGGCGGCGAGCAGCACGCGCTGGGCGAGCTGAACCTGCCGACGGAGATCGTCTCCTCGGAGTTCCTCACGATGTCCGGCTCGAAGTTCTCCTCGTCGAAGGGCGTGGTCATCTACGTCAAGGACTTCTTGAAGGAATTCGGCCCGGATCCGCTGCGCTATTTCATCGCCGTCGCCGGCCCGGAGAACACGGACACGGACTTCACCTGGGACGAGTTCGTCCGCCGCATCAACAACGAGCTGGCCAACGGCTGGGGCAACCTGGTCAACCGGACGGTCTCGATGGCGTACAAGAACTTCGGCGAGGTGCCGGCCCCGGCTAGCCTCACCGAGGCCGACAAGAAGATTCTGGAGCTGGCGGAGGAGTCTTTCGCCACCGTCGCGGAGGCCCTGGAGCACTCCAAGTTCAAGGTGGCCATCACGGCGGCTATGCACGTCGTCGGCGAGGCCAACGCCTACATCGCCGACCAGGAGCCGTGGAAGCTGGCCAAGGACGACAGCCAGCGCGAGCGCCTGGCGACGGTCCTGTGGACGGCCCTGCAGGTCGTCTCCGACTGCAACGTCATGCTCACCCCGTTCCTGCCGCACATCGCCCAGCAGGTCCACGAGACCCTGGGGCGCAGCGGCGTCTGGGCGGCGGAACCGCGCATCGAGGAAGTTGCTGACGACCTGCCGGTCGAGCTGGTCGGCGTGGGCCTGCCCCCGCAGGGTCACACGTACCCCATCATCACGGGAGATTACGACCAGCAGCAGGCCACCTGGGCCCGCGTGGACGTCGAACCGGGCACCGCGCTGGCTAAGCCGAAGCCGCTCATCGCCAAGCTGGATCCGGAGCTCGGCGAGACCGGCCCGGAGTGGGCGCCGGTCCAGAAATAACCGGGCTAGAAAATCGCGCGACTAGAAAATAGGCGCGCACCCCGAAGACTCCCGCTAGATGTCAGCGGGGGTCTTTACTGCTTGAAGTGGCGCTGCAGGTGCACCAGGCCCAGGCGCTGGTCGTTCTTGGTGTGGATATTCGGCATGCGGCCGGTCTCCTCGAAGCCGAGCTTGCGGTGCAGCGCCAGGGAGGCCTCGTTCGTGTCGACGATGTAGGTGATCATCGTGTGCACGTAGGGGTTGGCCCCGGCGTGCTCGACGACGGCACTGAGCAACGCGGTGCCGACCCCGCGCCCGGTGGCGGCGGGGGAGAGGTAGATGGTGTCCTCGACGGTGCCGTAGTAGATGCCCGGGATGACGAACTGGAAGTAGGCGGCGAAACCGATAACGCCGCTGTCGTCGGTGGCGACGAAGACGGGGTAGCCGTCGGCGTCCAAGTCGGCTATCCACTTGGCGCGGTCGGCGCCGGATTCCTGCCAGGTGACGAGGTTGTTGGCCGGGGTGGCGTTGGTGCCGGCGTTGAAGATGTCGGCGATGGCGTCGGCATCGTCGGCCGTGGCGCGGCGAATCTGGAAATCTGCCAAGGTTTTCGGCTCCTTAGTCTCTACTACGGGTGTTCCGTTAAGAGACAGTACCCCGCCTATAATGGCGCCATGTCGAAAAAGAAGCGCCCGACCCCGCAACCTGCTGAATTTATCCCGCACCTGGTGGATGCCCACACCCACTTGGCGTCGACCGGCGAGGCCGCTGAGCTTGTTGAGCGCGCCCGCGCCGCCGGTGTGGAGAAGCTGTGCACGGTAGGCGATGGCCTGGACGAGGCCGCCGCCGCGCTGCGCACCGCGCAGGAGTTCCCGGACGTCTACGCCGCCTGCGCCATCCACCCCACCCGCGCCCAGGAGCTGGACGCGCCCGCCCGCGAGAAGCTGCGCGAGATGGCTGCGGATCCGCGCTGCGTGGCCATCGGGGAGACCGGCCTGGACACCTACTGGATTAAGCACAGCCCGGAAGACACCGCCTCCCTGGAGGTCCAGGAGGAGGCGCTGCGCTGGCACATCGACCTGGCGGTGGAGACTGGCAAGACGCTGATGATCCACAACCGCGAGGCGGACGCCGATTTGCTCCGCGTGCTTGCCGATGCCCCCGCCCCGCCGCGCACCATGCTGCACTGTTTTTCCTCGCCGCTGGAGGTGGCCAAGGAGGCCATCGAGCGCGGCTATATCCTCTCGTTCGCGGGCAACGTGACCTTCAAGCGCAACGAGGAGATGCGCCAGGCCGCCGCGCTCGCCCCGGCCGGCCAGCTGCTGATTGAGACGGACGCGCCGTATATGACGCCGGAGCCCTATCGCGGGTCCCGCAACGAGCCGGCTTTTATCGGCCACACCGCGGCGTGCGTGGCGCAAGCGCGCGGCATGCGCGTCGAGGAGCTGGCAGAAGAGGTCTCGGCGACCTTCGACGCGGTCTACGGGCTGGCCTAAAGCCTAAGGTGTGGCGATCTTCACACGGGACGTTTCCGCAGGTAGTCGGTGGTGGCTGTGAATGCAGTGGTGGTTGGTGGCGCTGGGAAGGCTGTGTCCGTTTAGTTCTCGACTGAGCTGGGCTGTTATCGTACTGTTATTAAAAGTTGACGCCGAGGCCGCCAGCACGCGAATTGCGTGAACCGCGTGCGGCTAGGGCGCACCCACGTGGATAACACTATGGGTAAAACCAGCCGTGTCCCCAGCAGAAGAAAGCTCAGAGAGTTTAGAGTTCGATGACTACTTCCCACCAGATTAAGCGCATCAACAACACCCGTTCCCTGCCCCTGCGCATCGCCACCGGCGGCGTGCTGGGCACCCTGGCCGTCGGCGGCGTCGTGGCCGTCGGCGCCCAGAAGGACGTCACCGTCGACGTCAACGGGGAAGAGGTCGCGCTGACTACCTTCGCCAAGGACGTCGATGGCGCGCTGGACAGCGCCGGCATCCAGGTCGGCGACGAGGACGTGGTCTACCCGGCGCCGTCCGAGGGCCTGCGCGGCGGGGATACCATCACCGTGCGCACCGCGAAGCCGGTCGCCGTGACCGTCGATGGTGCGCAGCAGAAGCTGTCCTCGACCGCCGTGACCGTTGAGGACCTGGTCGGCCAGCTGGAAAACATCGCCCCGGGTGCGGCCATCCTGGCCGGCGGCTCCGAGGCGAACGCCTCCGACAAGGTCACCGAGAACATGTCGCTGGAGGTCGTCAGCCCGAAGATCGTCCGCATCAACGACGGCGGCAAGATCACCTACACCAAGATCGCGGCCAAGACCGTCGGCGACGTGCTGAAGGACCGCGGCATCGAGGTCGGCAAGGGCGACCAGGTCACCCCGGGCGTCGACGAGGCGCTGACCGAGGGAATGGAGATTAACGTCGACAAGATCTCCACGGACGAATTCGACGTCACCGAGGAATTCGACGCCGAGCCGAACTACGTCGACGATCCGGAGCTCGAGGAGGGCACCGAGGAGGTCCGCGAGGAAGGCGCCCCGGGCGAGCGCACCAAGACCTTCCGCGTGGTGACCAAGAACGGCAAGGAAGAGTCCAAGGACGTCATCAAGGAAGAGGTCCACAAGGAGCCGACCGCCGCCGTGGTCGCCCGCGGCACCAAGAAGGCCGCCTCCGCCCCGGCCGTGGCCGGCGGCTCGGTCTGGGACTCCCTCGTGCAGTGCGAGGCCGGCGGCGACTGGAACATCAACACCGGCAACGGCTTCTCCGGCGGCCTGCAGTTCACCCCGTCCACCTGGGCGGGCCACGGCGGCACCGAATACGCCCCGGAGGCCTGGCAGGCCACCCGCGAGCAGCAGATTGCGGTCGCCGAGCGCGTGCAGGCATCGCAGGGCTGGGGCGCCTGGCCGGCCTGCACCGCCAAGATGGGTCTGCGCTAAAAACCGCAGCGGGCATGGACTAAGATGGGTGCCCATGAGTGACACCCTCCTGGGCCCGCAAGAAATCCGCCAGCTGGCGCAGCAGCTGGAGGTAACCCCCACCAAGAAGTGGGGGCAGAATTTCCTGCTGGATCCGAACACCATCCGCCGGATCGTCGCCGCCGCAGAGGTCGGCCCAGAAGATCGGGTCATCGAAGTAGGCCCGGGGCTGGGCTCGCTGACGCTCGGGCTGGTGGGCCAGGCCGCCCAGGTCACCGCCGTGGAGATTGACCCGCGCCTGGCCGGGCAGCTGCCGAAGACCGTCGCCGAGCGCGATCCCGCCCACGCGGCGAAGCTCGCCGTGGTGGAAAAAGACGCGCTGAAAATCACCGCGGGCGAGCTGGGGGAGCCGACCGCGCTGGTGGCCAACCTGCCGTACAACGTCGCGGTGCCGGTGCTGTTGCACCTGCTCGCGGCCTACCCCTCCATCGAGCGCGTGCTGGTCATGGTCCAACTGGAGGTCGCCCAGCGGCTGGCGGCGCAGCCCGGCAGCAAGATCTACGGCGTGCCCAGCGTGAAGGCCGCCTTTTACGGCAAGGTGCGACAGGCCGGGACCATCGGGCGCAATGTCTTTTGGCCCGCGCCGAATATTGAGTCCGGCCTGGTGCGCATCGATTGCTACCGCCCGGCCCAGGCGCCCTGGCCGGTCACGGAAGAGGCCCGCGCGAAGCTCTGGCCGGTTGTCGATGCCGCCTTCGCCCAGCGCCGCAAAACCCTCCGCGCCAGTCTGGCCGGGCACTTCGGCTCCGCCAACGCGGCGGAAGAGGCGCTGCGGGCGGCGGGCATCGATCCGCGCCAGCGCGGCGAGAAACTCGCGGTGGAAGACTTCGCCCGGCTGGCGGGCATCGCCGGGCAGGCAGGGGAGGCGAACTAATGGGTGACTATGCGGTGCGGGCGCTCGCGCATGCCAAGGTGAACCTGCACCTGGGCGTCGGTCAAGCGCGCGAGGATGGCTACCACGAGCTGGTCAGTGTGTTTCAGGCCCTGGATATCCACGACGTCGTGGAGCTGAAAACCTGCGGTACCGTGCGGGCGGGAGAGCCGACCGTGGTGGGCATGGCCGTTGCCGGCGCTTACGCCCACGGGGTACCGGCCAACGAGCAGAACCTGGCGTGGCGGGCCGTGGAGCTGGTCGCGCGTGGCTTTCGGGATCGCGGCGTAGGCGAGCTGCCCGGCGTTTATATCGGGCTGAGCAAGGGGATTCCGGCGGCCGGCGGGATGGCCGGCGGCTCGGCGGACGCGGCGGCGGCGCTGCGGGCGGCCAACGAGGTCTTTGCCCGGGCCAGCGGGCGGGCCGGGCTGGGGGAGCCGGAGCTGTACCGGGCGGCCGAAGAGCTGGGGTCGGACGTGCCGTTTACCCTGATGGGCGGCACGGCGTTGGGTACGGGCCGGGGAGAGAGGCTCGCGGAGATGCTCACGCGCAGCTCTTACTGCTGGGCGCTTATTACCTCCGCGGAAGGTTTGTCGACCCCGGCGGTCTTCGGGGAGCTGGACCGGCTCCGCGCGGCCGGGCAGGGCGGCACCCCGCGCCTGGATGCGCAGCCGGTCGCGCAGGCGCTGCTGCGCGGGACGCCGGAGGCGCTCGCCGAGGTGCTGGCGAATGACCTGCAGCCGGCGGCGCTGAGCCTGCGCCCGGACCTGCGCCAGACGCTGCGGGTGGGGGAGGCCGCGGGCGCGCTGGCGGGCATCGTCTCGGGCTCGGGGCCCACGTGCGCCTTCTTGTGCGCGGACCCGGAGGCCGCGGCCGACGTGGTGGGGGAAGTCACCACGGAAATCCCCGGCACGCGGGGACTCGTAGCGCACGGGCCCGCCCGCGGGGCGCACCTGGTGGAGGCGGCAGGATCGGAGGATTAGAGGACTTCCATCTCCGTGACCGGGGTCTCCAGCTCGACGCGCTTGACGACTTCCTTCTTGAACAGGTCGATGATGACCAGTTCCTTCTGGTTGGCGTCGGTGACATACGCGTAGCCGTTCGCCGCCTTCAGGATGGGGCCGGGGGCCTGCCATTCCTCGTTTTCTGTCCACGGAGAAATCGCCTCGATGCTGTCGGTGACCGCGGCCGAATCCGGGTCGATGACGTTGAGTTTGCCGTCGGTGGTCAGCACCAGACCCTCGCCGAGCGGGCCGCGGGCCAGGGAGCGGAACCAGTAGCTGCCATCCAAGTCGACGGTGCGGGCGGTGCGATCCTCGACGTTGATGAGGACCACGGAGGTGGGGCGCTCGTGCTCGGCGTTAGCGTCGGTCTTGTTGTCGGCCAGGATGATGTTGGATTCTTCCGAGCCGGCGGCGTTGCCGGAGCGCTGGTAGCCGTCCTTGCCGGCGAACGCGGAGACGTCGACCTTGTGGAAGTCGGATCCGTCGAAGACGACGGGGCCGTCCTCGCAGCCGAAGACAATATTGCCGTTCTGGGCGGCGGCCTCGCCGTGCACGCCGGGGCACTCGGCGGTCTCGGCGAGCTTCTTGCCGTCGGCGTCTAGGTGCACGATGGTGTGGCGCTCGTCCTCGGTGCCCTTGGTGACCACCACGGAGCCGTCCTTTAACGGCACGGCCACTCCGTGGTGCGGGGCGCCGGTATCGACGGTGTTGACGGGGTCGGCGGCGGTGCCGTCGGCGACCATGTCGTCGGTCTTGTAGATCTTGGCCGTACCGTCGCCGTCGGAGAAGAGCGCCGTGTAGCCGTCGTGGCTGACCACGTGGCCGGCGTGGGGGAGGTCGTCGAAGGTGGCGTCGCTAAGCGCGGGGTCCTGGACGAAGTAGTGGAAGTGGTCGCCGTGGGCCTGGCGGATGAGCCCCATGTCGAAGGCTTGGAACTTGTCGCCGCGGGTGACCAGGGCGTGGCGTCCGTCGCCGGCCGGGTTCAGGCGCTTGAAGCCGGAGGCCTCGTCGCGGCCGATTTCCTCGCCGGTCTTGGCGTCCAGGCTGATGAGCTCGTCGTCGGTGCTGAGCAGGATGCGGCCCGGCAGCTGGGCGACCTCTTCCTGGCCGGCGGCGGCCTCGACCCCGTCGTGGTGGTGCTCGTGCTCGGAGTGACCGGCGGCAGAGTGTCCGGCCTCGGAGGGCTGCGACTCGGCGCTGTCGTCGGGGCGGGAGCAGCCGGTGACCAACAGTCCGGCGGCGGTTAAAGCGGCAAGGGTGCGAATAGTCGATTTCTGCATACCGAAAGACTATTGCAAATAGTATTCAACTGCAATAAGGGGTGTGGTGGGCGGCGAAGTAAGATGGTGGGCTGTTATGGCGAACCTTTTAAACTTGGAACAAGTCAGCAAGTCCTACGGTCTGAAAACCCTGCTCGACGGGGTGTCGTTGGGCGTGCAGACGGGCGACCGCATCGGCATCGTCGGGGTCAACGGCGGGGGTAAGACGACCCTGCTGGAGGTCTTGAGCGGCATCGCGGAGCCGGACGCGGGGCGGGTCAGCCACGCCAACGATCTGCGCATGACGGTGGTGACCCAGCGCTTCGAGCTGGACGAGCAGCTGACCATTGCCGACTGTGTGGTGGCGCCACTCGGCCTGGAGACCTACGAGTGGGCCTCGAACGCGAAGGTGCGCGACGTGCTGTCGGGGCTGGGCATCGCGGAGCTGGGCCTGGAGACCCCGGTCGGGCAGCTCTCTGGCGGGGAGAAGCGCCGCGTGAGCCTGGCCGCGGCCCTGGTCAAGGACCTGGACCTGGTGGTTTTGGACGAGCCGACCAACCACCTCGACGTCGAGGGCGTGCAGTGGCTGGCCCAGCACCTTCTGGCGCGCAAGCTGGCGCTCATCGTGGTCACCCACGACCGCTGGTTCCTGGACACGGTGGCCACGCTGACCTGGGAGGTCCACGACGCCACCGTCGATGTCTACGAGGGCGGCTACAACGACTGGACCTTCGCGCGGGCGGAGCGGGCCCGGCAGGCCGACGCCATGGAGCAGCGCCGCCGCAACCTGGCGCGCAAGGAGCTGGCCTGGCTGCGCCGCGGCGCGCCGGCGCGCACCTCGAAGCCGCGCTACCGCGTCGAGGCGGCCGAGGCGCTGATCGCCGACGTGCCCGCCCCGCGCGACAAGGTCGAGCTGATGAGCTTTTCCAAGCAGCGCCAGGGCAGGGTGGTCATCGAGCTCGAGGACGCGACCATCGCCGCCCCGGACGGGCGGGTGCTGCTCGATCACTTCACGTGGCGCCTGGCCCCGGGTGAGCGCATCGGCCTGGTGGGCGTGAACGGCTCCGGCAAGACCACCCTGCTGCGCGCGTTGGCTGGCGACTACGAGCTGGCTGCCGGCAAGCGCATCGAAGGCCAGACCGTGCGGCTGGGCTGGCTGCGCCAGGAGCTCGACGACCTAGACCCGCAGCGCCGGCTCATCGACGCCGTCGAGGACGTGGCCACCTACGTCCAGCTGGGCAAGAAGGAACTGTCCGCCTCCCAGCTGGCCGAGCGCTTGGGCTTTAGCCCGAAGCGCCAGCGCACCCCGGTTGGGGATCTCTCCGGCGGCGAGCGCCGCCGCCTGCAGCTAACCCGCGTGCTCATGGCGGAGCCGAACATCCTGCTGCTGGACGAGCCGACCAACGACTTAGACATCGACACCCTCCAGGAGCTGGAGTCCCTGCTGGACTCCTGGCCGGGCACCCTCGTGGTCATCTCCCACGACCGCTATCTCATCGAGCGCATCGCTGACAACGCCTACGCGCTGTTCGGGGACGGGAAGCTCACGCACTTGCCCGGTGGCATCGACGAGTACCTGCGTCGCCGCGCCGAGCAGGAAGCCGCCGCCGAGCGCGCGGTCATCAACCTGGGCGACGGCGAGTCCCCGGCGCCGGAGAAGAAGGGCCTGTCGCAGGCCGAGGAGCGCACCATCACCAAGAAGATGAACGCGCTCGAGCGCAAGATCACCAAGCTGGACCAGCAGATAGACCAGGTCAACCAGGAGATGGCCGAGGCCGCCGAACAGGTCGATACTGAGCGGCTGACGGCGCTGGATACGACACTGAAGGGGCACCGGCAGCAGCGCGAGGAATTGGAAATGGAATGGTTGGAATGGGGCGAAAAGCTGGAAGCGTAGCGTTGGACCACGCGCGCGACGTCTTCTCCCGGCTCAACGCCTGGGGCGCGCTGGCCGCCGCGATCTTCTTCGTTATCGGGCTGACCCCGTCCATCCTGCCGCGCACCTGGTACTACCAGGGTCTTATCTGCGGCCTGGCGGCTGGCCTGGGCTACCTGGTGGGGCTCGGCCTCGAGTGGCTGTGGACCCGGATCGTGCGGCGCTACCTCGCGCCGCGCTACCGCTGGCTCGACGCGGAGACGTGGTCGCCGCGCCAACGGACCTTCACCGCCTACGCCTTCTACGCCGTGCTGGGCATCTGGGTGCTGGCGGTGACCTTCTACTCGGTGCGGTGGCAGCGCGACGTCGCCGATAACTTCTCGGTGCCGGCACTTAGCCTGCCCAAATACCTGCTGGTCCTGCCGGTGGCGCTGGCCGTGTTCACCGCGCTGGTCGTCGTGGCCCGCGGGCTGCGGAACCTGGTCCGCGCGCTGGGGAAGGCTATCCCGGGCAACTGGCCGCGGCGCCGCCGCCAGCTCGTCGCCGCCGTGGTGGTCGCCGCCCTAGGCGTCTACCTGCTCGACAGCGTGGTCCCGGGCGTCATCGTGCGCGCCGGGGAGAAGATCTTTACCGCCCAGAACGCCGACCCAGACCCGGCCACGCGCGCGCCCGCCAACCCGGAGCGCTCCGGCTCGCCTGACTCCGTCATCGACTTCGACGGGGTGGGGCTGCAGGGCTCGCGCTTCTTGAACGCCGGGGCCTCGCGCGCGGAACTCGAACGCGTGACCGGGCGCCCGGCGAAAGAACCCATCCGTGCTTATGCCGGCCTGGGCAACGGCGCGACGAATACGGAACGCGCCCGCCTGCTCATCGAAGAACTGGAGCGGACCAACGCCACCGAGCGGGAGGCCATCCTGCTGGTGATGACCACGGGCACGGGCTGGGTTTCGTCCTATTCCGCCCAGGGCTTCGAGCTGCTTTACGGCGGGGACACCGCGGTGGTCGCCGCGCAGTACTCGGCTATGCCCTCGGCCTTCCACTTCCTGGCCGGCGGCGAGCAGGTCGAGCGCGCCGGGCAGGAATTCATCACCCCGATTGTCGACTGGTGGAACACCCTGCCACGCCAGGACCGCCCGCGGCTCTACCTCTACGGCGAGTCGCTGGGCACCACCGGCATCGAGGCGGCCTTTTCCGGGCTCCGCGACATTGCCAACTCTGTCGACGGCATCCTGCTGACCGGCCCGCCGCACTTCAACCGGCTGCGCACCCAGTTCGTGGAGCGCCGCGACCCCGGCACCACGGAGATCAACCCGGTCTACGCCGGCGGTCTGGTGGTGCGTTTTGCCACCACCAGCGCCCAGGCCCGCGAGTGGGCCAGCCTGCCGGAGCAGGAGTGGGGGCCGACCCGCATGCTGTATATTCAGCACACTTCGGACCCGGTCAGCTGGTGGTCGCCGGGCCTGACCTGGCGCGAGCCCGACTGGATGAGTGAGGACACGCAGGCCAGCCGCGACTCCGCGATGTCCTGGTTCCCGGTGATTACCTCCCTGCAGGTCGCCGCGGATCTGCCGGGGGCGAAGAACGTCCCGGACGGCGCCGGCCACAACTACGGCGAGTCCGTCATCGACGGCTTCGTTTCCATCGCCGGCCCGCAGCTCGCCGCCCAGCGCGATCTCGGCGAACTGCACCGGCAGTTCGCTGAGCTGGACGTCGACAAGTACTAGCGGCCACTAAGGCGCAAAGGATTACAAAGCGGTATCGATCCGCCGCCACGGGCCGGATCGCCTGGCGAAAGCCGGGCGGGGCTGGCAAGGTCGGGGTTATGCGCAACCAGCGAAACCGTAAGTTTTGTACCGTCCTGGCCGCCGTCGCCGTGACCTTCGGCGGGACGCAGGCCGCCCAGGCCCAGGTGCTGCCGCAGCCGGCCGACCTGTCCTCCCAGGCAGGCGCCCAGGTCGAGCAGCTGTCCTCGCAGATCCCGCAGGTGGAGCTGCCCGCCCAGGCCTACGAGGCCGCCGACCGCTTTGGCATCCAGCTGCCGGCCTTCATCGCCCCGCCCAAGGGCGCCGCCTTTGCCCAGGTCCGCTCCGACCTCGGCGCCGCCACCCACGCCCACCTGGTCAAGCAGGGCCACCACCCGAACCAGAACGCCGCCGGCATCGCCCAGCAGTGGGCCGACGAGGCCGCGGCCGGCAAGGTGAGCTTCGACGGCAAGGTCGGCCACGGTGCCGCGGCTGCCGATGCCGGCGAGGGCTCCGTTCACCGCCTGACCGAGCAGGAAGCCCGCGAGCGCACCGCCTGGCTCAACCGCGACGTCCCGGTCACCCGGATCGACGACGGCCGCGGCTTCGGCGTGGCCACCGCCACCGACGGAAAGTTCGTCTACGTGGCCGAGTTCTTCCTGCGCTAGCAGGAACTACAACGCACCACAGGGCGCAGGGAAGCCCCGGGATCCGTGTGATCAGCGCCTCCTCGGCGAGCTAAGGCCCCATCCACCCAGACGGGTAGGATGGGGCCATGATTTTCATCAACGTTCAATTCCACGTCAAGCCCGAGTACGCCGAGACCTTCCTCGATGAGATCGACTGGTACACCCAGGCCTGCAACGCCGAGGAGGGCTGCTTGGACTTCAAGTGGTTCCGGGATCCGGAAGACCGTCAGAAGTTCCTGCTGCTGGAGACCTACGCCGACGGCAAGGACGTCGACCACGTCCAGTCCGAGCACTTCGAGCGCTCCTGCCGCGAGTTCCCGCAGTACCTGGTCGAGACCCCGGACATCATCAACTTCCACATCGAGGGTAAGGAGTCCTGGGACAAGATGGCAGAGTTTAAGGTCGAGGACTAGACCTCGCACTTAGTTGTCGTGGCCTTCTCCCCGTGGGCATAGCGCAGCAGCCCGTAGTAGAAGGCCAGGGCATATTGGTCGGTGCCCACGCCCGCCACCGGATGGATCCCGTCTTCGCGCAGGTAGTTCGGGTCGTGCTGGGCGTGTGAGCACCAGTCCGCCAGGTAGACGTTGTCGTATTTTTTCACCGCGGCGATGGTCTCCTGCCGCGCCGTGGTCATCCAGTCGCGGTCGCCGTAGGGGGTGGCGATGAGCACCGTGCGCTCTGGCCCGATGATCTTCATCATCTGATCTATTTCATCATCTAGCTGCGGGCCGTTGGTGCCGAATCCCAAAAAGACCGTGTCCCGCAGCTGGCCCGAGTCCGCGAGCTGCTGGATGGCCGGCAGGCCTTGGTCGTAGTGCCGGGAGACCGCCGCGTCGATATAGATGCCGGGGAAGCGGTCCTGCAGCGACTGGCTGGAGGCCAGCATCACGGAATCACCCACGGCCGTGATCTCGTCGCCGCTGGGCATGGGGTGCACCATGTCCGGGCTCTTCTTGTCCGCCGAGGTCTTGTCATTCGGGGCACCAGCGGCGTCCCCGCCGCCCTGGCCCGCGTTTTTCTCGCTGGGTGCCTGGGCGTTGTTGGACTGGTTCTGGGCCGCCAGGTCATCCAGTTCCTGCTCGAAGGAGGTCTTGTCGCCGGAGTGGCTAAGGCCCCAGGCGATGCCGCCGAGGGAGCTGAAGACCAGCACGGGGACCAGCGGCCACGCCGCCACCTTCCACGCCGAGCGCAGCGTGGGCCAGTCGGGGCGGGCGGACCAGAAATCGCGGGCGGTGGTGCGGTAGCCGCGGCGGCGCAGCGGGTTCTCAATGCACCGGTAGCTCAGCTCCGCCAGCCCGGCGGAGAGCAGCAGGGCGACGACGCCCACAGACCACGCATTGGCGTTGCCGGCAAGCTCCCGCAGGATGATGACGATGGGCCAGTGCCACAGGTACAGGGAGAACGAGCGCTTGCCGGCCCAGCGCATGACGCGGTTGGCGAACAGCGCGTTGAGTAGCGGGCGCTCGGCCAGGATGCCGCAGATGATCGCCACCCCCAGCACGCTGGAGGCCAGCAGCCCGCCGCGGTAGGTCAGTGCCAGGTCGTCGGCCATGAACAAAAGCTGCGCGGCGTAGGCGACCAACGCCACCAGGCCTACGGCCTCGGCCACGCGCCGCCCGGACGCGGAGTAGTGCGGCCACGCGGGCGCGTCCGGGTTGGGGTTGCGGGTGGTGATGATGAGCGACAAGCCCGCGCCGGCCAGCAGGCCGAAGGCGTGGGTGTCGGTGCCGTAGTAGACGCGGGTCGGATCCTCGCCGGGGGTAAAGATCCAGGCCATCGCCAGCGCGGAGGCCACCCCCAGCGCCACGCTGACCCCTAGCGCTAGGCGCCGCGGCTGGCGCCTGCCCAGGGAGAACAGCCCCAGGATAATCAGCGGCCAGAGCAGGTAGAACTGCTCTTCCACGGCCAGGGACCAGTAGTGTGCAAAGACCTGGACCTCGTTGTCGGCGAAGTAGGACTGGGAGGTAGCTATCTGGACCCAGTTGTTGGCGAAGAACAGGGTGCCGAAGAACTGCTCGCGCAGGTTGACGGCGATATCGCCGCCGATCGCGCCGACGAGTGCGGTGCAGATCGCCAGCACGGCCACGGCCGCCGGCAGGATGCGGCGAAAGCGGCGGACCCAAAAATCGCGCAGGCTGATCCCGCCGGTGACGTCGAATTCCCGCACCAGCAGCGAGGTAATCAAAAACCCGGACAGGACGAAGAACATATCCACGCCCAGGTAGCCGCCCGGCAGCACATCACCAAAGAAGTGGTAGACGATGACCGCGGCGACCGCGAGGCCGCGCAGCCCGTCGAGGGCGGGCACGTAGCGCAGGCGCGCCGTGTTGTTCTTCCGGGCCGGCTTTTTCGACGCGGCGTCGCGGCCGCCGCCTATCTCCCGCGGGCGCGGCGACGCAGGGGAGGAGCCCGCCTTGCCGCCCGCCGGCAGCGCCGCCGGCGCGGCCTTGGCCACGCGGGACTTAGGGGCAGCGGCAGCCTTAGGTGCGTAGCCCACCACCTGGGGAGCGGCCTTGACCACCGGGCGGCGGGGGTTTGCCGGCTGCGCCGAACGGCCGGCGGGCAGCGCCTTGCGCTCTGGGTGGGGCCCGAGCTCCCGCTGGGCCGGCGGGGGCGCGGAGGCGGGGTTGGGGGGGGGGGGGGGCCCCTGTTTTTTAAAAA
>NZ_JBPPVW010000008.1:0-115036 GCF_053546955.1 Corynebacterium sp. 32222D000AT | reverse complement strand
ATGCAATATCGAAATCAGACCCTTGAAGCCCTAACCGCCTAGAATTAAAACCAGTCCAACTTTCGGGGGCCAGTTCAACGCGGCGGGGGCTGTGGACAATTCCGGTCTAGGCGCCGTGGGACGGCGTTTCGTTCTTATCCAACTGCGCGCGGTGGGAACGCACCGGCTCCCAAGCGACGTGGCGGCGCATGTCCGTGGTGCGCTGGTCGCGGGAACGGTAGACCACGTACGGGCGCGTCACGTACCCGACGGGCGCGGAGAAGGCGTGCACCAGGCGGGTAAACGGCCAGACGGCGATGATGGTAAAGCCCGCCAGGACGTGGACCTTGAACTGCCACGGCACATCGGCCATCAGCTCGGGCTGGATGTTAAAGATGAGAAGGTTACGCAGCCAGGGCGCGATGGTCTCGCGGTAGTCATAGCCATGGGTGCCGGCCAGGTCGAAAAGCTGCAGAGTAAAGGTCGCGATGGACCCGGACAGCAGAGCCAGCCCCAGCAGGACGTACATGACCTTGTCGGACGTGGAGGTCGACAGGAAGACGGAACGGTTGACCACGCGGCGGTAGACCAGCCCAGCAAAACCGAGCAGCACGGCGACCGCCGCGAGCGAGCCGGGGATGGTGGCGATCCAGTGGTAGACGTGGTCGCTGATGCCGACGGCGCGGGTCCAGGACTTGGGCATCGCTAGCCCCATGAGGTGGCCGATGATGACGAAGACCATGCCCCAATGGAACAGCGGGGAAGACAGGCGCAGCAGCTTGGACTCGTAGATCTGGGTCGAATGGGTAGTCCACCCGAACTGGTCGGAACGCCAACGCCAGAAAATACCGACGACGAACGCGGCTATCGCGAGCCAGGGGAACGCTCCCCAGAGAAAGTTGTTGAAAGTATCCATGGAAAGTCCTTAGACCGAATTCGGCTGAGCGGTTGGGAAGGGCAGATCCGCGATCCCGACCATCTCAGCGGGTGGGCCGGTGCGAATGAGATCGACGTATTTCTGGGCGGTGTCCGGGTCGACCTTGGGCAAAGACTTGCACAGGGCCGTCACCAGGCTCAGGTAGGGCGAGTTGACGTGGCCGAGGGCGGCGCGCAGCACCTCGATGCCCTCCCGGTAGCTAGCCACCATCTCCACGGCGCTGTCGTGGTCCTCGCTGAGCGCGAGGGCCTCCAGGACGACGCAGAGGTGGTCGGGCAGTTCCTCGTCGCTAACGACGAAGCCGAGGGCTTCGAGCTGCTGGCGGAAGGACAAGATAGCCATGCCGCGCTGCCGGGTGTCGCCGACCGCGTAGTAGGACAGGAAAAGCGAGCAGCGACGTCGCTGGTCGAAGGTCTCGACGTAGTGCTCCTCCATCCCGCGCACCCCGGCGGAGCGGGCCCAGGTGGCGAAGTCCACGAAATCGCTGGCGATGGCCAGCGGCAGCTGATCCAGCTGCTCCTCGACGGTCTCGAGCCGCTGCAGGAAATCCGGCTGCGGGTAATTGAGCAGCACCGAGACCGCCATGGCGATAATACGGCGCTGGTCTACCGAGACCTTTACCGGGGCGATGAACTCGTCGGGAAGCTTGCCGGTGTGGGTGCGGATGGCACGCTCGACGTCCTTGGCACCCCCGCCGCTACCGATGCCGGCTGGCGTCCCGAAGCCGGCCACGGCATCAACAGCCGGTGGGCGGCTGGGGGCGCGGCGGGCGAGTTTGTCAAAGATATTCATGGCTGGCCTCGCTTAGTCCTTCGGCGGGAACATGGAATCGGGGCGGTCGCCGGTCCAGGACAGGAGGGAGACCTTGCCGCTGGGCGCGCTGCCGTGGGTGCAGGCCTCCGGCGCGCCCATGCCTAGGTCCTGGAACGTGTCGTTCAGGTTGCGGGCCGGGTCGACGCCGCCGAAGGGATCCAGCGAGCTGATGCCACGCGGGGTCTCCGGCGAGGCGGTGGGGATGACGTAGCGGTCGTCGTACTTGGCGATGGAAAGCAGGCGGTACATCTCCTGCATCGTGCGCCCGTCCATGCCGACCGCCTGCGCGATTTCTTCCTGCGGCTCGTTACCTAAGTTGATGTCGCGCATATACGAGCGCATGGCCACCAGCCGGCGCAGCGCCTTTTCCACCGGGACCGGGTCGCCGGCGGTGAACAGGCCCGCCAGGTAGTCCAGCGGGATGCGCATGCGCGACAGGGCGGTAAACAGGATCTTGTGGTCCTCGCCGTCGTTGCCGGAGGCGGTCACCTGATCGACGATGGGTGAGAGCGGCGGGATGTACCAGACCATGGGCAGCGTGCGGTACTCCGGGTGCAGCGGCAGCGCGACCCCGTACTTGAAGATGAGGTCGTAGATGGGGGAGTTCTGTGCTGCGTCGATCCAGGAGTGCGGGATGCCCTCGCGCTGGGCGGCCTTGACTACCTCGGGGTCGTGGGGGTCGAGCATGACCGACTTCTGGGCCTCCAGGAGGTCCTGTGGGTCCTCGGTGGCGGCGGCTTCCGCGACGCGGTCGGCATCGTAGAGGATGACGCCCAGGTAGCGCAGGCGGCCCACGCAGGTCTCGGAGCACACCGTGGGTTGGCCGACCTCGATGCGCGGGTAGCACAGCGTGCACTTTTCGGCCTTGCCCGTCTTGTGGTTGAAGTAGACCTTCTTGTACGGGCAACCGGAAACGCACATGCGCCAGCCGCGGCAGGCGTCTTGGTCAACCAGGACGATGCCGTCTTCGGTGCGCTTGTACATCGCCCCGGACGGGCAGGAGGACACGCAGGTCGGGTTCATGCAGTGCTCGCAGATGCGCGGCAGGTAGAACATGAACGTGTCTTCGATCTCCTTCTTCACGTCCAGGTTCATCTCGTGCAGGACAGGGTCGTTGTCCATGGTGGCGGTGGACCCGCCCAGGTTGTCGTCCCAGTTGGAGGACCATTCGACCTTTTCGATGGGGTGGCCGTCGATCTGGGAGACCGGCTTGGCCGTCGGCTGGGTCTTCTGCCCGGCCTTGGCGCCCATCAGGTCCTCGTACTGGTAGCTCCACGGCTCGTAGTAGTCCTGGATGGTCGGCAGGTTGGGGTTGTGGAACAGGGTGGCCAGCTTCTTGAGCCGGCCGCCGGCCTTGGGCTTGAGCTTGCCGGAGCTGGTGCGCTCCCAGCCGCCCTTCCATTTCTCCTGGTCCTCCCAGCCGCGCGGGTATCCGACGCCGGGCTTGGTTTCGACGTTGTTGAACCAGATGTACTCGGTGCCTTCGCGGTTGGTCCATGCCTGCTTACAGGTCACGGAGCAGGTGTGGCAGCCGATGCACTTGTCGAGGTTCATGATCATTGAGATCTGAGCCATGACCTTCATTAGTAAGACACCTCCTGGGAACGGCGGCGGACGCGGGTGACCTCGTCGCGGTTATTGCCGGTGGGCCCGATGTAGTTGAAGTGGTAGGTAAGTTGGCCGTAGCCGCCCGCGATGTGTACCGGTTTGATGGAAATGCGCGTCAGCGAGTTGTGGGTGCCGCCGCGGCGGCCGGTGTGCTCGTTGAGCGGGGTGCCGACGGTGCGCTCCTGGGCGTGGTTGCACAGCATGGTGCCTTCCGGGATGCGGTGGGAGACGATGGCGCGGGCGCTGACGACGCCGTTGCGGTTGTAGACCTCGACCCACTCGTTGTCTTTGACGCCGATCTTTTCGGCGTCCTTGTTGGACATCCACACCACTTGGCCGCCGCGAGAGATGGACAAAACGTGCAGGTTGTCGAAGTACTGCGAGTGGATAGACCACTTGTTGTGGGTGGTCAGGTAGCGCAGGGTGACTTCGGCCTCGCCGCGCTCGTTGTTCAACGTCTGGCCGGGGGCGTGCTCGCCGTGCAGGTGGACGTGGTCCAGCGGCGGGCGGAACACGGGCAGAGATTCGCCGTAGTCCATGAACCAGTCGTGGTCGAGGTAGTAGTGCATGCGGCCGGTCAGCGTGTGCCAGGGCTTGTCGAACTCGACGTTGATGGAAAAAGCGGTGTAACGGCGCTTGTTGCGCTTGTCGGCAGTCCATTCCGGCGAGGTGATGACCTCGGTGGGCCGTTCCTTGATGGAATCCCAGGTGATGTGGACGTCGGCATCGGAAGCACCCAGCGGGGTGAGGTCCTTGCCGGTGCGCGAGGACAGGAACTCGAAGCCCTGCTGCGCCAGCTCACCGTTGGAGACGCCGGACAGGTGCAGGATGGCGTCGATGACCTTGGTGTCCTTGGTCAGATCGATGAGCTCGCCCTGGGAGGTCTGCGAGGTGCCGCAGATGAGCTCGAGCTCCTTGACCTGCTTATCCACGTTGAACTTGGTGCCGTGGACGCCGGTGCCGGCCTTCGCGGGCAGCGGGCCGAGGTGCGCCCACTTTTCGTAGATGCGCGTGTAGTCGCGCTCGACGACGTGTAGCTTCGGCATCGTTACGCCGGGGACCAGCCCGACCTCGTCGATGTCCGGGACAATGCCGTTGGGCATGCCCAGCTCGTCCGGGGTGTCGTGGTGGCTCGGCTGGGTGATGACGTCGCGCTGGGTGCCCAGCCACTTGACGGCCTTGTCGGAGAGCGCGGCGGCCAGGTCCTGGAAGACCTCGAAGTCGGTGCGCGCCTCCCACGGCGGGTTGATGGCCGCGTTGAAGGAGTGCAGGTAGGGGTGCATGTCGGTCGAGGACATGTCGTGCTTTTCGTACCAGGTGGCAGCCGGCAGCACGATGTCGGAGACCAGCGTGGTCGAGGTGTTGCGGAAGTCCGTGGTCAGCATCAGGTCGAGCTTGCCCTCGGGGGCCTCGTCGACCCACTTGATGGTGCGCGGGCGCTGCTCCGGGGAAAGCTCTTCGGCGGTAGCGTCCGAGTCGATGCCCAACAGGTGACGGAGGAAGAACTCCGTGCCCTTGGCCGAGGAGCCCAGCAGGTTGGTGCGCCAGTTGAGCAGGATGCGCGGCCAGTTTTCTTCCGCCGAGGGGTTGTCGTGGGCGAACTCCAGGTCGCCCTTTTCCAACTGCTGGACCACGTAGTCGTTGATGTCTAAGCCGGCGGCGTCCGCCTCGTCGGCCAGCAGCAGGCAGTTGCGGTTGAACTGCGGGTATGCGGGCATCCAGCCGCGGCGCATGGCCTCGGACATAGTGTCGGAGACCATCTTGTCGCCGATCGCCCCGCGGCTGGCCAGCGGGGAGCCCAGCTGGGAAGCGCGCGAGTTGTCGTAGCGGTACTGTTCGGTGGCGAAGTAGTAGAAGCCGGTGGAAATCATGTGGCGCGGGGGACGCTGCCAGTCGGTGGCCATGGCCCACTGGGTCCAGCCGTTGACTGGGCGCAGCTTCTCTTGGCCGACGTAGTGCGCCCAGCCGCCGCCGTTGACGCCCTGGGTGCCGCACATCGAGGTCAGCGCTAGGAAGGTGCGGTAGATGTTGTCGGCGTGGAAGTAGTGGTTCACGCCCGCGCCCATGATGATCTGGGAACGCCCCTGCGAATCCGCGGCGTTCTGCGCGAATTCCCGGCCGATGCGGATGGCCGCGGCGGCGGGGACGCCGGTGAGCTCTTCCTGCCAGGCCGGGGTGCCGACCTCGCTGGCGTCGTCGAAGCCGGTCGGCCAGCTACCCGGCAGGTTCAGGTCCTCGCGCGGGACGCCGTAGTGGGCGAGCATGATGTCGTAGACGGTGGTGACCAGCTTGCCGTTGACCTCGCGCACGGGCACGCCGCGGTGGACCACCCCGGCGCCAACCGGCTTGCCGGTGCCGATATCGGCCGGGTCGGTATCCAGGTCGAAGCGCGGGAAGAGGACCTCGGCGGTGGAGAAAGAATCCGTCTCCGCCACGGACATGACGGGGTCGACGCCGTCGAGGGAGAGGTTCCACTTGGCAGAATCCATGTCCCAGCGATCGGCGACGGTGCCGCCCGGATCGACCACGCGGCCGTCTTCTTCCATGACCAGGCCACGGTGCGTGGCGTTGGGGCTGTCGGCCAGGGCGGCATCGTTAGTCTGGGAGGCCGTGAAGAACTTGCCGGGGGTATAGGTCCCGTCTTCGCGCTGGTCGAGGGAGACCAAGAACGGTGCGTCGGTGTACTTGCGCATGTAGTTCAGGAAGTACGGCTCTTGGCGGTCGACGTGGAAGGTCTTGAGGATGACGTGGCCCATGGCAAAGGCCAAGGCGGCGTCGGTACCCGGCTCGATACGGGCCCATTCGTCGGCGAATTTGGTGTTGTCGGCGAAGTCGGGGGAGACCACCACGACCTTGGTGCCCTTGTAGCGGGCCTCGACCATGAAGTGGGCGTCCGGGGTGCGCGTGACCGGGATGTTGGAGCCCCACATCATCAGGTAGGAGGAGTTGTACCAGTCGCCGGATTCGGGGACGTCGGTCTGGTCGCCGAAAGTCTGCGGGGAGGCCGGCGGCAGGTCCGCGTACCAGTCGTAGAAGGACAGGGCGACGCCGCCGATCATCTGCAGGAAGCGGCTGCCGGCGCCGTAAGAGACCTGGCTCATCGCCGGGATAACCGTGAAGCCGTTAATGCGGTCGGGGCCGTACTTGCGGATGGTGTAGACGTGCGCGGCCGAGGCCATGTCGATGGCCTCCTCGTAGGAGATGCGGATAAGTCCGCCTTTGCCGCGCTGGGAGATATACGCCCGGCGCTTGTCGGGGTCTTCCTGGATGGCCTTCCAAGCGAGCACCGAGTCGCCGTGCTTCTGCTTTTCCTCGCGGAACATGTCCACCAGAACGCCGCGGGCATACGGGTAGCGCACGCGGGTCGGGGAGTAGGTGTACCAGGAAAAGGAGGCGCCGCGGGGGCAGCCGCGGGGCTCGTATTCCGGGGTGTCCGGGCCCGTGGTGGGGTAGTCGACGGCCTGGGACTCCCAGGTGATGACGCCGTCCTTGACGTAGACCTTCCAGGAACAGGAGCCGGTGCAGTTCACGCCGTGGGTGGAGCGGACCATCTTGTCGAAGGCCCAGCGGTTGCGGTAGAAGACGTCGGCCTGCCGGCCGCCCTGCAAAAAGACCTGTTGGCCGGAAGCCGAGGCCTCGCCGCGGCGCAGGTAAGCGCCCAGTTTAAATAGCGGGTTGAGCTTGCCGTTTTCGGGAGCGGGGACGTGAGTAGTCATGGGGGTAAAACTCTCTGTTGGGTGCGGGGTTTAGCCAGGGTACGGGGCGTTCGGGCGGGCGTAGAAGACCCAGACCAGGACCGTGGTGATGGCGAAGTAGACCACGCAGCCCCAGAAGAAGGCGGCCATGGGCATAACCGACAGGAGCATGCCGACGACGAACGGGCCGAAGGCGCCGATGGCGCCGGTCCAGCCGACCACGCCGCCTGCCTGGCGGGGCGGGAGGATCATCGGCATCTGCTTGAAGGTGCCGGCGTTAGCCAGGCCGGTGAAGAAGAACATGATGAGCATGCCCGCCAGGAACCACCAGAACTGGTCCGGGGAATCCGGGTTCAAAAACAGCGCGGAGAACGCGGTGAAGATGGTCATGCCTAGGCAGCCGATGAAGGTCCAGATGGCGCCGCCGAACTTGTCGCAGAGCGGGCCCCAGAGTGCGCGCACGAGGGCGCCGAGCAGCGGGCCAATGAAGGCGAAGGCGGCGCCGCGGGGCAGGTCGTCGGGGTTCATGACCTCGGCGAACTTGGAGGTCTGGCCGTAGAGGTCGTTGATCATCAGGGCGAACTGGGCGGCGAAGCCGGAGAAGGCGCCGAAGCTCATCAGGTAGACGACGGTGAGTACCCAGGTGTTGATGTTGCCGAAAATGTCGATCTGCTGGCGGAAGTTCGCCTTGACCGGCACGTCCTTGAGCAGCGTCCAGGCCAGCACGGCCATAACGATGGTCCAGGGCACGAAGAAGATGGCCGGGGAGTGGACGAAGATCGCGGTCTGGTCGGGCAGGCGCTGTGGGGCGACGAAGCCGATGCCGATGAGGCTGAAGCCCATCAGCCACGGGGCGACCAGTTGGATGAAGGAGATGCCGAAGTTGCCCAGGCCGGCCTGCAGGCCGAGCGCGGTGCCGGACATCCGCTTCGGGAAGAAGTAGCCGGTCGACGGCATGAGGCCGGAGAAGACGCCGCCGCCAATGCCGGAGGCAAAAGAGATGGCGAGCAGCTCAGCGAAGGAGGCATCGGGGCGCTGCACGACCGAGAACCAGCCGAACATCGGCAGCAGGAACAGCAGCGCGGAGAAGGTCACCAGCTTGCGGGTGCCGAGCACCGGCGGCAGGAACATGAAGACCAGGCGGAAAAGCCCGCAGGCGAGTCCCGAGACCGCGGTGAGCGCGTAGAGCTGGCCGGAGCTGAGAACGAAGCCGATCTCGTTGAGGATGGGCGCGATGGCGGAGACCAGATACCATGCGGCAAAGCCGATGAACAGGGTGGTCGTCGAAATAATGAGCGTGCGCCAGGCAATCTTGGAGTCCCAGTGCTCGGAATCCTCTGGATCCCAGCCCTGGATGACTTTGCCTGAGGTGTCTAGCTGAGTCATGGGGTGTCCTCAAAACATCTCGAAGGAATAGCTGAATATCAATCTATCGAGTATTAGACTCAGAAGAGGAATTTGTACGGAAGAATCTGGGTTTATTTAGGAAACGTTAATGTTGCACATTTCCTTGCCTTCCGGTTCGTGCTGCGTAAGCCGCTGAGGGTTCCCTTAGCTGGGAAAATAATTCCCACAGTGATTTTTCTCACGGGTGTAGTAGAGGAGGTGGCCGAATGGGACGCCAGGAGGCACCAATGCCTGAGTTGCAGGCCGCAGTCATCGTCGCGTCGAACCGCATCAAGGAGGGCTCAAAGCCCAACAAGGCAGGTCAACGCGCGGTGGAGCTATTGACCAACCACGGCGTGGAGGTCACGCTGAAGCAGTGCCTCAACGAGGGAGCCGCGAACTTAAGGCCAGCGCTGAGTCAGGCAATTGAGGCAGGCACCGACGTGGTGCTCGTTATCGGCGCGACGGGGATTTCTCGCGATAACGACACCCCGGAGGTCACGGAAGAATTCATCGCGGCGCGTATGTGGGGGCTGGAGACTCAGGTCCTGCTGGAGGGCCTGAAAAACTCGCCCCGGGCGGGCTTGTGCCGGGGCATCATCGGCGTTACCGCGTGCCCGCCGGGGACCTTGCTGGTCAATTCCGCGTCTTCGGTCGGGGCGGTCGAGGACACGCTAGCGGTTGTCCTGCCCCTGCTGAAGGACATCTTCCGCGAATGCCGCTAGCTCCTGGGGAGTGTCGTAGTCGCGCTCGGCGCCGGTGCCGGGGACTTCGATAACCCGGGAGCTGTGGCGCGCCTGGCGCAGCAGCCGGCGGGCGGAGGTGTTGTGCACGCCCGGCAGCCCGGCGAGCGCGCGGCGCAGGTGGTCGGCCTTCCACAGCGAGCACAGCGGCTGCAGGAAGCCGTCGGCGCTGCGGACGATGGCGGCGTCGGCATCATCGGCCATAAGCCCTTGCCAGAGGGCGGGGAGGAGCTGGGCGGAATCCGGGGCATCGACGCTCAGGACGGCGATGTAGTCGCTGTGCAGGGCCTGTGCACCGCGCGCGATGCCGGCGACGGGGCCGCCGAAGAGCGGGTTCTCGCAGACCTGCGGCAGGCCCAGGGGATAGGGCGAGACCACGATGCGCTTGCAGTGGTAGGGCAGCTGGCCCAGCACGCGGTCGACGAGTCGCTGTCCGGAAACGCGCAGGCTGGCCTTGTCGACCCCGCCCATGCGGCGGCCCCGGCCGCCGGCCAAGACGAGGACGCCGAGCTGGCCGGTAAGGGGACAAGCAGGCAGAGCCATGGCTTAGGCCTCCGGCAGGGTACGGGACCAGTCGCCGGAGCGCCCGCCGGACTTGGCGACGATTCCCGTCCGCCGGATGAAGGCGGAACGGTCCACGCCCTTGACCATGTCGATTACCGCCAGCGCAGCGACGTTCACCGCGGTCAGGGCCTCCATCTCCACGCCGGTGCGGTCCGCGGTGCGCACGGTGGCCGAAATCGCCACGCAATCATCCTTAAGCTCCAGGTCGACGCGGCAGCCGTGCACGCCGATGGTGTGGGCGAGCGGCAGCAGCTCCGGGACCTTCTTGGCCGCCGCGATGCCGGCCACTCGTGCCACAGCCAGCACGTCGCCCTTGGGCACGGTGCCGTCGCGCAGCGCGTCCATGACCTCCCGGGAGCAGGCCACCTCGCCCTCGGCGGTGGCGGTGCGCACGGTCGGCTTCTTCTCGGTCACGTCGACCATGTAGGCCTCGCCGGCCTGGTTGAGATGCGTAAACTCCATTGCTCGTCCTTTCTCCTTTAACTAAGACTCGTCTAGAACCAGGTGATCTCGACAGTATCGCCCGCCCGCGGCCCGGCGGCGTGGGCGTCAAGGCCCACCATCCCCGCGGTGCCCGCCAGGTTAGCCACCATGTGGGAGCCCAGCCGCCGCCCGTTGAAGGGGAAGGCGGCAGGCGGGTTGTCCGCGTAGTCCACCCGGACCGGCAGCCAGGCGGGGCGGTCGCGGGTGTCCGGGAAATTCTCGCCCGCCCGGACTATCCCGCGGCGGCGCAGGGCCGGGTGCGGGTCGCCGCGGAGGGCGCGCAACGCGGGGGCGACGTAGAGGTGGAAGGAGACGAAGGTGGCCACCGGGTTGCCCGGCAGCGAGATCATTGGGGTCGAGCCCCAGATGCTTACTCCCTGCGGGGCGCCGGGCTTCTGGTCGACGTCGCCGAACCAGGCATTGCTGGCATGTGCCTGGGCGCTGGTGTGCACGATGTCGAAGGCCCCGGCCGAGACCCCGCCGCTGGTGATGATGAGATCGTGGGTCTGGGCCGCCTCCTTGGTCAGGGCGACGAAGGAATCGCTCCGGCCTGCGGCGCCGTCGCTATCCCCGGCGTGTAGGTGTGTGAGCTCGACGGGCCCGGAGTCCCGCACGAGCTGGGCCAGCATAGGCCGGTTGGAATCCGGGATCTGGCCAGGCCCCAGCGACCAGGGGCCGTCGCCCAGGCTGACGAGCTCGTCGCCGGTGGAAATCACCGCCACCCGCGGGGTGCGGTGCACGGGCAGTGTGTTAAGGCCCGCGGAGTGGCAGGCGGCGATGACGCCGGGGTCCACGCGGGACCCGGCGCGAACCGCGATGTCCCCGACGGCGAGGTTATCGCCGGCCCGGCGGATGTGGGGACGGGCGGGATCCGCGCCGGTGATGGTGACCGTCTCCGGCAGCGGGGTGGGCCCGGCGGGGATATTGGTCAGTTCTACGGGCACGACCACGAGCTCCGGATCGAGCGGGTCGGCGATGGGGGCGCCGGTCATGATCCGCACCGCCGCACCCGCGGGCACCTCTTGCGGTGCGCTGCCGGCCGGCACGTCGCCGAGCACCGGCAGCGTGGCCGAGCCGGAACCCAGGTCGGCGCGGTGGACCAGGAAGCCGTCCATGGCCGAGTTGTGGAAGGCGGGCACGGGGATGCGGCAGGTGGCATCGGCGGCGCAAAACAGGCCGCTGGTCAGCTCGTCGGCGGCTACCTCCACGGCCGGGAGGGGCCCGACGAGGCCGAGGATGCGGGAGAGATGCTCGGCGACGGAGCACGAAGAAGGATGGTGCATAACGGGTACTAGCTTAAGGTGGCTACCCGCCGATGGCGGACATCGGCCGGTCCGGCTGCAGGAAGCCCTCGTCGTTGACGCCGTGGCCGGGCAGCTTGGCCCACATCTCTCCGGCCCAGGCGGCCATGAGCGCCTCGTCGGAAGCGCCCTGGCGCATAAGATCGCGCAGGGAGGTCTCCGAGTTGCCGAAGAGGCAGTTGCGCACGGCGCCGTCGGTGGTCAGGCGGGTGCGGTCGCAGTCGCCGCAGAAGGGGTGGCTGACCGAGGCGATGATGCCCAGCTTGCCGCGCGTGCCGTCGGGGCAGGTCGCCTCCCAGAGCGCGGCGGGCGCCGATCCGCGCGGGGCGCGGGCCGGGCGCAGATCGAAGGCGGATTTCAACTGGTCGAGGATGTCGTCCGCGGTGACCATGGTCGAGCGATCCCACTGCTCGCGCGGGCCCAGCGGCATCTGCTCGATAAAACGCAGCTGCGCGCCCTTGTGCAGGGCGAAATCGGCCAGCTCGACGATGTCGCCGTCGTTGATACCGGGCATGACCACGGCGTTGATCTTGACGGGGTGGAGGCCGGCGGCGAGGGTGGCATCGATAGCCGCGAAGACGGAATCGAGCCGGTCGCGGCGGGTGAGCTCGGCGTAGGCCGCGTGGTTGATGGTGTCCAGCGAAATATTGACCCGGTCCAGGCCGGCGGCCTTGAGCTCGTCGATGCGCTTGTCCATGCCCAGCCCGTTCGTCGTCAGCGCCGTGCTGGGGGCGCGGCCTTCGTCGGTGCGCAGCTTCTTGGTGGCCGCGATGATCTCGGCCAGCGACTTGCGCAGGAGCGGCTCGCCGCCGGTGAAGCGGACCTGCCGGATGCCCAGGCGCTCAACGGCCAGGCGGATGAGCCGGATGGTCTCGGCGTCGTCGAGCTTGTGCTGGTTAGGCATCCAATCCAGGCCCTCGGCGGGCATGCAGTAGGTGCACCGCAGGTTGCAGCGGTCGGTCAGGGATACGCGCAGATCCCGGGCGACGCGACCGTATTTGTCCACCAAAGCCCGGTTGCCGTTCGCGTCGGCGGGAGGCAGGTCCGCGGCGGCCTGCGGGCGGCCGGCTACGCGCGGGGTGGGCAGCAGCACCTTCGGGGCGGAAGAACGGTCAGTCATATTCTCCCAACTCTATGCGTTGTGCGGACAGGACTACCAACCACAACGGCACGCGCAGGTCAGCTATTCCTTCCCGTCGGGTTTTAGGTCAGCCGCTGGTCCGGATCGAGGGTGGCGTTGTCATCAATCTGGTTGGCCTCGCCCGGGCCGGCCAGGCGGATGATGTTGTACTCGCCCTCGGCCAGGTGGGAGCGCAGATCCTTCTTGTCGAACTTGCCCACCGAGGTCTTGTCGATGGACTTGATGAACGTCCAGTACTCCGGCAGCATCCAGCCGGGTAGCTCGGAACGCAGGTTCTCGCGCAGGCTCTCCGCGGTCTCGATGGTCGGGTCGATGTCGTGCTGGAGGACGGTCACCGCCAGCGGGCGCTCGCCCCACTGCTTGTCGGGGTAGCCGATGACGGCGGCCTCGATGACCCGGTCGTCGGCCATGATGAGGTTTTCCAGCTGGACCGAGTAGATCCACTCGCCGCCGGAGCGGATGACGTCGCGGGCGCGGTCCTCGATGGTTAAGAAGCCGTCCTTGGTCACCGAGCCGACGTCGCCGGTGCGCAGCCAGCCGTCGGCGGTGAACTTGCTGGCCGCGTCCTCGGTGCGCTTGCCGCGGAACTGGGAAGCCGCCCCGCCGGACTCCGCGGCCGGCGAGTGGTAGTACGACTCCGTGACCAGGTTGCCGCGGACCTGGATCTCGCCGGCGTTGCGGTCGGTCTTGGAGACCACCTGCCCGTCGTTGACCACGCGGTATTCCAAGCTAGTGGGGAAGCGGCCCTGGGAGATGCGGTAGCCCCAGCGGGCGTTGCCGCTGGCGCCCTGCGGCGGGCGCGCCACGGTGCCCACGGTGGTCGTTTCCACCATGCCCCACACGTGCACGACGTCGACGCCGAAGCGCTCCTCCCAGACCTTGATCACCTGCGGCGGGACGGGGGAGCCGCCGGCGTAAATCTCGGTCAGCGACATGCGCTCCGGCGGGTGGTGGAGGTAGTGGACGAAGAGCTGGATCCAAATCGTCGGCACGCCGTGCGCCACACGTGGGTGGGTAGAGGCGATGAGCTTGGCCAGGGTGGGCGCGGAGACGTCCGAGTCCGGCAGGATGAGCGGGGTGCCCGTCATGAAGGCGGCAAAAGGCACGCCCCAGGACAACACGTGGTAGATGGGGATGCAGCACAGGAAGGATTCGCCGTGCGTAATGGCCAGGCTGTCTGTGGTGCGCAGCAACATGGAGGCCAGATAAATGGAGCGGTGGGAGTAGACCACGCCCTTGGGCGCGCCGGTCGTGCCGGTGGAATAGCACAGGGCCGCGGCCGCGGACTCGTCCAGGACCGGCCAGTCGTAGCGGGTCGATTGCCCGTCCAGCAGGGCTTCGTAGGAGTAGACCTCCACGCCGCGGGGGAAGTAGGGGCTTAGGTGTTCCACCCGGCCCGGGCCGGTGAAGACGACCGCGCGGACGGTCTCGGTGCCGGCCAGCACCGCGCCCAGCTGCTGGGCCAGGCGCGGATCGGCGACGATGACCTCTATCTCGGCGTGGTTGACGATATGCCGGATCTGGTCGTTCATCAGCTGTTTGTTCAGCGGGGTAAAGACCGCGCCCTTGCAGGAAACGGCGAACATCACCTCTAGGTGCTCCGCGCAGTTCCACAGAAAAGAGCCGACGCGCTCGTCGCCGGTGATGCCCAGCTCGTCGTGGAGCACGTGGGCAAAGGCCGCCGCCCGCGCGCCGATGTCCGCGAAGGTGCATTCCTCGGCCGCCCCGGCGCCGTCGGGGGCGTGCTCGCCGTGCCACGTGGTGACCTTGGTCTGGCTGTGGACGGTCGCCCCCTGCTCCAAGATACGGGAGATGTTGAGCGGGACTTCCTGCATGGTGGAGTGCATGGTCACTATGATAGCCACCTCCTTCGGCCCCGGGGTGGGGTCGGTACCGAAGAAGGCAAATTCTTGCGCTATACTGTCTGAGACTGGCTGAGCTGCTTGAGCGTTTGAGCTACGTGAGCTGCCCTAAGTTGAACAGTAAAGCATCATGTGCTCGGGCCTGCTCGTGCAGTCGAGATGCGTTGTCCCTGGGCTTTGGCCCTGCAGAATGGGTCGAACCACAGCCCGCGCGCTTTTATGGGTTAGTTCTGCCAACGCCGTGCACATCGCGCAAGGTTTAAGGCCGGCCCGCAGGGGACGACGTGGTTCCTGCCGAGGAAAAGAAGGGCAACCTGGTCCCTCGCGGACTATTGGGCCCCTTCCAGTCCCCACCGGCACTGCGCGCCCTCGAGTTAGCTCGAGGTCCAAGACAGTGTGCCGCGGGGTGTACAGGCAGGCTAGCCAGAGTTTTATCTTTTAACTACACAGTCATTTCCAGAGTGCCTAGCCGGCAGACCCAGCTGAGTGGGAACACCGGCCCGGTGACACGCGGCACGACCGCCCGACCGGGCACGCTGGGCACCCAGAATCATCCGCTGGGAAAAGCGACGAAAGGACTTCCGTGAGCGATACGGAGAATATCTCGCCTCAAGAACTGGCATCCCTGAAGCTGCCACAGCTGCGCGAAATTGCCGCCCAGAAGGGGCTGCGCGGCGTCAGCGCTCTCCGCAAGGGCGCTCTCATCGAGGCAATTACCACCGGCAAGAAGCCGGCCGCCGCCAAGGCCGCTAAACCGGCGAAGGCTGAGGCCCCGGCCAACCAGGCTGACGATGCCGCTGATGCCGCACCACGCGACGATCACCGTAGCTCGCGCCGCGATGACAATCAGGGCGACAGCGACAAGAAGGGCGAGAAGAACGCCGACAAGAACAACGGCAATGACGAGCCGCGCTATGAATCCCGCGCCCAGGCTCGCCGGGCCCGCCGTAACCGCGCGCGCCGGGGTGGGCGCGACGATCACGACGGCAACAACGGTAATGGCAACAACCAGGACCAGGGCCGCGACAACCGCGACAACCAGGATGATTCCCGCAACGGCAACAACGGCGGGAACAACAACGGCAACGGCGGTAATAACGGCAACCATGGCAACAACAACGGCGGCAACAACAACCGCCGCAACAACGGCGACGATGACGAGCGCGGCGGCCGCCGCGGGCGTCGCAACCGCCGCAACCGCCGCAACCGTGGCGGCGGCAACGACAACCGTGGGGGTGGCAACGACCTGCAGATCCGCGAAGGCGATGAGCTGCAGGCCGTCGGCGGAATCCTCGAGGTAGTCGACAACAACGTCGCCTTCCTGCGCACCACCGGCTACCGCGCGGCGAACTCGGACGTCTTCGTCAACCAGAACCTGGTCCGCCGACTGGGGCTGCGCTCCGGCGACGCGGTGACCGGCCAGGTCAAGGTCGCCGGCGCCACGCACACCCACGGCAACGGCCGCAACCGCCGCAAGTACAACCAGCTGGTGCGCGTCGATACCGTCAACGGTATGGATCCGGAAGAAGCGAAGCAGCGCCCGGACTTTGCCAAGCTGACCCCGCTGTACCCGAACCAGCGGCTGCGCCTGGAAACGGACCCGAAGGTCCTGACCACGCGTGTTATCGACCTCATCATGCCGATTGGTAAGGGCCAGCGCGCCCTCATCGTCTCCCCGCCGAAGGCCGGTAAGACCACCATCCTGCAGAACATCGCCAACGCGATCTCCATCAACAACCCGGAGTGCTACCTCATGGTGGTGCTCGTCGACGAGCGCCCCGAAGAGGTCACCGACATGCAGCGCTCGGTCAACGGCGAGGTCATTGCCTCCACCTTCGACCGCCCGCCGTCAGAGCACACCTCGGTCGCCGAGCTGGCCATCGAGCGCGCCAAGCGCCTGGTGGAGCAGGGCAAGGACGTCGTCGTTCTGCTGGACTCCATCACCCGCCTGGGCCGCGCGTACAACAACTCGTCCCCGGCCTCCGGGCGTATCCTGTCCGGTGGTGTCGACTCCAATGCCCTCTACCCGCCGAAGCGCTTCTTGGGCGCGGCCCGCAACATCGAAAACGGCGGCTCGCTGACCATCATCGCCACGGCCATGGTGGAAACCGGTTCCACCGGCGACAACGTCATCTTCGAGGAGTTCAAGGGTACCGGCAACGCCGAGCTGAAGCTGGACCGCTCCATCTCCGAGCGCCGTGTCTTCCCGGCCGTCGACGTGAACCCTTCGGGCACCCGTAAGGACGAGCTGTTGCTCGTGCCGGAGGAGCTGCGCATCATGACTAAGCTGCGGCGCATCCTCGCGGCCCTGGACTCCCACCAGGCCATCGACCTGCTCATCAAGCAGCTAAAGAAGACCAAGTCCAACGGCGAATTTCTCATGGGCGTGGCGCAGTCCGCGCCGATGGTCGCTGACAAGGACGAGGAGGATTACAAGTAATGGCTAGCCAGGTTTCGCTGGTCGACGACATCGTCTCCGAATACCAGGGTCTGGAAATGCAGATGGCCGACCCGGAGGTCGCCGGCGACCAGAACCAATTCCGGAAGCTGTCCAAGCGCTACGCCGAGCTGCGGCCCATCATCCAGGTCAACGACGAGCTCAACCAGGCTCGCGCCGACCTCGAGGACGCGAAGGAGATGGCCTACGAGGACCATGACTTCCAGGCCGAGGCGGACCGCCTGGAGGGCGAGGTCGTCGAGCTGGAAGAAAAGCTCGCTGACCTGTTGGCCCCGCGCGACGAGCACGACGCCGAGGACATCATCATGGAGATTAAGGCCGGCGCCGGCGGGGAAGAGGCCGCGCTTTTTGCCGGCGACTTGGCCCGCATGTACGAGCGCTACGCCGACAAGACGGGCTTTAGCTGGGAGGTGCTCGGCCTCAACGAGTCCGACCTGGGCGGCGTGAAGGACATGACCATCTCCTTCAAGTCGAAGAACCCGTCCCGCGACGGCGCGTGGTCCGTCTTCAAGTTCGAGGGCGGCGTCCACCGCGTGCAGCGTGTGCCGGTGACCGAGTCCCAGGGCCGCATCCAGACCTCGGCGGCCGGCGTGCTGGTCTACCCGGAGCCGGACGAGGTCGAGTCGGTCAATATCGACGAAAAGGACATCCGCGTCGACGTCTACCGTTCCTCCGGTAAGGGCGGCCAGGGCGTGAACACGACGGACTCCGCCGTGCGCATCACGCACCTGCCCACCGGGCTCATCGTCACCTGCCAGAAGGAACGCTCCCAGATCCAGAACAAGGCGCGCGCCCTGCAGGTGCTGCAGGCCCGCCTGGATCAGATGGAGCGCGAGGCCCGCGAGGCCGAGGACGCCGAGCAGCGCGCCTCCCAGGTCCGCACCATGGACCGCTCCGAGCGCATCCGCACCTACAACTGGCCGGAAAACCGCATCACGGATCACCGGATCGGCTACAAGGCCAACAACCTGGATTCCGTGCTGGACGGCGACATGGGCGATCTCATCACTGCCCTGCAGAACCAGGAGCGCGCCGAGCGCCTCGAGGCCGAAGGCTAGCAGTGGCCCCCGGCACCTACGCGGGCCTGCTCCAGGAGACCACCCGGCGGCTGTCCGCGGCCGGGGTGGCCTCCCCGGAGTTCGACGCCCGCCTCTTGATGAGCCACCTCATCGGCTGCGGGCACTTGGATATCCCGCTGCATGAGCCGACGATGCCCGGCTTCGAGCTCGCCCTCGAGCCGCTCGTTCGGCGACGGGAGCAGCGCGAACCCCTGCAGCACATCGTGGGCACCGCGCCGTTTGGCCCGCTCGATCTCGCGGTGGGGCCCGGGGTTTTCATCCCACGCCCGGAGACCGAGGTCCTGGCCGACTGGGCTAAAGGCAAGGCTGAGGGCTTGATTAAGCGGGGGGATAGCTCCCGCTTGACGATCCTCGACCTCTGCACCGGCTCGGGCGCCCTGGCTGCCTATCTGGCCTATTACCTCGTGCCCGCCGCCCGCGTGGTGGCGGTCGAGAAGTCCCCCCAGGCCGCGGAGTATGCCGCGCGCAACTTCGCCGAACTGGGGCTGGAGGTGGAGCTCGTCGAAGGCGACGTGTGCGATCGGGCCCTGCTGCCGGAGCTAGACGGGCGCGTCGACGTGCTGGTGACCAACCCGCCCTACGTGCCGGAGTCGCCGGACCTGGCCCCGGAGGTCTACCACGACCCGGCCGAGGCGGTCTTCGCCGGATCGGATGGCATGGACGTCATCCGGGCCATGGCAGGCAACCTGACGCGCTGGCTGGCCCCGGGCGGGTGGCTTGGCGTCGAGCACGACGATGCCACCTCCGCGGCCGTGCAGAGCGTCCTTCGGGACACCGGTGCCTTTAGTACAGTAGAACCAATGCTCGATCTCACCGGCACCGCCCGCTTCGTGCGCGCGCAGTGCACAGAGTAGGGTTAAAGCTTCCGCAACCAGGGGAGCGGTGCCAAAAGACACCGAGATCAAAAACCAGAGAACTTAAGTTTTTCGTGGGAGAAGTTGATGCAAGGCAAAATCTATAGTTGCGCTGACGAGGCCGGGCGCGCGGAAGGAATCGCTGCGGCGACTCGGGCGGCGAAGTCTGGGCGCCTGGTGGTGCTGCCGACGGATACCCTCTACGGCATCGGCTGCGACGCCTTCGACAACGACGCGGTAGCCAACCTGCTGGCCGCCAAGCACCGCGGCCCGGACATGCCGGTGCCGGTGCTCATCGGCTCTTGGGACACCATCCAGGGCCTCGTTGCCACGTACTCCGACCAGGCCAAGCTCTTGGTCGAGGCCTTCTGGCCGGGCGGGCTTTCCATCGTCGTGCCGCAGGCGCCCAGCCTGCCGTGGAACCTGGGGGATACCCGGGGCACGGTCATGCTGCGCATGCCGCTGCACCCTATCGCCATCGAGCTGCTCCGGGAGGTCGGCCCGATGGCGGTGTCCAGCGCCAATATCTCCGGCCACCAGCCGCCGACCACGGCGATCGCCGCTAAGCAACAGCTGGGCAAGTCGGTGTCGGTCTACCTGGACGGTGGGGAAACCGCCATCGGCAAGCCGTCGACCATCATCGACCTGGCCGCGCCGCAGCCCTACCTGCTGCGGGAGGGCGCCATCTCGGCCGAACAGATCTCCGAAGTTATCGGGGTCTCCGCCGAGGCTCTGCGGACCCGCCCGGGAGCCTAATGCTAGGCGGAGCCGGGGTGCCGCTGCGCGAGATCGGACTCGTGATCCTCGTGGCGGCGATTATCACCTACCTGACCACGGGCATCGTGCGCTCGCTGCTGGTGCGCAGCGGCCAAGTCGCCGAGGTGCGCCAACGCGACAGCCACTCCCAGCCCACGCCCCAGCTGGGCGGGCTGGCCATGTACACCGGGTTTATCTCCGCGGTCTTTTTCGCGGCCCAGCTGCCGGCGCTGACCCGCGGTTTCATGCCGGTCACCCCGGAGATGACCGCGGTGATCTGGGCGGCGACGGCTATCGTGCTCGTCGGCATCGTCGACGACTTGGTCGAGCTCTCCGCCCTGGTGAAGCTGGCCGGGCAGCTGGTCGCCGCGACCCTGCTCTCGGCCCTGGGGTTGACCTGGTCGCTGTTGTTCGTGCCCTTTGGCGGCGGCACCACGCTGCTGCTGGATCAGTTCCAGTCCTCGCTGGTGACCATCTTCATCACCGTGCTGTTGGTCAACGCGATCAACTTCGTCGACGGGCTGGACGGCCTGGCCGCCGGCCTGGGACTCATCGCGGGCGGGGCCATCCTGATCTTCTCGCTGACGGTGCTGCACGACCAGGGCGGGGCGGTCTCGGCCTACCCGCCGGCGATCATCGCGGCCGGCCTCGTGGGCATGTGCGCGGGCTTTCTGCCGCACAATTTCGAGCCCTCCCGCATCTTCATGGGCGATAGCGGCTCGATGCTCATCGGCCTTTTGCTTGCGGCCGCCTCGACGTCGGTGTCCGGCAAGATCAACATGTCGCTCTATGGAGGTGCCGACATGGTGGCGGTGCTCTCGCCGCTCATCGTGGTCGTCGCCGCGGTCTTCATTCCCGTGCTCGACCTGGTCTGGGCGGTCATCCGCCGCCTGTCCCAGGGACGATCCCCGTTCTCGGCCGACAAGGCCCACATCCACCACCGCCTGCTGTCGCTGGGGCACACGCACCGCCGTACCGTGCTGGTGCTCTACCTGTGGGTTTCGGCCGTCGCCTTCGGGGCGGTGAGCTTCTCGGTCGTGCCCGTGCCCGTGGCGGCCGGGGCCACGGCCGTTGCCATCGTGACCGCCGCCGTCGCCACGCTCATCCCGCTGCGCGCCGGCAAGATTGGCCGCGTGCCAGCCGCGGCGAATAAGCCGCGCTAGTAGGTCCACCCGTTAAACCTGTAGGATTCGTATTCGTGTCTGAAAGCTTTGATTCCACGCAAACTAACCCGAACGGCGGGGCCCTGCGCTCCGAGTTCGACGACCACCGCCGGCCGATGGTGCGCGCGGTGCGCTTCGGCTCCATGGCGCTGGCTGTCGTGACCGTGCTGTCGCTGGTCGGCTGGGGCTGGGCCAAAGACCTGCCCGGCATCTGGGGCGTGCTGCTCGGAGCGGCCATCGGCGGCGGCTTCGTCCTGCTGACCGCGCTGTCCGTGCTCGTGACCGCCAACTCCAGCCCGTCGACCACCATGGCGGTCGTCCTCGGAGGCTGGTTGGTCAAGGTTGTTTTCTTGATTATTGTCTTGCTGGCCATCCGCGGCATGGACTTCTACGACAACGTCGCCCTCTTCGTGACCGTCATCCTGGCGCTGATTATCGTGCTGGGGACCGAGGTGTGGGGGATTATCACCTCGCGGGTGACCTACGTGTCCTAAGCCAGGACCTTGTCACTCCCGCTCGCGTTGCGCCCAAGAACAAGCTGTCCTGGGCGCTTCGTCGTGTAGGGCCCGGGCGGGCCGGATCGCGTGGGGTATACGGGGGCTAAGTCGGTAGGGAAGAAGGCGCGGCAAAGGCCGACAAGGTCGGTTAATTGGGTGGTCGGGGGTGTATTTGGGCGGTGCTGGTCACCCCCGCGGGGGACTAAAGCATAAGGCTGTGATTAACCTTACCCGCCTGGGTTTTCGGTGGGAACGGGCAGTTTTGGGCCGAGAGTGGACCATTTGTTCGCGTTTCCGGCCGGCTACTTGCACAAACTGGGCCCCCGCGTGCGAAATTTCGATAACAAGCTGCTAGAATTTCCTGCGGGTTACCGCGGATCTAGGGTCCGCAGTCTGTAAGTGACGGACTGCAACGCCTTATAGTCCGTTGCGGTGAATCCCTGCTGCAGCATCGCTGATGTGCGACGGAGTCCGTTGTTGCGGCAGAGAGTTTGAGACGTCCATCGCACCGTATGAATTCGACACTCATACGGCCCGAACACGGGAGAGAACGCTGAGCGTTACGACATTGGCCATGAAGGGAAGCTTTCACGCACCCGAACTGGATCCAGAATTTTTCCCGGGGCAATATTACGGCCATATCCTTTTTGCGGATACACCGTTCGCGCTGGATCGCTTGATGCTGGCCCGCCTGCTCATGGCGGCCATCTTGGTGATCCTGTTTGTAGTCGCCTTCCGGAACCCGAAGCTGGTTCCGAAGGGTTTGCAGAACGTTGCGGAATACGGGCTGGATTTCGTCCGCGTTCACATCGCAGAAGACATCTTGGGGAAGAAGGAAGGCCGTCGGTTCCTGCCGATCTTGGCGTCCATCTTCTTCGGCATTCTGTTTTGGAACGTCTCGACAATCATCCCAGGCCTGAATATTTCGGCGAATGCCCGTATCGGCATGCCCATCGTGCTGGCCATCGTGGCGTATATCGCGATGATTTACGCCGGTGCAAAGCGCTATGGCTTCGGCAAGTTCCTGAAGTCGTCGGTGGTTATTCCTAACCTGCCGCCGGCTCTGCACTTGCTGGTTGTGCCGATCGAGTTCTTCTCGACGTTCATCTTGCGTCCTGTCACGCTGGCCTTGCGTCTTATGGCGAACTTCCTGGCCGGCCACATCATCTTGGTCCTGCTGTACTCGGCTACCAACTTCTTCTTCTGGCAGCTGAATGGCTGGACCGCGATGTCTGGTGTGACTCTGATCGCAGCGGTTTTGTTCACCGTATACGAGATCATCATCATCTTCCTGCAGGCGTACATCTTCGCCCTGCTGACCGCCGTATACATCGAACTATCACTGCACGCAGATTCGCATTAAACACGCGCGAACGACGCGGCCAACTGAATAACCCCACATCAAACCACCACCGCCTTCGCCGGCAAAGCGCTGGCGGGGAAACATTCGAAAGGGAACGACTTTCACATGAACGACATCATCTTGGCTCAGGCAGCAGAGTCCTCGATCACCGGTCTTGGCGCCATCGGCTACGGCATCGCCACCATCGGCCCGGGCCTGGGCATCGGCATCCTCGTCGGCAAGACCGTCGAGGGCATGGCACGTCAGCCGGAGATGGCTGGCCAGCTGCGTACCACCATGTTCCTGGGTATCGCCTTCGTTGAGGCCCTGGCCCTGATCGGCCTCGTCGCTGGCTTCCTGTTCTAAAAGCGCGCGTTTCACACACAAACCCCTTTTAAGACTGGAGACTTATGAACAACGTCTTTTACTACCTTGCGGCGGAGGGCGAGGAGCTGCCTATGGAGGGCGGCAACTCCATCCTCCTGCCCAAGCTCTATGACATCGTCTGGTCTCTGATCCCGTTCATCATCATCCTCTTGGTCTTCTGGAAGTTCGTGCTTCCGAAGTTCCAGGAGCTGTTGCAAGAGCGTGAGGACCGGATTGAGGGTGGCCTGAAGCGCGCCGAGGCCCAGCAGGCCGAGGCCAAGGCAGCCCTCGAGAAGTACAACGCGCAGTTGGCAGATGCCCGTGCAGAGGCAGCTGAGATCCGTGAGCAGGCGCGCGAGCGCGGCAAGCAGATCGAGGCCGAAGCCAAGGAGAAGGCCGAGGAGGAGTCCCGCCGCATTATCGCCAATGGCGAAAAGCAGCTGCAGGCTTCCCGCACCCAGGTCATCTCCGATCTGCGTTCCGACATCGGACAAAACTCCATCAACCTGGCTGAGAAGCTGTTGGGCGGCGAGCTTTCTGACTCCGCCAAGCAGTCTTCCACCATTGATAACTTCTTGTCCGAGCTCGACACTGTGGCACCGGCCGGAAAGTAGGAGGCTATGAAGGCAGCTAGCCGCGAAGCACTCGCCGGCGTGGAGTCGACCCTGGATAACATCCTGGGCGAGTCCACCGCCGTAGCGGTTGCCGCTCAAACCGGCCTCGAACTCTTCGAAGTTGTCGACGTCCTAGATGGTGAGCGCAAACTGCGCGCCGACCTGTCCGACGCCGCGGCTTCGGAAGAGACCCGCAAGAAGCTGGTCGCTGACCTCTTCGGCGGCAAGGTTGCCCCCAGCACCCAGCAGGTGCTGGAGGCGGCTGCCTCCGCCAAGTGGTCTTCCGGCCGGGACCTGGTTCGGGGCCTGGTGGCCCTGGGCCGCCGTTCCCTTCTGCGGGGCGCAGAGTCCGAGGGGAAGCTCGGCCAGGTGGAAGACGAGCTCTTCCGCCTGTCGCGCATCCTGGACCGCGAGGGCGAACTGACCCAGCTGCTTTCCGACCGCACTGCCAAGTCCGCCAAGAAGCGCGGGCTGTTGGCTAACGTGCTCTACGGCAAGGTCACGATGTTCACTGAGGCGCTCGCGCTGCAGGCCATCGGACGCCCGGAGCAGAATCCGATCGACGACGTTGCCAATCTGGCGTCGCTGGCAGCCAAGCTGCAGGGGCGCGAGGTCGCACACGTGGTCAGCGCGGGTGAGTTGAACGAAGGCCAGCAGGCAGTACTCGCTGAGAAGCTGGGCAAGATTTATGGTCGTGCGATGTCCATTCACTCTGAGGTTGACACCAGCCTCCTCGGTGGCATGACTATTCGCGTCGGCGACGAGGTTATCGACGGTTCCACGGCGGGCAAGATTTCCCGCCTGCGGGCCTCGATGGCCAAGTAGAGTCGTTGACGGTCTCTACGTGAAGACTACGACACAAACTTTAAGTAATTGCTGGACGATACTACCGAGAGTAGGAAGAACATGGCGGAGCTGACGATCTCCTCCGATGAGATCCGTAGCGCGATTGCGAACTACACCTCGAGCTACTCCGCGGAGGCCTCCCGTGAGGAGGTCGGCGTGGTCATTTCGGCAGCTGACGGTATTGCACAGGTTTCTGGCCTGCCGTCTGTTATGGCGAATGAGCTGCTCGAGTTCCCTGGCGGCGTAATCGGCGTTGCACAGAACCTGGACACCAATTCCATCGGTGTTGTGGTGCTGGGTAATTTTGAGTCCCTCAAGGAGGGCGACGAGGTTAAGCGAACTGGAGAGGTCCTCTCCATTCCCGTGGGCGAGGAATTCCTCGGCCGCGTTATCAACCCGCTGGGCCAGCCGATTGACGGCATGGGCCCGATCGATAGCGAAGAAGACCGCGCCCTCGAGCTGCAGGCACCGTCCGTGCTGCAGCGCCAGCCGGTCGAAGAGCCGATGCAGACGGGTATCAAGGCTATCGACGCCATGACCCCGATCGGTCGCGGTCAGCGTCAGCTGATCATTGGTGACCGTAAGACCGGTAAGACCGCGGTCTGCATCGACACCATCCTGAACCAGAAGGCCAACTGGGAATCTGGCGACAAGAACAAGCAGGTCCGTTGTATCTACGTGGCCATCGGTCAGAAGGGCTCCACCATCGCTGGTGTGCGCCAGACCCTGGCCGATCACGGTGCGCTGGACTACACCACCATCGTGGCCGCCCCTGCTTCGGATTCCGCCGGCTTCAAGTGGCTGGCACCGTTCTCCGGTGCCGCTCTGGGCCAGCACTGGATGTACCAGGGCAACCACGTCCTGGTTATCTACGATGACCTGACCAAGCAGGCCGAGGCCTACCGTGCCATCTCCCTGCTGCTGCGCCGTCCGCCGGGACGCGAGGCATACCCGGGCGATGTGTTCTACCTGCACTCCCGCCTGCTGGAGCGTGCCGCCAAGCTGTCCGACGACATGGGCGCAGGCTCGATGACCGCACTGCCGATCATCGAGACCAAGGCAAACGACGTGGGCGCGTTCATTCCGACCAACGTCATCTCCATTACCGACGGCCAGGTCTTCCTGGAGTCTGACCTGTTCAACCAAGGTGTGCGCCCGGCTATTAACGTCGGTGTCTCCGTCTCCCGTGTCGGTGGCGCTGCGCAGACCAAGGGTATGAAGAAGGTTGCCGGTAACCTCCGTCTGGACCTGGCTGCGTACCGTGACCTGGAGGCGTTCGCTGCGTTCGCTTCCGATCTGGACTCCGCCTCCAAGGCCCAGCTGGAGCGCGGCCAGCGCCTGGTTGAGCTGCTCAAGCAGAGCGAGTCCTCTCCGCAGCCGGTGGAATACCAGATGGTGTCCATCTTCCTGGCGGACCAGGGCATCTTCGACGTCGTTCCCGTCGAAGATGTGCGTCGCTTCGAGACCGAGGTCCACGAGTACCTGCAGGCCAACACCCCGCAGGTCTACGAGCAGATCGCCGGCGGCGTTCCGTTCACCGACGAGTCCAAGGACGCCTTGGTCTCCGCGGCTAAGGACTTCACCCCGACCTTCCGCACCACCGAGGGCCACAACCTGGGCTCCGAGGCTCCGGTTGAGCCGCTCGATGCCGACGAGGTTAAGAAGACCGAGCTCAACGTCTCCCGAAAGGCTTCCAAGTAGGCTCGCGCTTACGAGGACACAAAGTCGATTGATTAAGAAGGGAGGAAAGTAAACCATGGCAACTCTTCGTGAATTGCGCGACCGTATCCGGTCCGTCAACTCCACTAAGAAGATCACCAAGGCTCAGGAGCTCATCGCTACCTCGCGCATTACCAAGGCGCAGGCCCGAGTGGAGGCATCCGTGCCCTACGCTCAGGAGCTCAACGCAGTGATGAACCGCCTGGCGGCCGCCAGCTCGCTGGATCACCCGATGCTGCGACAGCGCGACAACGCCAAGGTCGCGGCCGTGCTGGTTGTTTCTTCCGACCGCGGTATGTGCGGTGGCTACAACAACAACGTGTTTAAGAAGGCCGCCGAACTGGAAGCTCTCCTCAAGCAGGAGGGCTACGTGGTAGCTCGCTACGTCACTGGTAACAAGGGCGTGGGCTACTACCAGTTCCGTGAGGAAGAAGTGGCCGGCAGCTGGTCCGGCTTTTCCCAGGACCCGACGTGGAACGAGACGCACGACGTCCGCCACCACATCGTGGAAGGGTTCATCGCTGGTTCCGAAGGCACCACCAAGGCTCGCGAGGGCCTGCACGCCGAGGGCGAGGGCCAGCCGGTCCGCGGCTTCGACCAGGTGCACGTCGTCTACACCGAGTTCGAGTCCATGCTGACTCAGACCGCTCGCGCGCAGCAGCTGCTGCCCATCGAGCCGGTCATTGATACGGTGGAACTGAACCAGGGTGAGTCGGCGCTCTCCGATAGCGGGAACACTGAGGAACTGAGCTCGGACTTTGATTTCGAACCGGACGCGGACAGCCTGCTGGAAGCCCTGCTTCCGCAGTACGTCTCACGCACCCTGTTCGCGATGTTCTTGGAGGCTTCCGCTTCCGAGTCCGCGGCTCGTCGTACCGCCATGAAGTCTGCAACTGACAACGCGACGGACTTGGTCAAGGACCTGTCCCGCGTGGCCAACCAGGCCCGTCAGGCGCAGATTACCCAGGAAATTACAGAGATCGTCGGTGGCGCTGGCGCGCTCGCCGAAAGCGCAGAAAGTGACTAGATTATGACTACAGCTCTGCAAGAGCAGAACACACAGTCGTCGGCTTCCGCCGGCCGTGTGGTGCGTGTCATCGGTCCGGTCGTCGACGTGGAATTCCCGCGCGGCGCAATGCCGGCACTGTATAACGCACTGACCGTCGAGATTGAGCTCGAGGCTGTTGCTAAGACCGTCACCCTGGAGGTCGCTCAGCACCTCGGTGACAACCTTGTCCGTACCGTGTCCATGGCTCCGACGGACGGCCTCGTCCGCGGCGCGACCGTGACCGACTCCGGCAACCCGATTTCGGTGCCGGTTGGTGACGTCGTCAAGGGCCACGTCTTCAACGCTCTGGGCGACTGCCTGGACGAGCCGGGCCTGGGCCGCGACGGTGAGCAGTGGGGCATCCACCGCGAGCCGCCGGCATTCGACCAGCTCGAGGGCAAGACTGAGATCCTCGAGACCGGCATTAAGGTCATCGACCTGCTGACCCCGTACGTTAAGGGCGGCAAGATCGGCCTGTTCGGCGGCGCCGGCGTGGGCAAGACCGTTCTGATCCAGGAAATGATTACTCGTATTGCTCGCGAGTTCTCCGGTACCTCCGTGTTCGCCGGCGTCGGCGAGCGTACCCGTGAGGGCACCGACCTGTTCCTGGAAATGGAAGAGATGGGCGTGCTGCAAGACACCGCCCTGGTCTTCGGCCAGATGGATGAGCCGCCGGGAGTCCGTATGCGCGTGGCTCTGTCCGGCCTGACCATGGCGGAGTACTTCCGCGATGTGCAGAACCAGGACGTGCTGCTGTTCATCGACAACATCTTCCGTTTCACCCAGGCTGGTTCCGAGGTTTCGACCCTGCTGGGTCGTATGCCTTCGGCCGTGGGCTACCAGCCCACCCTGGCGGACGAGATGGGCGTGCTGCAGGAGCGCATTACCTCCACCAAGGGTAAGTCGATTACCTCGCTGCAGGCCGTCTACGTGCCGGCGGATGACTACACCGACCCGGCACCGGCGACCACCTTCGCCCACCTGGATGCGACCACCGAGCTGGACCGCTCCATCGCCTCGAAGGGTATCTACCCGGCAGTGAACCCGCTGACCTCTACCTCTCGTATCCTTGAGCCGGGTATCGTCGGCGAGCGCCACTACGCCATCGCCCAGCGCGTTATCGGTATTCTGCAGAAGAACAAGGAGCTGCAGGACATCATCGCCATCCTGGGTATGGACGAGCTGTCCGAGGAGGACAAGCTGACGGTGCAGCGTGCCCGTCGTCTGGAGCGCTTCCTGGGCCAGAACTTCTTCGTCGCAGAGAAGTTCACCGGCCTGCCGGGCTCCTACGTCCCGCTGTCGGAGACCATCGACGCCTTCGAGCGCATCTGCAACGGCGAATTCGACCACTACCCGGAGCAGGCCTTCAACGGCCTGGGTGGCTTGGACGACGTCGAGGCTGCGTACAAGAAGATGACCGAGAAGTAGGGAGAGGCACATGGCTGACATCACCGTAGAACTCGTTTCCCCGGAGCGGTTGCTGTGGACCGGTAAGGCAAGCATCCTGACCGCGGAAACGACCGAGGGTGAGATCGGCGTGCTTCCGGGCCACGAGGCTATGATCGGCCAGCTGGTCGAGAACGGCGTCGTGACCTTCCGCCCGGTGGACGGCGAGCGTCGCTTCGCCGCCGTCCAGGGTGGCTTCCTGTCGGTGACTGATGAAAAGGTGACCGTCTTGGCCGACTGGGCCGTCTGGGCTGACGAGGTCGATAGCTCGCAGGCTCAGGAAGATGCCAAGTCCGACGACCAGATCGTACAGTCCCGCGGCGAGGCCGGGCTTCGCGCCCTGCGCCGCTCGCAGGAAAAGTAGCGTGCGCAAACGCACGTAAAGGGGCAGCAACTGCCGCCTTTCTACTCTCGTCATTTAAGGCTAAGCGCCTGTAAGTGTTCCTCTACAAAAGGAACTGCTTACAGGCGCTTTGTCGTTTTTATGCGGCCTTTTGTATTAGCACTTTCTGCGGGATACCGACTAGACTCGGATCATCACTTGTGGCACCCACGCCAAACACGTTTTGCAGGGAAGGTGAGAGGTTATGAGCTCGACCGTGGTTACTGTTGTCCTCTGGGTCGTGGTCGCCCTCGTGGTCTGCGTCGTTCTCCTGGCCGCGGTCCGCTTTTTCACGTTGCGCTCCAAGGGAACGCCGATGTTGATGCGTTCTGTCCCTGCTAAAGACACCCGAGGTTGGCGCCATGGTGTCATTTCCTACGCCGGGGAGTTTGTGGAGTACTACGAGCTGCGCTCTGTCTCTCCCAGCTGTGACCGCCGTTTTAACCGCCGCGACATCGAAATCTTGGGCACCCGCGCCTTGGACGATGAAGAGGCGGTTTTTATTTCTTCCGGCATGAAGGCCGTCCACATCATCGTGCGCAACCAGCAGTACGAATTGGCTCTTGCCCCGCACGCGCACATGGCGTTTTCCGCCTGGGTCGAGGCCGCGCCCTCCCAGCGGCAGGAAAGCCGCGATTTTCACCAGATGCGCAAGAAGATGGAACGCCCGCTGCGCACGAACCTGCCGCACGACATCGCTAGCTGGCAGTCCTACTACGAATAGGCGCCGGGATTTTCTCGGCCCCGCCCGCTGTTCCGGGCGGTTTTTGCGTATCTCGGCGGCTTCCGCCCTGCCTGGTGTGGGGTGGTGCGGCGCCGAGGCGATAGGGTGGTAGCCATGCGTTTAGTAATCGCCTCCTGCAGCGTCGACTACGTCGGCCGCGTTGATGCCCACCTCCCGCTGGCAGACCGCCTGTTGTTGCTCAAGGCGGACGGCTCGGTCTCAATCCACGCCGACGACCGCGCCTACAAGCCCCTGAACTGGATGACCCCGCCGTGCACGGTGACGGAATCGGCCATCGAGGACATCGACGGCGAGCCGACCGGCGACACCCTCTGGCTGGTGGAAAACCCGAAGGGAGAGCAGCTGCGCATCACCATCGCGAAGGTGCACCAGGACATCGAGGTCGAGCTGGGCGAGGATCCGGGCCTGGTCAAAGACGGCGTGGAGGCCCACCTGCAGGAGCTGCTCGCCGAGCACATCACGACGTTGGGGGAGGGCTACAGCCTCATCCGCCGCGAGTATCCGACCGCCATCGGACCGGTCGACATCATGGCGCTCGATAACAACCGGGAGCACGTGGCAGTCGAGGTCAAGCGCCGCGGCGGCATCGATGGCGTGGAGCAGCTGACCCGCTACCTGGACCTGCTCAACCGCGACGACCTGCTGGCCCCGGTCCACGGCGTTTTCGCGGCCCAGGAGATCAAGCCCCAGGCCCGCACCCTGGCCGAGGACCGCGGCATCCGCTGCGTCATCCTGGACTACCAGGACCTACGTGGCATCGAGTCGAACGAGCTGCGGCTGTTTTAACGCGCGTTAACCAGGCGAAGCGATAAGTCTCGAAGGAGGTAAGACGTGCCGCGACGCAACCGCCGCCAGCGCTCGGCCCCGCGCAAGCTGCCCGCCGACGGCGCTGGCTTCTACGGCGCCCAGGTCCAGGAGGGCCCGCGCTGGAGCTTCGGCCAGCCCTACGTCGTGCGCCAGATTGGCGCGGCGCGGGCGGTCAAGACCTACGTGTGCCCGGGCTGCAACCAGAGCATCTTCCCCGGGGTCGCCCACGTGGTGGCGTGGCCGAAGGACGCCGGCGGCCAGGCCGATGACAGACGGCACTGGCACCGCGGGTGCTGGGACCGCCGTTAACGGCCCACTGCCCAGCTCGCGACGAGTAGGATGGCGGGCATGATTGTTGCCTTTTCCGTAGCCCCCGCAGTTGTTGATACCCCGGACGCCGAGATGGCCGACGCCGTCACGGAGGCGGTCCGCGTGGTCCGCGAATCCGGCCTGCCGAACGAGACCAACGCGATGTTCACACTCATCGAGGGCGAGTGGGACGAGGTCTTCGACGTCATCAAGCGCGCTACCGATGCCGTTCGCGCCGTCTCCCCGCGCACTTCGCTGGTTATTAAGGCGGATATCCGCGAAGGGCACACCGGGCAGCTGACCCAGAAGGTCGAGTCCGTCAACCGCCGCCTGAACCAGAACTAGTAGCCGGTTGCGAAGCAGCCGAAAACAGCCAAGAAAGGACTAGTATGACGAACCCCCGTGGCCCGCAGGTGGCCGGCGCCCTGGACCTGGGCGAGGTCAAGGCCCGCGCCGAGGCGCGCGCCCAGGCCGAAAAGCAAGCTGCGCAGACGCCCGGCCAGGGCGCAACGCCAGCCGGTGCGGGCGCCGGCCTGCGCGCTTTCTTCGAGGTGACTGAGGCCAACTTCGAGGCCGAGCTGGTGCGCCGCTCCCTGGAGGTGCCGGTCGTGGCGCTTATCGGCACCGCGCGCTCCACGCAGTCGGAAGAACTCAAGTCCCACCTGCGCCAGCTCGCCGAGCGCGGCGGGTTCAAGTTCCTGGTGGGCTATATCGACGCCGACCAACACCCGCAGATCGCGCAGGTCTTTGGCGTGCGCAACCTGCCGACGACCATCGCACTCGGCGCGGGCCAGCCACTGACTAACTTCGAGGGCTCCCAGCCGATGGCGGCCCTCGAGCAGTGGGTGGACGCCCTGGTCCAGCAGGTCTCCCCGCAGCTGCAGGGCCCGGGCCCCGAGCTGCAGGCCGCCCAGGTCGGCCAGGCCGGCCAGGCGCCGGCGGGGGAAGAGGAAGCCGCCCCGGCCGAGGATTCCCGCCTGACCGCAGCGGAAGAGCAGCTCAACAACGGCGACTTCGACGGCGCGATTGCCACCTACGAGTCCATCCTGGCCGAGGAGCCGGGCAACCAGGAGATCAAGCAGGCGCGGGATACCACGCTGCTGCTCAAGCGCCTGTCGGCGGCCGGCCAGGGTGTCGACCACATCAGCCAGGCCGACGCGCACCCGGATGATATCGACGCCCAGCTCAACGCCGCCGACGCGGACGTCGTCGCGGGCCGCCCGGAGGCCGCCTTCGAGCGGCTTATCGAGGGGATGCGGCGAACCGCCGGCGAGGACAAGGATCGCCTCAAGGAGCGCCTCCTGGAGCTTTTCGGGCTCTTCGACGCCGCCGATCCGCGCGTGCTGTCCGCCCGCACCCAGCTGGCCAGCGCCCTGTACTAGCGCGGCCTGCACCCGGGCCCCGGGGTGAGGGCCCGGGTTTAAGACTCAGTGCCGCGGTAGAGGTACCACTGCACCGAATTGGCCGGCAGCAGGACCCGCAGGAAGTCGTTGCCGTCGCGGCGAAGCGTCTCCACGTGGCGTGGCAGGTCGTTGGCGGCCCCGGAGTAGACGCCGTCGTCGGTGTTGAGCACCATCTCCCAGGCGCCGGCGTGCGGCACCCACAGCTCGTAGTCCGGGTGGGAGCTGCCCGCGAGGTTGACCACCGCGAGCAGGGTCTGGCCCTCGCGCGAGTACCGCAGGTAGCCGAGCACATTGTGGGCGGCGTCGTCGCCGGCGACCCACTGGAAGCCGGCCGGATCGAAGTCCTGGTCCCACAGCGCCGGGGTGTCACGGTAGATCGCGCCGATATCGCGGGCTAGGCGCTTAATGCCCTGGTGGTATTCGTGCCCCCAGCCTTCCAGGTTGGCCCAGTCCACGGAGGAGCCCTCCGACCACTCGGTGACCTGGCCGAATTCGTCGCCCATGAACAAAAGGTTCTTGCCCGGGTGCGAGTACATGTAGCCAAAGAGCGTGCGCACCCCGGCGGCCTTGTTCCAGTCGTCGCCGGGCATCCGCGTCCACAGCGTGCCCTTGCCGTGGACGACCTCGTCGTGGCTAAACGGCAGGACGTAGCGCTCGGAGTAGGCGTAGACCATCGAGAAGGTGATCTCGTGATGGTGATGGCTGCGGTAGATGGGATCGCGGCCGAAGTATTCCAGGGTGTCGTTCATCCAGCCCATGTTCCACTTCAGGTCGAAGCCCAGGCCGCCGTGTTCGGTGGGGGCGGTCACGCCCGGCCAGGAGGTGGATTCCTCCGCGATGGTCAGGATGCCGGGGCTGACCCGGTGGACGGTGGCGTTGGTTTCCTGCAGGAGGCGAACGGCCTCGAGGTTCTCCCGGCCGCCGTGCACGTTCGGCAGCCAGTCGTCGCGGGAGTAGTCCAGGTAGAGCATGGAGGCCACCGCGTCGACGCGCAGGCCATCGACGTGGAATTCCTCGGCCCAGTAGAGGGCGTTGGCCACCAGGAAGTTGCGGACCTCGTTGCGGCCGAAGTCGAAGACGTAGGTGCCCCAGTCCGCCTGCTCCCCGCGGCGCGGGTCGGGGTGCTCGTAGCAGGGGCGGCCGTCGAAGCGCCCGAGGGAGAATTCGTCCTTGGGGAAGTGGGCGGGCACCCAGTCGATGATGACGCCGATGCCGGCGCGGTGGCAGGCATCGATAAGCGCGCGCAGCTCGTCGGGGCTGCCCCAGCGCGCCGACGGGGCGTAGTAGCCGGAGACCTGGTAGCCCCAGGAGCCGCCGAAGGGGTGCTCGGCCACGGGCAGGAACTCGACGTGGGTGTAGTTGTGCTCCAGCAGGTAGTCGATGAGCTCGGCCCGCAGGGTCGCGTAGTTGGAACCGATCTTCCAGGAGCCGACGTGGACCTCGTAGATATTCATCGGCTGGTCGAGGTTGCCGTCGCGCGCGGCGAGCCATTCGGCATCGGTCCAGTTGAAGCTGGTGCTGGCGACGACGCTGGCGGTCTCCGGCGGGGCGAGCGTGGCCTTGGCCAGCGGATCGGCCTTGTCGATGCGCCCGTGCTCCCGGGACTGGATGGCGAACTTGTAGCGCTCGCCCGCGCCCACGCCGGGGATGAAGACCTCCCACACGCCGGTCGCGCCCAGGCTGCGCATGGGGTACTGGGTGGGGTTCCAGCCGCAGAAATCGCCCACCACGGCCACGCCCAGCGCATTCGGCGCCCACACGGCGAAGGCCGTGCCGGTGACGGTGCCGAGCGGCGTGTCGTATTCCTTCAGGTTGGCGCCCAGGACCTCCCAGAGGCGCTCGTGGCGGCCTTCGGCCACCAGGTGCTGATCCAGCGTGCCCAGCGTGGGCAGGAAGGTATAGCCATCGGCCACGGTGCGGTTAGCGCCGCCGGGGTAGTTCACCCGCAGGCGGTAGTCCTGTTGCTCGGGCAGTTCGGCCTCGAAGATATCGTGGCCGACCGCGCGCATGGGCGTGGCCCCGGCCGCGGTGAGCAGCTCGACCGTCTCGGCGCCGGGCTGGCGGGTGCGCACCGTCCCGTCGTGCCAGCCGTAGAAGCCGTGCGGGTCGTGGTGCTGGCAGTGGTCCAGCCGGCTAAGGTCTTCGGCGGCGATGGTGGGCTCGAAATCTGGGCTGGTATCCATGGCTATGACTGTACGTCAGTTCCTTCGGTTTTGGAGGGTGAATGCGCCCCGGTGGCAGGGGAGCAGAACCTGGGGCTTAGGCGCGGTAGTCGGTGACTTCTCGCCAGGCCAGCTGCTCGCGCAGGTCCGGCTCGGCGGGCGGGAGTAGGAAGATATGTGCGACGTCCCGCATGGGCTCGAGCCGCACGAAGTTGCGCTCGGACCAGTTGTAGGCCGCGCCGGTGACCATGTCCTGGACGGCGAAGACATCGCCCGGGTTGCGCCCCAGGCGGCCCAGGTCCAGATCGACGGTGGCCTCCTGCGGGTTGCGCGGATCCAGGTTGATGATAACCAGCACCACGTTGCCGGTGACCGCGTCCGCCTTGGAGTAGGCCAGGATGCTGGGGTTATCGGCGGCGTGGAAGTGCAGCGCGCGCAGCTGCTGCAGCGCCGGGTTTTCCCGCCGGATCTGGTTGAGCAGCCGCAGGTAGCCCTCCAGAGAGTCCCCGGAGTTGACGGCGGCCTGGAAGTCGCGCGGGCGCAGTTCGTATTTCTCTGAGTCCAGGTATTCCTCGCTGCCCGGGGCGACCGGCAGGTGCTCGTAGAGCTCGTAGCCAGAGTAGACACCCCACAGAGGCGACAGGGTGGCCGCCAGGCTCGCGCGGATGGCGAACATGGCCCGCCCGCCGGTCTGCAGGGAGGCGTGCAGGATGTCCGGGGTGTTGACGAAGAAATTGGGGCGGCAGATATCGGCCTGCTCCACGTGCATCTGGGCGAACTCGGTGAGCTCTTCCTTGGTGGTCTTCCACGTGAAATAGGAATAGGACTGGCTAAAGCCCAGCTTGGCCAGGCCGAACAGGCGCGCCGGGCGGGTAAACGCCTCCGCCAGGAAGATGACCTCTGGGTGATCGCGGTGGACCTCGCGGATGATCCAGGCCCAGAAGTTGGCTGGCTTGGTGTGCGGGTTATCCACGCGGAAGGTTTTCACGCCCGCCGCGACCCAGTACAAGACCACGTCCAGGATTTCTGCGTAGAGCGCCGCAGGGGCGTTGTCGAAGTTGAGCGGGTAGATGTCCTGGTACTTCTTGGGCGGGTTTTCCGCGTACGCGATGGTGCCGTCGGCCAGCACGGTGAAGTATTCCGGGTGCTTTTTGGCCCAGACGTGGTCGGGGGAGCACTGCAGGGCCAAGTCCAGGGCGACCTCGAGGCCTAGCTGCTCGGCGCGGCGTACCAGGGCGCGGAAGTCGTCCAGGGTGCCCAGCTCCGGGTGGGTGGCCCGGTGGTCGGCAATCGCCCAGGGCGAGCCGACGTCGTCGGGCTCGGCATGCAGGGTGTTGTTCTTGCCCTTGCGGTGGACCTGGCCGATGGGGTGGATGGGAGGGAAGTAGACGGTGTCAAAGCCCATCGCCGCCACGCGCTCCAGGGCCTGAGCGGTCGTGGCGAAAGTGCCGTGGACGGGCTCGCCGTGTGCGTCGCGGCCGCCGGTCGAGCGCGGGAAGAGCTCGTACCAGGAGTTGTAGAGCGCGGCCTGGCGCTCCACGTAGACCTCGCGCACGGTGTCTTCGACCACCAGGTCGCGCAGGGGCTGTTCGGCCAAGGCCTGGGAGACCGCCTCGGACAGGGCGGGTGCCACCCGCTCGGTCAGGTCCTGGGTGCTATCCCGCAGAGCCTCGGCGGCTTCCTTGTACAGGGAGGCGGAATCCTTACGGGTCATGGCGGCGCGGTCGAAGAGGTCGGCGCCGTGGCGCAGATCGTTGTCCAGCTCCGCTGCGGACTGGCCCGCGGCCAGTTTCTTGGTGACGGCATTCGTCCAGGTGGCTACCGGATCGGACCAGGCCTGGATCTGGAAGCGCCAGGTGCCCGGCCTATCGGGCACGAAGACGCCGTGGACGCGGTCCTGGTCTTCCGGGTCGGCGGTCAGACGGGTGTTGGACACGGGGGTGGACAAGGCGGCATCGTCAGGCGAGTACACCACGAGGTTGGCGGCCACCGCGTCGTGGCCTTCGCGCCAGACTAAAGCGGTGACGGGAATGACCTCACCGACTGCTCCTTTGGCGGGTAGGTTTCCGTGGTCGATTACGGGCCGGACGTCGTCAATACCAAGGCGGGTCGTCATGGAAATTAGCGTAGCCGAGGTGTTTCAGTGTCGCCCGCCAACTGGAAAATCAGACACAATGGGACACGTGAGTTCCTCGATGTTTAGCCAAGAACAAATCGCCGCCGCCCGCGCCGCCGCCCAGTCCGCCCGCGGCCCCGCTTCCTCCGCCGCGACGGGGGCGGCAGACCCGGCCGCCGCCGAAACCGATCAGGATTGGCTGATCGACTTCCGCGGGGTCGAGCTACGCCGCGGGGGCAAGACCCTCGTCGGCCCTGTCGACTGGCAGGTCGAGCTCGACGAGCGCTGGGTCATCATCGGGCCCAACGGCGCCGGCAAGACCTCGCTGGTGCGCATGGCCGCGGCCGAAGAATTCCCGTCCAAGGGCACGGCCTTCGTGATGGGCGAGCAGCTCGGCAAGACCGACATGCGTGATCTGCGCGCGATGATCGGTATCTCCTCGGCCGCCGTGCAGCACCGCATCCCGGACACCGAGCGCGTCGACGACCTGGTGGTCTCCGCCGGCTACGCGGTCCTGGGGCGCTGGCGCGAGGACTACGGCGACATGGATTTTAGCCGCGCGAACCGGATCATGGAACAGACCGGCTGCACCCACCTGGCCGAACGCACCTGGGGCACCCTGTCGGAAGGCGAGAAGAAGCGGGTCATCCTGGCGCGTGCGCTCATGCCCAACCCCGAACTGCTCATCCTGGACGAGCCCACCGCCGGCATGGACCTGGGCGGCCGCGAGGACCTCGTGGGCTACCTGGGGGACCTCGCCCTGGACGCCGACGCCCCGGCCATCGTCATGATCACCCACCACGTCGAGGAAATCCCGTACGGCTTCACCCACGCCATGATCCTGGACGAGGGCGAGGTCGTCGCCAAGGGGCTCATCAACAGCGTGCTCACCTCCGATAACCTCACCCGCGCCTTCGGCCAGCCCATCCAGGTCGACCGGATCGGCGAGCGCTACTTCGCGCGCCGGGTACGCTAGGAGGTTACAACCTCCCTACCTGGTGCCCAAGAGTTCGCCGCGCCTAAGTCCCGGTGGAGAAGATGAGCAAGATAAACCCCTTAGATGTCATTGACGCGACCGACACGACCGGCTTCAACGGTGGCCGGCTGTCGGCGTCTGTCCTGCTCATTCGCGACGAACCCGACGGGCTGAAGGTCTGGGTCCAAGAGCGCGTGGCCACCATGCGCAACTATCCGGGTCACGCCGTCTTCCCAGGCGGTGGGGTAGATCCGCGCGATTTCCCGCCGCGCAGCTGGGACTCCGGCAAGCTGTGGGCCGGCGCCTCCCTGGTCTCCAAGGCCCGCCGGCTGGGGGTGACCAAGTACAAGGCCCACGCCCTCGTCTTCGCGGCCGCCCGAGAACTGTTCGAGGAAGCCGGCACGCTTTTGGTCGTTGACGAGAAGGGCCGCGTCGAGTCCAACGCCGCCCGCTTCCACGCCGAGCGCCTCCAGTTGGAAGGCCACGAACTATCCTTCTCCGATTTCCTGAGCCAGGAGTCGCTGCGCATGGACTCCGACCGCCTGCTGCCCTGGGGGCGGTGGGTCGGCCATTCTCCGGCCGGCAACTGGTTCGACACCTTCTTCTTCGTCGCCACCCTGCCGCCCGGCCAGGAACCCGACGGCAACACCGGCGAGGCCGCCGATGCCGGCTGGTTCCCACCGCAGCTGCTCATCGACGGCTGGCGCGCCGGGCTGGTGCGCCTGGTGGCGCCGACCTGGGCGAACCTGCAGCGTCTGTGCCGGTTGAGCAGCGTGCAGGAGGTCCTCGACGACGTCGACTATTCCGACATGCGCCCCGTGATAGGCGACCCCGTCGACGATCCCCGCTACCGCGAGTTTTTCACCACCCGGCCCGTCGACCGGATCTAGGCCGGTAAAACCTCGCCGCCCCTTTGATTGCCCTCCTACCTCCCGTCCCGACCCGTTGAGAAAGGCCGAACTGCACCGTGGCATTCGAACTAGCCGACATCCGGTTCTTCCAGGATCATGCCGCCGAAATCCGGCAGGTCAGTGAGCAACTGGAGGGAACCCGGGCTAAGGCGCTGGCCGAGGCCCAGTTGTTGCGCGAGCGCTTCGGCGAGCACGGGCGCGCGGTGGGGGAGCTGGCCGATGCCCGCCGCCGCGCCGTGCGCACCGGAAAATTTCCGGCCACCTGGCTCAGCGACGTCGACGCCGCCCAGCAGGCCACCCCGGCCCCGGTGGCCCGCGCCCGGGCCCGGCACCTGTCGCGGCTGGGAGCGGACTTCGTTCACGACGTCACCTGCTCGGTGGGCACGGAGGCCCCGGCGCTGCGGGCGGCCGGCATCGGCTACCTGGGCAGCGACCTGGACAAAACGCGCGTGGCCATGGCCCGGCACAACGTGCCCGATCTGCCCTTCGTGGTCGCCGACGCCTTGGCGCCGGTGAGCGCGCGGGGCGTGGTCGTGGCGGACCCGGCCCGGCGGGCCGGCGGACAGCGCATCACCAAGCCGGAGCAGTTGCTGCCGGCCCTGCCGGACTTGCTGGCCGCCTACCCGGGCCGCGAGATGGCCGTCAAGTGCGCGCCCGGCCTGGACTACAGCGAGTGGGCCGGGCCGGTGGTCGTCGCCAGCGTCGACGGCGCGGTCAAGGAGGCCTGCCTGTATACCCCGGGCCTGGCAGAGCACCCGGCCGCAGACGGCCAGCCGGTGCGCGCGGCCTGGCTGCTGCGCAGCGGCGCCGCGGGCGAGTCGGGTGCCGGGGAGGAGACCATCAGCAGCGCCGATTTCTCCCCGGACGAGCTGCCGGCGGCCGGGGAGGTGGGCCGCTACATCGTGGACCCGGACGGCGCGGTGGTGCGCGCCGGACTCGTCAAGCACTACGCGGCGCGGCACGGGCTGTGGCAGCTGGACGAGAAGATCGCCTACCTGACGGGGGAGTCAATCCCGCCGGGCCGGTCGGGATTTCCATTCATTGAGCAGGTGAGTCTCAAGCGCCTGAGCTCTAGTCTGAAAGCCCTGGACGTCGGCAGCCTGGAGATCCTCGTCCGCGGCGTCAACATCGACCCAGACCAGCTGCGCAAGAAGCTGAAGCTGCGGGGCTCGCGCCCCCTGGCGGTGGTCGTCACGCGGCTCGGCCGCGGCGCCGTGGCGCTGGTCTGTGAGCCACGCCAATGGAATTAGTCCCGCCTTCGCTACTACTATGGCGCGGAGAATAAGTTTCTAGAACGCTTAAACCAAATTGACGGAAAGGTCGAATGCCCATGCCCACTATCGTGGCTCTGGTCAAGTACGTACCCGATACGTGGTCCACTAAGACGTTGGAAGACGACAACACGCTAAACCGCGACGCGGTGGACAACATCATTGATGAGGTCAACGAGTATTCGGTCGAACAGGCGCTGCGGCTGCGCGACGCGAACCCGGACGCCGGTTACCGCGTGGTGGCCCTGACGATGGGGCCGGCCGGCGCGGAAGAGGCCCTGCGCAAGGCCCTGGCCATGGGCGCCGACGACGCGGTCCTGGTCAGCGACGAGGCGCTGGCCGGCTCGGATGCCATCGGTACCGCCTGGGCGCTGAGCAACGCCATCAACACCCTGGACGACGTTGCCCTTATCACCATGGGTACGGACGCCTCCGACTCGCAGACGGGCCTGCTGGCTGGCCTGCTGGCTGAGTACCGCCAGATTCCGGCGCTCACGGAGCTGCACGCGGTGAGCCTGGCCGACGGCACCGTGCGTGGCACCCGCGAGGATCACCGCGGCACCTGGGAGCTGTCCGCCCCGCTGCCGGCGCTTATCGCCGTGGGCGACAAGGCCGACAAGCCGCGCTTCCCGAACTTCAAGGGCCTCATGGCGGCCAAGAAGCACCCGATTACCACCCTGGACCTGGCCGCCATCGGCGTCGACCCGGCGCAGGTGGGCCTGAACTCGGCGACCACCCAGGTCACCGAGGCCGCCCCGCGCCCGCCGCGGACCGCCGGCGAGCTGGTAGAGACCGGCTCCGCCGAGGAGAAGGCCGCCAAGATTGTTGAGTTCCTCGAGTCCAAGAACCTGCTGTAACACCGCTCTCCGCGCACGCTTATAAGGAGTTTTCTTTTCATGTCTCACGTTTATGTTTTGGTCGAGCACACCGAAGGCCAGCTGAGCCCGGTTACCGGGGAGCTCATCACCGCTGCCCGCCAGCTCGGCACCGTCTCCGCCGTGGTGGTCGGCCCCGCCGGCACCGGCGACAAGCTGGCCCCGGAGCTGGCCCGCTGGGGTGCGGCCCAGGTGGTCGACGCCCAGGCCGCTGATTACGATTCCCGCCTGCTGACCCCCGAGGTCGACGCCCTGCACGGGCTGGGCGCGGCCAACCCGGCTCCCATCCTGATCGCCGCGTCCGCGACCGGCAACGAGATCGCCGGCCGCGTGGCCGCGCGCCTGGCCTCCGGCGTGCTGTCGAACGTCTCCGGCATCCGCCCGGACGGCGCGGCCCAGCACGCCATCTTCGGTGGCTCCTACGACGCTTACGCCACCGCGGCTGGTGCCTGCCCGATCTACACCCTGCTGCCGGGCAGCGTGACCGCCGAGGCCGAGGCCAGCGTCGGCGAGGTCGCCGCCATGCAGCTGCCGGCCGCCACCGACCGTGACGTCAAGGTCGAGTCCTTTACCCCGGCCGAGAAGTCCGCCCGCCCGGACCTGCCGTCGGCCGCCACCGTGGTCGCCGGCGGCCGCGGCGTGGGCGACGAGTTCGCCGCCGTCGTCGAGCCGCTTGCCGATGCCCTGGGCGCGGCCGTGGGCGCTACCCGCGACGCCGTCGACGAGGGCTTCTACGACGCGGCCTACCAGATCGGGCAGACCGGCGTGACCGTGACCCCGGACCTCTACATCGGCCTGGGTATCTCCGGCGCCATCCAGCACACCTCGGGCATGCAGACGGCCAAGAACATCGTCGTGGTCAACCAGGACCAGGACGAGCCCTTCTTCCAGATCGCCGATCTGGGCGTGGTCGGGGACCTGCACGAGATCGCCCCGGCGCTGACCGAACAGCTGAAGAATCGCGCCTAAAATGTCCCACTATTTCGATTACGCGGCGACCCAGCCCATGCGCCAGGCAGCCATCGATGCCTGGGTGGCAGCCGCCGGCAGCGTCAACTCGGGCGCCCAGTACGCCTCCGGGCGCAAGTCCCGTTCGGTGCTCGACGACGCCCGCGAGAAGGTCGCCGAGCTGCTGGGCTGCGAGCCCATCGAGGTAGTCTTCACCGCCTCCGGCACCGAAGCCGACAACATCGCCATCCAGGGCCTCTACCGGGCCGCCGAGCGCGGCCCGCAGGACAAGCGCACCCGGCGAATCGTATCCACCCCGATCGAGCACCCGGCGGTGCGCGATACGGTGGCCACCCTGGAACAGCAGGGCGCGAGCGTGGATCTGCTGCCGGTCGACCGGCACTCGCGGGTCAGCGACCTTAGGCCCCTGGATACGCCGGCGGACCTGGCGACCTGCATGTGGGCCAACAACGAGATCGGCGCCCTCCAGCCGGTCGAGGAAATCGTGGCGCGCGCCAGCGCCCAGGGCACGCCGGTCCACATCGACGCGGTGCAGGTGGTCGGCAAGCTGCCCATCAACTTCGCGGAACTGGGCGCGACGACCCTGGCGGCCAGCGCGCACAAGTTCGGCGGCCCCCGCGGCATCGGCCTGCTGCTGGCCCGCCGCAGCCCGGCGCCGCAGCCCATCGCCTACGGCGGCGGCCAGGAGCGCGGTATCCGCCCCGGCACCGTCGACGTGGCGAGCGCGGCCGGCCTGGCCGCGGCGCTGGCAGAGTCCGTGGCCGAAATCCCCACCGAGTCCGCGCGCGTGGGTGCCCTGCGGGACCGCCTGCGCGAGGGCATCCTGCGCGAGATCGACGACGTCGTGGTCAACTCCAGCGAGCCCGCGCTGCCGTCGCACCTGCACGTGTCCTTCCCCGGCACGGACGGCGACAGCCTCATCATGCTGCTCGACCAGCTGGGTATTGAGGCCTCGACGGGCTCGGCCTGCTCGGCCGGGGTCAACCGCATGTCCCACGTCCTCGAGGCCATGGGTGTGACCGAAAGCGAGGGGATTGGTTCCCTGCGCTTCACGCTGGGCCGCAATACCAGCGACGAGGACGTGGACTACGTCCTGGCGCACCTGCCGGAGGTCATCCGCCGCGCGCGGAGCGTTTAGCTAGTATATTCCCAGCTAAGCCCCAGTGATTCCGGGGCGGGGTAGTTCTATGTTTAGAGGGTGAACTTTCTTTCTGATCTGCCCCTGGCCGAACCGGTCGATGCCGCCATCTTCATCGGCATCCTGGTTATCGCGGCCGGCGTCGTGGCGTGGCAGCGCCGCTGGTGGCCGGTGGCCGTAGCCGCGGTCATCTGCATAGCCGCCGGCTTCTTCCTGCAGCGCTGGGACGTGCCTTTCTATCTCATGGCGGCCGCCGCCGTCCCGCTGGCCGCCCTGCTCCGCAAGCCGACGGTGCCCACCGTGCTCGCCGGCGTTTTCTCCCTGCTGGCCACCGTCGGCCTGGTCAACATCGAATACCAGACCTACCCGGACGTCGGCTCGCTTGACCCGACGCCGGTGGCCCGGGAAATGAGCCTGGCCGAATTCCAGTCCGCCCGCGACTTCCAGGACGCTGCGCTCGTCCACCTGGACCTGCCGGGCACGCGCTCGCAGTTCGCGGCGCGCGAAGCCATCGCCTATGTCCCGCCGGCCTACTGGCGCGGCGAGAACCTCCCGGTCGTGGTGCTGCTCCACGGCAACCCGGGCGGGCCCGACCAGTGGTTCGGCTCCGGCGAGGCGGCCCAGACCGCCGACCAGTTCCAAGCCGCCAACGATGGGCGCAGCCCGATCATCGTGGCCGTCGATGCCACCGGCTCGGAGACCGCCAACCCCATCTGCGCGGATTCCCGCCAGGCCCACGTCATGACCTACCTGTCCCAAGACGTGCCCGCCGGGATCAAGCAGGCCTTCCGCGTGGACGCGGATCAATCCCACTGGACCGTTGCCGGCTTAAGCTACGGAGGCACCTGCGCGCTGCAGATCGCCACCAACCAGCCCACCGCGTACGGCTCCATCGTGGATATCTCCGGAGAGGCCGAGCCGACTATCGGCAGTCATCAGGCCACCGTCGACAAGTTCTTCGGCGGCGACGAGAAGGCCTTCCAGGCCCAGGGCCCCGCCTACCTGCTCAAGCAGAACCGCTACCCGGGGCTGGCCGCCGTCTTCATCGCCGGGGAGGACGACCACGCTGCGGTCGAGGCACTCAGCACCTTGTCCCAGCAGGCCCGCGCGGCGGGGATGCGCACCTATAACGGCACCCGCCCCGGCGGGCACAGCTTCCAGGTCTGGCGCCCGGCCTTGCGGGAAGTGCTCGCCTGGGCCGCGCAACGCGGCGGGATGAGGATCGACAAGGACCCCTTCGACGGAATTGAGGATAAGGATGTCCGTGCTTAAAAACGCACTGGTGGGGGTTTTCAAAACCCTGTCCCGCTTCCCGGTGACGCTGGCGGTGCTGGCGGTGATGTGGGGCCTGCAGATTTGGCCGGTCGAGGGAATCCAGACCATCGGCTTGACTGCCGGCCACGCTGGCGGGGCCGTGGTGCTGACAATCTTGGCCCTGGCCTGGGGTGTGCCGGCGGAAGGGCAGCTGGGCTCGCTGCGCTACGCCGCCGTCGGGGTGGTCGCGCAAGTAGTTTCCACCCCGCTGGCCGTCTACGCCGCCCGTGGGGTGGAGCTGGCCGGGCTGAACCAGTGGGGCGACGACCTGCTGCACGCCAGCTTCCTGACCCCGGTGGGCTTCATCGCGGGGGCGGCGGCGTTTTCCTCCGCCCAGATGCCGCGTCTGTGGCGCCGCCGGTTGCGCCTGAGCATCATCGCCCTGACGCTGACGTTCGTGTTGTACTCCGGGACCCTGGCGGACGTGCAGGCGGTCGTGGCCATGGCGCTGGGACTGGCGGCCGGGCAGGCGTTGTACCGGCCCCACCGGGTGGAGGCCTCGGTGGCCGAGCGGCGCGTGCTGGTGGCGGTCGTGGTGCTCTCAGTGGCAGTCGGCCCCTTCTTCGTGGCCCTGGATCCGCTGGCCGAAGGGCCCTTTAGTATGGTCACCCAGCTGTTGTGGTCGGCGGATCTGTCCCGGATTGAGGTGGCCGAGCTGTGCGCGGCCAGCCCCTTGAGCGACGAGTGCTTGAACGCCCTCGATATCGCCCGGGCCCACGGGCTAGGCCCGGTGGTGGCCAACCTGATGCCGTTTGTCGTGCAGCTGGTGCTGGCCTTCGGGCTCGTCCGCGGGCGCCGCCTGGCCTGGTGGCTGTCGCTGGCCTTCCAGGTCTGCGTGATGGGCGTGCTGGTGGCCCAGCTATGGGCCCCAGGCGAGGTCGACCTGTTGGTCATCAACCTCGCGCTGGTGCTGCTGCCGTGGATTATGGCCACGGCCGTGCTGGTCGCCACCCGCCGGCTTTTCCACGTTGCGACCAACCCGGCGCTGCTGCGGCGGGCCGGGATGTCAGTGGCCGGCGTCGTGCTCGCCGGGGCGGGAACCTGGGTGGCCGTGGCACTGCTGTACCCAGAGGGCTTTATCACCATCAATACGGCGGGCGACGTACTGGCAGAGCTGCCCCTGCGCTTCCTGCCGACGGTTGTGGCGCTTATCGGGCCGCACTTCGTGGTCCCGGCCACCTGGCTGGGATGGCTGGTCTATGAATGGGTCGGCATCATCGCCTGGGCGGTTCTAGCCTGGCAGCTGTATACCTGCTTCGCGCGCCCGGCGGATCCGGAAAATGCAGCCGACCGCGCCCGCGCCCGGGAGATCCTCTCTGCTACCTGCGGCGACCACTTGTCGTTTATGACGCTTTGGGAAGGCAACCGCTACTTTTTCGACGGCGATTCTTACGTGGCCTACCGTCCGGCGCGCGGGATTGCCCTGACCGTCGGCGCCCCCGTAGGCCCGGCGGGGACGGATATCGCCGGCAAGTTCGAGGACTTCGCCCACCACCAAGGACTCAGCGTTGCCTGGTATTCCGTCGACGCAGATTTCGCCGACGCCCACCCCGAGCTCAAGCGCGTCAAAGTCGCGGAGGAGGCCGTGCTCAGCTGCGCCAATACCGAGTTTAAGGGCAAGAAATTCCAGAACATCCGCACCGCGCGCAACAAAGCGGCAAAGCAAGGGGTGCATACCGTCTGGACCACCTGGCACGACCTCGACCTCGCGGTGGCGGCGAAAATCACGGCGCTGAGCGAAGAGTGGGTTTCGGACAAGGCCCTGCCGGAGATGGGATTTACCTTGGGCGGCCTTAAGGAGATGCAGGTTCCGGGTACCCAGCTGCTCTACGCCCTCGATGAGGAAGGCAGGCTGCACGGGGTCACCAGCTGGCTGCCGGTCCGTCGCGACGGCCAGGTAATCGGCTACACCCTGGACGTGATGCGCCGGGCCGCGGACGGCTTTAAAGGCGTGATGGAGCTTTTGATTTCCGAGGCGCTCATCATCGCCGCAGATCGCGGCTGCGAATGGATTTCCCTGTCGGGCGCCCCGCTGGCCGGCGCGGCGGAGGATCCCAGCTGGCTGGATCAGGCGTTGTCCCGGGTGGGCCAGGAGCTGGAGCCGCTCTACGGCTTCCGGACCCTGGCGGCCAGCAAGCGCAAATTTCTGCCGGCTGAGCGCCCCTGGTTCCTCTGCTACGACGACGAGCTGAAACTGCCGGCCATCGGCCTGGCGGCGACGAGTGCCTACCTGCCCGAGCTCAACGTCGGGCAGGCCTGGGCCGCGGTGCAGACGTGGAAGCGAGCCCGGCGGTCGGCGAAAGAAAAATAGAATGAAACGCGTGTTACTTGTGTGACTATTGTGGTTTAGTCGGTACACTCGCCGGCATGACCGTCACTAAGTCGCTCAAGTCCGCCCTGACCGCCGTTGTCGCCAGCGCTCTCGTCGCTACCGCCGCCGCTCCCGCGAACGCCGCGCCGATGAGCACGTCTGCGCCCGCCGGCGTGGATGTCGCCGCCCACCAGCACCCGGGTGGAGCCCCCATCGACTGGGGACAGGTGAAATCCGACGGGCAGTCCTTCGCTTTCGTCAAGGCCTCCGAGGGCGAGGGCTTTAGCAACCCGCACTTCGCCGTCGACGCCAACGCCGCGGCCGCCAGCGGGCTAAAGGTCGGCGCCTACCACTACGGGCGCCCAAACACGGACGCGAAGACGCAGGCCGCGCACTTCGCCTCCCAGCTGGCCCTGGTGGCGGACCAGTCGCTGCCGCCGGTGCTCGACATCGAGGTCACCGACGGCAAGAACCCGCAGCAGATGCAGGCCTGGGTCCGCGAATTCACCGATGAGCTCAAGCGGCTGACCGGCCGGACCCCGATGATCTACACCTACAAGTACTTCTGGGAAGTGGAGATGGGTAATACCACCCAGTTCGCGGAGTACCCGCTGTGGCTGGCCGCCTACCAGGACGCGGCCCCGCAGCCGGTCGGCGGCTGGGACAAGCTGTCCTTCTGGCAGCGCTCCGGCTCCGGCAAGGTTGCTGGCATCCCCACCCAGGTGGACATGAACCTGTTCAACGGCACCCACGCCCAGCTGGATTCCTTCAGCGCCGGCAACTACGTCGACTTCGGCGGGGTCCTCGAGGACCTCGTGGTAACCGGCGCCCCGGACCTGGGCAAGGACTCGACCGCCCTGGTCGCCGCCATCCTGGCCATCGCCGCCGGCGTGGCCGCCGCGCCGCAGCTGGCCGAGGCCGCGGGTGAGGCAGGCATCGACCGTGATGCCGCCGAGGGCCTTATCGGCTACGTGGAAAAGCTCAACGCCGAGGGCGCCCTGCCGGTCGAGCAGCTCGAAGCCATGGCCGCGGGCGACTACTCCGTCGGTGACCTGGCGCTGCTGCTGGAAAACGCCGGGCACACCGCCGGCATCGAAGTCGACGACCAGACGGTCGCGGATGCTACCCAGGCTGCTGCGGCCGCGGGGGCCAACGGCGGGCAGCTGGACGTGCAGCAGCTGGCCGGCATCGTTAGTCGCGTCGTGGGCTAGCCCCGCCGATAAACTTGCGGGTGAAAGACTCGTCTTTGTAGTGGGCGGGGACCGCCCCGCCTAGAAGCCGCTTGGCTAGCGCCGCGGCTTCTTGTGATCCGGCCGCGGGCAGGGGTGTCGCGGAACCAATCAGGATGATGTTGCCGTAGCGGCGGCCCTTGAGCATCGGTGGATCGGCGATGACGGCTAGGTGGTCGAAGACCTCGGCCATGCCGGCCAGCTCCGCCTTGGCGCCCTGCAAATCTGAGTGATCGCCGCAGTTGGATACGTATAGGCCCGCGGCCGACAGGGCGTTTCGGCACGCGGCGAAGAACTCCACCGTGGTCAGCGGGCGCGGGGTGGTGGCCCCGGCGAAGACGTCGCGGATGATGATATCCCGGCTGGCCGGCTGGAAGGCCATCGTCTCCGCGCGGGCCTCACCGGCTCGAATCTTGACCGTGGGCGCGCGGGGCACATCGAAAAGCGTGCGGGTCAGCTCCGCGAGCTTGGCATCTAACTCCACGACCGTATGCCGCGAGCGCGGCCACAGGTCCGCGAAATAGCGGGGGAGCGAGCAGCCCGCCCCGCCCAGGTGGGTAACGCGCAGCGCGGCCGGGTCGACGGGGTTGAGCACCTCGACCGCGGCGGCGATCCAGCGCATGTACTCAAACTCCAGCTCGCCCGGGGAGCCGAGCACGATGTGGCTGCTGGGCACGCCGTTGACGTTGAGGATATAGCCGTCCCGGCGGAACTCATCCGCCACGACCTCGGCCTGGCCCGTGTCGATGTCGTAGACGCCAACGATGCCCTCGCCGGGCTGGCTGCTCCGGTTCCGTTTCCTACCCATGACCCCTTACTGTAGACACCGGGGCCAGCGGGCCGAGGTTCCGGCCCGACGCTGGCCGGGAATGGCGAGGATTATCCCTGCGTTGGGCCGAGGGAGTAGACTTTTGAGCCGCTTTGGATAATCCGGCAGGCGGCAGTGATAGGAAGAAAGGTGGCGCGGCGTGCGAGTACTGGTGGCGATGAGTGGCGGAGTGGATTCCTCCGTGGCGGCTGCCCGCGCGGTCGAGGCGGGCCACGACGTCGTCGGTGTGCACCTGGCGCTGCACAAGGACGCGCAGCAGACGCGTGAGAAGGCCCGCGGGTGCTGCTCGCTGGAGGACTCCGCCGACGCCCGCCGCATCTGCGACAAGCTGGGAATCCCGTTCTATGTCTGGGATTTCTCCGAGCAGTTCAAGGAAGAGGTCATCGGGGACTTCGTGGACTCTTATGCACGCGGCGAGACCCCCAACCCCTGCCTGCGCTGCAACGAAAAGATCAAGTTCCGGGCCCTGCTACAAAAGGGCATGGCTTTGGGCTTCGACGCGGTGGCCACCGGCCACTACGCGACGCTGGACCGGGACGGTTATATGCGCCGCTCCAAGGACGAGAACAAGGATCAGTCCTACGTGCTGGGCGTGATTTCCGCCGATGAGCTGGAGCACTGCTATTTCCCCATCGGGGACACCCCGAAGCCGCAGATCCGCGAGGAGGCGGCCGCGCACGGCTTTTCCACCGCTAAGAAGCCGGATTCCTACGACATCTGCTTTATCCCCGACGGCAACACCCAGGCCTTCCTGGGCGCGCGCATCGGCCTGCGCCCGGGCATGATTGTGGACCAGGAGGGCCAGGAGCTTAAAACGCACGACGGCGCCTGGAACTACACCATCGGCCAGCGCAAGGGCCTGGACATCAAGCAGCCCGCCGCTGACGGCCGGCCGCGTTACGTCACGGATATCGACGCCGCCACCGGCACCGTCACCGTCGGCGCGCGAGAGGACTTGGCCGTGACCGCCATTGGCGCGGACCGGCTCAAGTACCTGCACCCGGCCATGGACGGCACGCTGGAGTGCGAGGTCCAGGTGCGCGCCCACGGCTCGGTCGTCCCGTGCACCGCGCACATCGATCGCGCGGCCGACTACATGCGGCTGGAGCTGCACGGCGAGCTCTCCGGCGTGGCCCGGGGGCAGGCCGCCGTGCTTTACCTGCCGACAGAGGACGAGCTCGGCGACATCGTCTTGGGCTCCGGCACCATTTGCGAGACGGCCTAGGCGGCTGCGCCCCACGAAGGAGAAGGTGACAGCGTGACTGGATTTGGGCTCGGCCCTATGCCCGGCACCTCCATGCCGGAGGCCGCCGACATCGTGCTGGGGGAGACCGGCGACCTGCCGCACCTGCCGCAGCTGCCCGACCGCGGGCTGGGCTCGGACGCTATCGGCCGCACCGCCGGGCTGGTGGAATTCGTGGCGGTCGACCGCGGCCCGCGCGCCTGGCAGATGACCGACCGGCCGCAGCTGCTGACCCGCCGGGCTTGGGACCGGATGGAACGCGACCTGGACGAAATCCAGGACGTCTGGGGCGAAAGCGTGCCCGAAGTCAAGATCCAGGCCGTCGGGCCGTGGAGCCTGTCCGCCGCCATTGAGCTGGCCAACGGGCACCGTGTCATCACTGATAGTGGGGCGCGCCGCGACCTCTTCCTCGGTCTGCAAGAAGGCCTTGCCCGCCATTCCGCCGACGTGGCCCGCCGCTTCGGCGCGCAGGTCGTGCTGCAACTCGACGAGCCCTACCTGGGCCAGATCCTGGCCGGCACGCTGCCGGGGGTGACGGACTTCGACGACATCGCGGCCGTGCCCGCGGAAGTCGCCGCGGATACCCTGGCGCGCTTCGATTCCCAGTACCTGCACCTTGACAGGCCCCAGTGGGAGCTGGCACGCACCGCGCAAACGGTGCTGTTGGACCTGCCGCAGCTGGTTAACCCCCGGGACTTGGACGGGCTGGGCCAGCACCTGGATGCTGGCTCGCGCGTCGGCCTCGGCATTACGGCCGCTGACGCAGTGCCCGGCCAGCCGGATACCGCCCGGGGCGTAGCGATCGCTATCGCGCGCCTGCTGGACCGGCTGGGCCTGCCGCGCACGCTGTTGACCCACGCGGTGGACGTCTACCCGGCCCGGCCGGAGTCACCCGCCAGGGACTACCGGCTGGCTTATCGAGTGGCGGCGATGCTCGAGCGGGACGCGGGGGATCTTTAGCTGACCCGCCCGCCGGAATCCCGCGCCAACAGGAAGTCGCGCAGGTAGGGCAGAGTGAAGTTGAGCTCGCCGTAGCGGGGTGCCTCGATGATATCGGCGTCGATGAGCCGCTGGCGCGTGCCCGACAGGGAACGCAGGGTCCGGCCCAACGACGCGGCGATATCGTGCACCGCCACCGGGTCGGTGGGTGCGGCCTGGGCCATGGCCTCCAGGAATTCCCGCAGCGCCGGCGAGAGCTCCTTGACCGCCGGCTGGTGGACCTGCGTGCCCATCAGGGAAATGGCCTGGGGCGCTATCTCGGCGACATCCTCCTCCGTAATGACGGCACCGTCCTCGCCGCCCGCGCGCAGGTCCGCCTGCTGCCAGGCCAGGGAGCCGACCAGTTGCACGAGGTAGGGGTAGCCGTGGGAGAGCGCCACCGCGGCCTGGATGCCGGCCGGGCTGAAACTGATTCCGCTGTCGCGGGCGGTCAACTCGAAGGCCTCCGCCGTCAGAGACTGGTTCAAGGGGCCCAGCAGGTATTTTTCCGCCCGCCGCAGGAAGGTAGCTCCCGGCAGGCTCAGCAGCTTGTCGATGCCCTGGGGCAGTCCCGCCACCACGAGCGCGACGTTAAGATCGTCGCGGATTAGGTCCTGGTAGGCGACGGCGATGGTCGTGAGATCCTCCAGGGAGGCGTCCTGGGCCTCGTCGATGCTGATAAGGATCCCGGTGCCGGTGAGGTGGCCGGACAACTCGCGCAGCCGGGTGTTGAGGTTGTGCTTGTAAGGCGCCTGGTCATCGGTGTCGAAGCCGATGCTGGCCACCTTGCCGAGGCCGACCTGCTTCACCCGCGTGGTCGGCCGCGGGCTGATGCCCTCAATGGCCGCGGGGATGGTGGTCTCCACGAAATCTTCCACGATGGGGCTGCGGCCGGAGGCGCGCAGCACGATCCAGCCCTGCGTGCGGGCGCGGTCTTCGAGTTCGTTGAGCAGGACCGTCTTGCCAATGCCGCGGGATCCGCTAATGACCAGCGAGCGCCCGGGCGTGCCGGCGGCGCCGACGAGCGCGCGCTCGAAGGAACGGAGGATGACCTCGCGGCCGACCCAATACAGGGGAGCGGCGCCGAAGGTCGGGCGGAACGGGTTGTCCCGCGGGAGGGAAGGAGCAGACATGACCCGGATCCTATCAGCTGGAGACTTTGGAGAAAACGGAGATTTTGGAGACTTGAGGAGTCGCTGGAGACTCTGGAGACTCTGGAGACTTCGGTGAGTCACTAGGTTTTCGGCGCGGTGCTTCGAGCTCTAGCTGATCATCGGCCACGCGGTGGAGACGCTGTCGGCATCCCGGCCCTTGCCCTCCAGGTACTTCTTGAAGTCCATCCGATCGTGGTACCAGCGCACGGCTTGGAACTCCATCAGCTCGTCCACGTCCTTCTGGGCGAGCTCCGGGAAAACCTGGCGCACCTGCTTCCAGGCCACCCGTGCGGCGGCCAGGGCGTCCGCGGTGGCCTCGTGCGCGTTGTCCAGGCTGACCCCGTAGTGTTCGCAGACCGTGCCCAGGGTGCGCTTGCCCTTGCGCCACTTGTCCATGACCCGGTCGATGACGAAGGGGTCGTAGACCGGGCCGGTGACGGTGAAGTCGCCGGTCAGGGCCCGCAGGACCGAGAGATCATAAGCCGCGTTATAGACCACCAGGGTCAGGCCGTTGTCCCAGGCCTGCTTGATGGCGCTTACGGTTTCTTCTAGGACCTCGTCGTGCGGCCGGCCCTCGGCGCGGGCCTTTTCGGTGGTAATCCCGTGGACCTGGGCGGCGGCCTCGGGGATCTCGACGCCGGGATCGGCCAGCATCTCCTTCTTTTCCACGTGGCGGCCGTCAATGGTGACCAGCGCGGAGGTAACGATGCGGGCGGAGCGGGGATCGGTCGAGGTGGTTTCCAGGTCAAAGGAGAGCATGCGGGTCGCGTCGAAGTTCATGGGCTTAACCTTAGTCGCCACCCCGGACACACGCGGCTGGCTGGCCAAACGCTGCGAATTTACCCGCCGGGCGGGAAGCGTCGGCGCGGCGACTAGACTGGGGCACCGTGACTAATCCAGCAGATGTGCAACGCGAATGGAACGAGCTCGCCCAGGAAGTACGGCGGCATCGTCAGCTCTATTACAACGAGCAGCCGGTCATCCCGGACGCCGACTTCGACCAGCTTTTCCGCCGCCTGCAGGAACTGGAGGAAAAGCACCCGGAGCTGGCGGTCCCGGACTCGCCGACGCGGGAGGTGGGCGCGGCCTCGCCGTTCGCTGACGTCGAACACCTCGAGCGCATGATGAGCCTGGACAACGTCTTCAGCGAGGCGGAGATGCGCGACTGGCTGACCCGCACCCCGGCGAAGACCTACCTGACCGAGCTGAAGATCGATGGGCTCTCCATCGACTTGGTCTACCGTTCCGGGCGCCTCGTCTCCGCGGCCACCCGCGGCGACGGCCAGGTCGGCGAGGACATTACGGCCAACGCCCGGGTCATCGAGGATATCCCGCAGCAGCTGCAGGACACCGCGGACTTCCCCGTGCCGGAGCTGGTCGAGGTCCGCGGCGAGGTCTACATGCGGCCGGAAGACTTCGCCGAGATCAACGCCGAGCGCGTCGAGGACGGCAAGCCGGCCTTCGCCAACCCGCGCAACTCCGCGACCGGCGGGCTGCGGATGAAGGACCCGGCGGAGGTGAAAAAGCGGCGTCTGAAGATGGTCTGCCACGGCATCGGCGCCCGGGAGGGCTTCAGCCCGGATTCGCAGTACCACGCCTACCAAGCCCTGGCGGCCTGGGGGCTGCCGGTCTCGCCGTACACCGAGCAGGTGCACTCGGCGGAAGAAGTAATCGAGCGCGTGAACTACTGGGCCGATCACCGCCACGACGCCATCTTCGAGATGGACGGGCTGGTGGTCAAGGTCGACGACTTGGCCTCCCAGCGCCAGCTGGGCGCGACCTCCCGGGCACCGCGCTGGGCGATTGCCTACAAGTACCCGCCCGAGGAGGTCACCACCGTCCTGCGGGATATCCAGGTCGGCGTGGGCCGCACCGGGCGCGTGACCCCGTTCGCGGTGATGGATCCCGTCTTCGTCTCCGGCTCGACGGTCTCCATGGCCACCTTGCACAACCAGTCCGAGGTCAAGCGCAAGGGCGTGCTGGTGGGCGACACCGTGGTCATCCGCAAGGCGGGCGAAATTATCCCCGAGGTCTTGGGGCCGGTCGTCGAGGCCCGCGACGGCAGCGAGGTCGAGTGGACCTTCCCGGACAACTGCCCCTCCTGCGGGACGCCGCTCGCGCCGCAAAAAGAGGGCGACGCCGACTGGCGCTGCCCGAACACCCGCTCGTGCCCGGCGCAGCTGTCGGCGCGGCTAGAATACTTGGCCTCCCGCAAGGCGCTCGATATCGAGGCGCTGGGGGAGAAGGGCGCCTGGGATCTCATCGAACAGGGCATCCTGGAAGACGAGGCCGAGCTGTTCGAGCTGACCGAGGAAAAGCTGTTGGCCTCCGACGTCTACACCTCCAAGGCGGACAAGAAGGCCAAGGGGCCGAAGTCCGCGGACAACATCGCGGTCAACACGGTCGGCCGTGCGCTACTGGACAACCTCGGCGAGGCCAAGGAGCGCGACTTCTGGCGCGTGCTCGTGGCCCTGTCCATCCGTCACGTCGGGCCCATCGCGGCGCGGGCGCTGGCCACCCGCTACGGCTCGATGGAAGCACTGCGCGCCGCCGACGTCGAGGAACTGGCGGAGACCGAGGGCGTGGGCACTATCATCGCCGAGTCCTTCAAGTCCTGGTTCGAGGTCGACTGGCACGTCAACATCGTCGAGCGCTGGGCCGCCGCGGGCGTGCGCATGGAGATCGCCGCCGAATCCCGCCGCCCCCAGACCCTGGAGGGGCTGACCATCGTGGTCACCGGCACCCTGGAAGGCTACAGCCGCGACGAGGCCAAGGAGGCCATCGTCAGCCGCGGCGGGAAGGCCACCGGCTCCGTGTCGAAGAAGACGGACTTTTTGGTCGCCGGGGAGAACGCCGGTTCTAAGGAACAAAAGGCCCAGGACCTGGGCGTGCCCATCCTGGATGAGGCCGGCTTCGAGGACCTGCTAGCTCATGGCGCGCCGGCCGGCGAAGACGCCGACGGATAGGCTGGAGGCTTAAGACGCCGCAAGCGTTACCGCCGAAGCCTGGAGGAAGGACCAACTGCATGAAGATTGCCGCTTTCGATTTCGACGGGACCATCTACTTCCCGGACGGGCTCGCCCCGGATATTGCCGAGGCCATCGCCGAGTGGCAGGCGGCCGGCAATATCGCGGTCGCGGCGACCGGTAAGTCTTACAACGAGGCCTACCGGGCGCTGGCCGGCTCCGGGGTGGAATTCGACTACTCCATCCTGGTTACCGGGGCGATCATCGCGGACAAGAACCGGCAGGTCGTCCACCGCGCCGGCCTGGACAAGGAGACGGTGACCCAGCTGGTCCGCAGCCTGGCCGAGCGCCCCGGCACTAACGTCTACGGGATTTCCCATACCGGGCTGGACTATTGCTTCCGCGAGTGCGTGAGCACGGAAGGCACCGGGGTTATCACCCAGGTCGCCTACGCGACGCCGGAGACCATCCCGGACCAGGACTTCGTGGCCGTGGCGACCTGGACGCCGGATAACCCGCAGGTCCAGGACGAGATTCACCGCTGGGTGCTGGACAATTACGAGGTCGAGTCCACTAAGAACCAGGGTTTCGTGGACATCCTGCCGGCCGGGACCACCAAGGGGGCCGGCGTGGAATGGTTGGCCCGGCACGCCGGCTGGGACCGGGAGGAGATGGAAATCTACAGCTTCGGGGATTCCTGGAACGATCTGTCCATGTTCCAGCTCTCCCGCCAGGCCTTCTCCTTCCCCTGGGCCCCGCGGGACGTACAGGCCGCCGCCGGGACCGTAGTGGATAGCGCGGCGGAAGGACTGCGCCGGCTGCTGGACTAGTCCGCGGTGCCCGCGTGGCCGTCGCTCAAGAAAGCGCCCAGGATGGTGCCCAGGTTGCCGAGGTGCTCGACCTCGGAGGCCAGATAATCGGGCCCGCCGGTGCGGCCGATGGCCATGACCAGGCCGGTATCGCCGATGGGGGCGGCGGCCAGCGCCGAGTCCAACAGGGACCAGGAGGCCGGGATCCAGGAATCGGCCTCTGGGTTAAGAGCGCGGGCCTGGGTGACGTCGATGTCGTGCGGGGTCGTCCCGTCGTCCTCCGGGGCGGCGTCCGAGCTGGCGATGCGGTGGATCGGCTCGTTGTTATCGATGACGATGGCCCATGTCGAGGTCAGCGCCTTCGGGATGGCGGCGACCACCTCGGTCATCGCCGCGCGCACGTCGTGCAGGTGGGAGGCCACGCGGGCCAGCAGCGCAATCTGGCCGCGGCGATCCACCCGGCCCGAGAACGGGCGGATGGAATCCACCTCGACGCCGTCGACGGTGCTGGCGGCCGTAATGAGCGAATCGGCCATGCCGCCGGCGGCGAGCTCCACCACGATGTCGTCCATGACGGTGCCATCGGGGAAGTTTTCAACAATATCGACCGACTGAATATTGCCGTCTACCATGCCGATCGCGTCGGCCAGTTGGCCTAAACTGCCCGGGGTGTCGGGAAGAAGAACGCGGATGAGGAAGGACATGATAGTAGACAATTCTTTCTGTGGCTAGCGCGGTTAATACGGTTTGTTTTCCCGTAAATACTACCCGCCGGGTGTCGCAAGTCTCAATAGACGCCCCGCCTATAAATTTCTTTCCGGGGAAACTAATAGCGAAAACGCAGCGTGCGCGCACTACTATGTGAGACACGTTAAACCGCCCGCGTAAGTATCCCCCAAGGAGAGGAGCCCAACATGTCCATTGTTAGCGGTGCTTTGCTTTTCGCTATGGCCGTGCTGGCCGGGATTATCAACTCCGCGGTGGGCTCGGGCTCCTTGCTCACCCTGCCGGTCTTGCTGGCCCTGGGCGTGCCGCCGGGGGTGGCGGTGCGCACCAACACCACCGGCATGATGTTCGCGTCGGTGGGCTCAGCGTGGGGTTTCCGTAAAGAAATCCGGCGCGAGTTGCCCTACCTGGGCCCGCTGGTGGTGGTGACCATTGTGGCCTCGGCCGCCGGCTCCCTGCTGTTGCTAGCCTCGCCGTCGGATGCCCTCGACTTCGTCATCCCCATCCTCATCGTCGTGGCACTGGTAATGGTGACCTTCCAGCCGCGGTTGACCCGGTGGCTTTCCGGGCGCTCCCAGTCCGGGCAAGGCACGGCTAACGATGCCGCCTCCGGCGCTGAGGTGGGCGGGGCCTACCGCCGGCCCCGGGTGGTAGCCCCCATGGGGTTGGCCGCGGTTTACGGCGGCTATTTCACCGCGGCCCAGGGCATTTTGTATATGGCCATCCTGTCGGTGATGACCGGGCGCAGCCTCAAGGCCATCAACCCGGTGAAGAATTTCTTGTCCCTGTTCGTCAACGTCACCGCCGCGCTGGTCTACCTCATCGCCTGGGCCTTCTTCGGCGCCGAGATCCTCTGGATCGGGGTGGCGGTCGTCGCGGCCGGGGGACTCGTCGGCGGCCTGGTCGGCGCGCAGGTGGCCAAGCGCCTGCCGAACCAGGTCTTGCGGGCCGTCATCGTCGTCGTGGCGCTCGTGGCGCTGGTGCGGCAGTTCCTCTAGTCGGAGACCACCTACGCGCCTGCGGCGGGCGGTGCAGTAGCATGGTGAGGAGCAAAAGCTAAACACTACCGTGCGCCGGTCCGGGAGCCTGGTCGCCTGCCTGCTGGGTAGGCCAGGCCAGTGTGGGCGGCGCGCAAGAAGAAGGGATGGAGTTCGCGTGTCTGAGATTTCGCGTGACGAGGTCGCGCACCTGGCTAAGCTTTCCCGCTTGGCCTTGAGCGAGGAAGAGCTCGAACAGTTTGCTAGCCAGATTGATGAAATCGTGGACTCGGTCTCCGCGGTGGGCAAGGTGGACACCGACGGCGTCGAGCCGATGAGCCACCCGCACTCGCTGAACGCCACCATGCGCGAGGACAAGGTGGTGCGGACCCTGAACGCCGAGCAGGCGCTGGATCAGGCCCCGGCCGCAGAGGACGATCGTTTCGCGGTTCCGCAGATTCTGGGAGGAGAGTAAATGAGCACCTTTATTGCCCCGAACGAGGGGATTACCTCTCTGAGCGCCGCCGAGCTGGCGGACAAGATCCACTCCCGGGAGCTTTCCTCCCGCGAGGTCACGCAGGCCTTCCTTGATCGCATCGCCGAGACCAACGACGAGCTCAACGCCTTCCTCCACGTCGGCGCGGAGGAAGCGCTGGCGGCCGCCGATGCCGTCGATAAGGCCCTCGACGCCGGTGAGCAGCCGGCCTCGGCCCTGGCCGGCGTCCCGCTGGCGCTGAAGGACCTGCTGACTACTACCGATGCCCCGACCACCGCGGCCTCCAAGATGCTCGAGGGCTGGATCTCGCCCTACGATGCCACCGTGGTCACCAAGCTGCGCGAGGCCGGCATCCCGATCCTGGGCAAGACCAACCTGGATGAATTCGCCATGGGCTCGTCCAGCGAGAACTCCGCCTACGGCCCGGTGCATAACCCCTACGACACCGAGCGCACCCCGGGCGGTTCCGGCGGCGGCACCAGCGCGGCGCTGGCCGCCGGCCAGGCCCCGCTGGGCATCGGCACCGATACCGGCGGTTCCATCCGCCAGCCGGCCGCCCTGACCAACACCGTCGGCGTGAAGCCGACCTACGGCACCGTCTCCCGCTACGGTCTCATCGCCGCGGCCTCCTCCCTGGACCAGGCGGGCCCGTGCGCACGCACCGTCCTGGACACTGCGCTGCTGCACGAGGTCATTGCCGGCCACGACGCCTTCGATGCCACCAGCGTGGACAAGCCGGTCGCTGACGTAGTCGCCGCCGCCCGCGAGGGCGCGCAGGGCGATCTCAGCGGCGTCAAGGTCGGTCTCATCAAGCAGTTCGAGCGCGACGGCTGGCAGCCCGGCGTAATGGAGGCCTACCACCAGGCCGTGGACCAGCTGGTCGCCCAGGGCGCCGAGACCGTCGAGATCGACTGCCCGCACTTCGACGACGCCCTGGCCGCTTACTACCTGATCATGCCCTGCGAGGTCTCGTCTAACCTGGCCCGTTTCGACGGCATGCGTTACGGCCTGCGCGTCGGCGACGACGGCACCCACTCCGCCGAGCAGGTCATGAGCATGTCCCGCGCCGAGGGCTTCGGGCCCGAGGTCAAGCGCCGCATCATGCTGGGTACCTACGCGCTGTCCGTGGGCTACTACGACGCCTACTACCTGCAGGCCCAGCGCGTGCGCACCCTGATCGCCCAGGACTTCGCCAAGGCCTTCGAGCAGGTCGACGTGCTGGTCTCACCGACCACCCCGACCACGGCGTTCAAGCTGGGGGAGAAGGTCGAAGACCCGATGGCCATGTACAACTTCGACCTGTGCACCCTGCCGCTGAACCTGGCGGGCCTGTGCGGCATGTCCGTGCCGTCCGGCATGGCCAGCGACTCCGGACTGCCGACCGGCCTGCAGATCATGGCCCCGGCCTTTGCCGACGACCGCCTGTACAAGGTCGGCGCCGCCTACGAGGCCGGCCGCGACTCGGCGAACTAGCCGCCGCCGTTTCCTGAAGGTTCCCTGTTTTTTCTATACGGGGAACCTTCTTTTTGTATCGGATGGGTTGCGTGTGACGATTGTGACGGTAGGTTATGGACCATGGTTTCCAAGAAAATCAAGACCCTGACCGCTTCGACCGCCGTGGCCGCCGGCCTTGCCCTGTCGGCCCCGGCAGCACTGGCCGCGCCCACCGATTCTCCAGAACCTGACCAAGAAACTTCCGGCGTGGACCAGCTGTCCAGCGTCGTGACCCCGGAGCTGCTCGAGCAGCTGCTGGGCTTGAGCTCCAACAGTGAGGCCGCCTCGACTGCCGCCGGCAGCGAGACGACCGAGTCCACTGAGTCCGCAGCGGCCGCTACTTCCGGCGATGCCGCCACCGCCACCCCGTCCGAGGGCGGCGAGGAAGCAAAGTCCGAGCTGGTGACCACCCTGCCGGAGGGGGCCACCAAGCTGCAGCCGAAGGGCGGCAACGAGACCATCTCCGGCAAGCTGGTCTCCACCGTCAAGCCGGATGCCGTCAGCATCACGCTGCAGGACGACGGCACCTTGAGCTTCGAGGACGGCTGCAACGGCGGCAACGCCGAGTACAGCTTCGACTCCGAGGGTGCCCTCGAGGTCGGCACCATCACCTCGACCCAGATGGCCTGCGAGCCGGCCGCGATGGCCGATGCCGCCGCCATCACCAAGATTCTCGAGTCCAAGCCGGCCATCTACCAGCTCGATAACTCCACTCTGGCCCTGGCCGCCGGAGACGACGCCATCGAGTTCAAGCCCGCCCAGACCGAGGAGGGTGGCAACGCCGCCCCGGCTACCCAGCCGGTGGGCCCGGACGCTTCCACCCAGCCGGAGGCAAGCGCCCCGGCGACCGCTCCGGAAGCTGAGGGCGCGGCAAGTGACCAGACCCCTGTCCCGGGGGCAGAAGTGAACCAGGATGCATCCCAGGCTGGGAACACCGGTGCCGAGACTGCTAACGTAGACGACGAAGGCGTCGTCCAGCCGGACACCACCGCCGACCAGACTGGTCCGGCAGGTGCCACGGCCTAAGGCGTTCTTCAGACGCGGATATTGACAGTCCCGCCGCGTAATTCCTCAATTTGACCCCTCCCGCGCTTGCGGGAGGGGTCAAGTGTTTGTCCGGGGAAGGCTAGCCCTTACTAGGGTTCGTCACCTTATTTGTACTCGTCCGGCAGCGGGCCTAGCTGAGGGCCATCCGGGTAGTACTTCCAGCCGTCCTTGATGCGGACCTTGTCGTCCCACGGCAGCTTGTATTCGCCGTTGGCTAGGTCGCGGACCCAGGTCAGGTAGTTTTCAGTCTTGCCGCCGGGGTAGCCGACGTAGCCGCGGTTGCCTAGGTTGTAGATGTTGTTCTCCAGCGCCCAGTTCTGGCGGGCCTGGTCGGCGAGCGCGGGGTAGATCTCCGCGGTAACGATTTCGCCCGGGTTGCGGTGGCCCTCGGAAATCATGCCGCCGTCGTAGTTGCAGACGTTGCCCTCGCCGAAGTAGTAGAAGGTGCCGTCGTAGCCGGCCAGGTTCACCGACGCGGTGAACATGAGGTTCTGGTAGGCGTTGGAACGGTTGGTCATGATCCAGGAGTCCTGGGTCTGGGTGGAGTAGCCGGAGATGCGGATGTAGACGTTCGCGCCCTTGTAGGCGGCCTCGCGGGCCAGCTCCGGGAACATGCCGTCGTGGCAGATGTTCAGGGCAATCTTGGAGCCCTTCGGGCCGTCGGCCACTGGCATGCCGAGGTCGCCCGGGTACCAGGGCTCGATCGGGGTCCAGGGCTGCAGCTTGCGGTAGTGCAGGGCAATCTCGCCGGTGTTGTCGATCATGATGGCGGTGTTAAACGGCGGCTTGCCCTCCTCGTGATTGGGCTCCATGATAGAGAACACGCCCCAGACGTCGTTGTCGCGGCAGGCGGCCTTGTACTGCTCGACCTTGGGGTCGTCGAGGCCGATGAGGAACTCGTCGTAGGACCAGATCTTGGTGTTGAGTCCGGACGAGGAGTACTCGGGGAAGACAATGAGGTCGAGCTCCGGGTAGCCGGCCTTGGTGCTGGCTACCATGCGGCAAATCTCGTCGACGTTGCGCTGCACGTCGTCGGGGTGGTTGACCACGGGGACGGGGTACTGGATGAGGGCCATCAACAGGCCGTTGGGGGAGGCGCTGACGCTACCGGTGCTGGACATGGAAATCACTCCTTGGGGTTGAATGGGTGGTGCGCGCCCCAGCCTATAGTGTGACTCGCGGCACAGTCGTGTCTCGCGGCCGGTGGTGATCTCGCTGACCAGACTGCGCAGCTGGTGACTATTGGGCCCTAGCGAGAAAAATTTCTGTAGGGTAGCCTTACCCAAATGAGCGAGAATTCTGCATACATCCCTGACGACCCGTACCGTGCCGGTTTTCAGGCCGGCTTTACCCAAGGCTTCGGGGCCGGCTTTGACAGCGGCTTCGAGCGCGGTTTCCAGGCCGGGCAGGACCACGCCCACTACGATTCCCGCCGTGCCCGCAAGGAAGAAAAGCGGGCGGCCAAGCTGCGCCGACGCGAGGAAAAGGCCGCCGCGGCCGCGGGCCAGGCGCCGGCGCCGCGCAAGCCGAAGCGCAAGGCGCACGGCGCCACCGTCACCGCTAAGCGCCAGATTTCCCCCGACATGGTGCGCCTGACTATCTCCGCGCCGGACCTGGTGGGCCAGGACCTCGACAAGACGGATCACTACATCAAGATCCTCTTCGTGCCCGAGGGCGCGGACTACGCCTGGCCCTTCGACCTAGCCGAGGCCCGCGCCAACCAGCCGCGGCACCTGCGCCCGGTCACGCGCACCTATACCCTGCGCAGCGTCGACACGCAGACGGGGGAGTGCGAGGTCGACTTCGTCCTGCACGGCGATGCCGGCCTCGCCGGCCCCTGGGCCCGCGACGTCGAGGTGGGCCACGAGTTCGGGTTCGCCGGCCCCGGTGGCAAGTGGAAGCCCGAGCCCGGCTACGACACCTTCGTCCTGGCCGGCGACGAGTCGGCCGCCCCGGCCGTCGCCGCCGCCCTAGAGAAGCTGCCGGCGGGCGCGCAGGCGACCGCCTTCGTCGAGGTCGAGGCCCCCGGCCACGAGATCGAGATGCCCGAGCGCCCGGGGGCGACCGTCCAGTGGGTCTACCGCAACGGCGCGACCCCGGGCGCGCCGCTGGCCGCCGCGGTCCGCAACCACGGCATCCCGGCTGGCCGCACCAGCTGGTTCATCCACGGCGTGGCCGAGATGATTAAGGACCTGCGCCGCTTCCTGTTCAAGGAAAACGGCGTCGATAAGGCCGACGTGTCCATCTCCGGCTACTGGCGCCTCGGCATGACCGAGGACCTGTGGCAGTCCACCAAGGGCGAATTCGTCGCGGCGATGGAAGCCGAAGAAAAAGGCGCGGCGGATTAGCTAATCCGACCGCGCAGAAGCGTTCCTCTCGGCTACTTGGCGTCCGAGAGAGCGTAGGCGGCGCCGGCGGTCGCGGCGGTCACGGCCAAGACGGACGGCCAGGCGCCGATCTTCTTGGCCAGCGGGTGCGAGGCGCCGAATGCGCCCAGGTAGAGCGCCGACAGGCCGGCGGTGGTGGCGGCATTCGTCTTGGCCGCCCAGGAGCGGCCCGCCCACAGGCCAGCGGCGCCCAGGATGACGCCGCCCAGCGGGCGCACGCCCGTCTCCTTGGCCGTGACCCAACCGCCGATAAGGCCCAGGGTGACCGTCGTGGCGGTGCTGACGTTTTCTGGCTTCTTGATATCAATCATTCCCATGCCACCACCCTAGTCCGCCCGGCGACCCGCGGTAAACAGTTTCGGAAGCCGGCCTGCCCGGAGGGCTAGACTCGTTGTCCATGACGCGTGATAGAACCCCGCAGCAGCCCGCGGCATCGACGGTGTTGCCCGAACCGCAGGCGTGGCGCGCGATGATCGCGCTGAGCCTCGGGTTTTTCATCTCCCTGCTGGACCAGACCATGGTGGCCGTGGCGCTGCCGGCCATCGCCGCAGACATGGGAGCAACCATCAACCAGACGATGTGGGTCTCGTCCATCTACCTGCTGGCCGTCGTGGTCCCCCTGCTGTTTACCGGCCGCCTGGGCGATATCTACGGCCAGCGGCTGATGTTCCGCCTCGGCGTGGGGCTCTTCGCCGTCGGCGCGCTGCTGTGCGCGCTCTCGCCCAGCATCGAATGGCTCATCGCCGCCCGCGCCGTCCAAGGCTTGGGCGCCGCGATCCAGATGCCGCAGACGATGTCCGTTATCAACCGCGTTTTCGCCCGCGAGCGCCGCGGCCGCGCACTCGGCGTGTGGGGCATCGTCGGCTCGCTGGCCTCGCTGACCGGCCCCGTGGCCGGCGGGCTGGTGGTCAGCCTGGTCGGCTGGCACGGCGTTTTCTGGCTCCACCTGCCCTTTGCGGCGGCCGCCATCATCCTGGCCACCCGCTGGGTGCCGAAGCTGCCGACGGTCGCCCGGGCTATCGATGCCACCTCCGCCGCCGTCTCCCTCGTCGCCATGGCCGCCATCGTCTTCGCCGTCCAGCAGGGCCCCGAGCTCGGCTGGCGCTGGTGGGTCTGGGCCCTACTGGCGGCCGGCATCGCCGGGATTATCGTCTTCGCCCGCCTGCAGGCCACGGCCGGCCAGCGCGGCACCGAGCCGCTCATCCCGCCCGCGCTCTTTGCCGACCGCAACTACAGCCTGGGCGTGGCCTCCATCTCCACCATGGGCTTTATGGCCGCGGCCATGATGCTGCCGATGATGATGTGGATGCAGGACGTGCAGGACCTGCCGGCCAACCAGGCCGGGCTCATCGTGGTGCCCATGGCGGTGGTCTCCATGCTGGTGACCCCGTTCGCCGGCATCCTGGTGGACAAGCTGCACCCGCGGGCGCTGTCGCAGTTCGGATTCGCGGTCTCGCTCGGATCCTTCGTCCTTGCGTGGTGGGTGATGCTTGGCGGGCACGCGGCCGCGTGGCTGGCCCTGCCGCTGGGGCTACTGGGCCTGGGTCAGTCGTTTATCTGGGGGACCAACTCCGCGACCGCCATGCGCGACCTGCCGCCCACGCTCATGGGGGCCGCCTCCGGCGCCTACAACACCGCCCGGCAGGTCGGTTCGGTGATCGGCGTGGCGGTGGTCTCGGCGGCCATGCAGGCCGGGCAGGCCGCCTTCGGCCTGGGCGCCGGTCTGGCGCACTCCCTCTGGGCGATCATCGCGGCGCTGGCCGCGGGCCTGGTGACGGTCAGCTTCTTCCGGGATACGTTGCACGGCGGGGCAGCGGAGGCCAAGAGGCGTTAAGCTGGTTAGCATGCGACTTGCCACCTTGACCTCCGGCGGCGACTGCCCCGGGCTGAATGCAGTAATCCGCGCCGTGGTGCGCACCGCCTCTAGCGAATTCGGCGACACGGTGGTCGGATACGAAGACGGCTGGGTAGGGCTTATGGAAGACCGCCGGCGCGACCTCTACGACGACGCCGAGATTGACCGCATCCTCCTGCGCGGCGGCACCATCCTGGGCACCGGCCGCCTGCACCCGGACAAGTTCAAGGCCGGCCTGGGCCAAATTAAGGAAAACCTCGCCGACGCCGGCGTCGACGCGCTCATCGCCATCGGCGGCGAGGGCACCCTAAAAGGCGCGCAGTGGCTGGCGGACAACGGTATCCCTGTCATCGGCGTGCCGAAGACTATCGACAACGACGTCAACGCCACCGACTTTACTTTCGGCTTCGACACGGCCGTTTCCGTGGCCACCGACGCCATCGACCGCCTGCACACCACCGCCGAGTCCCACAACCGCATCCTCATCGTGGAGGTCATGGGACGCCACGTTGGTTGGATCGCGCTGCACGCGGGCATGGCTGGCGGCGCGCACTACACCGTCATCCCGGAAGAACCCTTCGACATCGCCGAAATCACCAAGGCCATGGAGCGCCGCTTCCAGATGGGGGAGAAGTACGGGATCATCTGCGTGGCCGAAGGCGCCCTCCCGAAGGAGGGGACCATGGAATTTACCGAGGGTGATACCGACCAGTTCGGGCACCAGACCTTCAACGGCATCGGCCAGGTTATCGGCGACGAAATCAAGCGCCGCACCGGCTACGACGTGCGCACCACGGTGCTCGGTCACATCCAGCGCGGCGGCACCCCGACCGCCTACGACCGCGTGCTGGCCACGCGCTACGGCGTCCACGCGGCCCGCGCCGCCCACGCCGGCAAGTCCGGCCAGTGCGTGGCCCTGCACGGGGAAAAGATTGAGCTGGTCCCGCTTGCCGATGCCGTCGGCGAGCTCAAGGTCGTCCCGCCCGCCCGCTACGCCACCGCCAAGGCGCTCTTCGGCTAGCGCGGGCCCGCGGTAGGGTAAGCGCCTACGCGACGTCGAGGCGCAGCGCCGGCAGCTGCGGGTCCACGACCCAGCTGTCCTCGGCCACGGTGATGGCCGGCCGGTCCTCGGCGATGGTCAGGGAGTCGCCCGCGCGGGCGGTGTTGCCGTCCAGCACATAAGAAACGAGCCCGCGCAGTACCGCGTAGAAATCGTTGGGATCCCCGGGCGCGTTGCGAATCTGCACCTCCGGGTGGCCGGCCTGGATGAGCCCGACGGAGTAGGCGTACCAGCGATCGGCGTCCTCGGAGGGGCGTACCCACACGCCCGCGGCCGTCATCGCCAGCTCGCCGCTATCGGCCAGCTGGATAAAGCGCGGCGCGCTAATGGTCACCCCGGCCCGCGGCACCAAGGCCGCGAGCGCGCCCGGGGTTTTAAGCGCGGCGAGGGTGGCCACCGACAGCATGTTGAGCTGGCGCAGGCGGTCCTCCCGGTATTTCTTGCCGCGCTCGAGGTGCGCGTTGTCGGGGAAGACCGTGACGAGTACGTAGCTGGTGGCGCTGGACACGTCGACCGAGCCGTCGTTGAGCTCCGGGTGGGGCTCGACCTCGGAAAGGTCGGGGGCGGCATCGATAAGCTTGAAGGTGATGGTGCAGTCGCGGGCCTGGGCCACCTGCAGCTGCGGGTTCGGGCCGGGCTCCAGCGGGCTGAGCTGGTCGCCGAAGGTGTCGCGGACGGCGGCGGCTAAGTCTTTCGCGGTGGGTAAGTTGCGGCAATAGACGACGTTGACCAAGGGGGCATTGACGAGGTCCGAGCCGACGCTATTCGGGGTATCCATGCGCCCCAGCATAGGCAAAAAAGACCAGTTGCCGGCGAAGAAAAATAACGTACTAAGATGGCACGCATGACTGCTGCGATGTATGACCTGATGGACTTCGATGAGGTCTTGGAAAAGTTTGAACCCGTCATGGGCATGGAAGTGCATGTCGAGTTGGATACCGAAACCAAGATGTTTTCCACCTCGGCCACCAATTTCAGCGCCGCTCCGAACAGCAACGTGGACCCGGTGTCCCTGGGGCTGCCGGGCGCGCTGCCGGTCGTTAACGCCAAGGGCGTGGAATGGGCCATCAAGATTGGGCTGGCGCTGAACTGCTCCATCGCGGAGTCCTCCCGGTTCGCCCGGAAGAACTACTTCTACCCGGACCAGCCGAAGAACTACCAGATCTCCCAGTACGACGAGCCCATCGCGTACGACGGCTACCTGGACGTCCAGCTCGAGGACGGCACTGAGTGGCGCGTCGAGATCGAGCGCGCCCACATGGAGGAAGACACCGGCAAGCTGACCCACCTGGGCGGCGCCGACGGCCGCATCCACGGCGCGACGAAGTCCCTGGTGGACTGCAACCGTGCCGGCATCCCGCTGATCGAGATCGTTACCAAGCCGATCATCGGCGCCGGCGAGCGCGCCCCCGAGGTCGCCAAGGCCTACGTCTCCGCCCTGCGCGACCTGGTCGCCGCCCTGGGCGTGTCCGATGCCCGCATGGACCAGGGCTCCATGCGCGTGGACTCCAACCTGTCCCTGCGCCCCATCGGCCAGGAGGAGTTTGGTACACGCACAGAGACCAAGAACATCAACTCGCTGAAGTCCGTCGAGCAGGCCGTGCGCTTTGAGATGCAGCGCCAGGCCCAGGTCATCGAGGACGGCGGCGAGATCGTCCAGGAGACCCGCCACTACCAGGAGGCCGACGGCACCACCTCCAAGGGGCGCCCCAAGGAGACCGCCGAGGACTACCGTTACTTCAACGACCCGGACCTGCCGCCGGTCATCGCCCCGCGCGAGTGGGTCGAGGAAATCCGCGCCACGCTGCCGGAGCTGCCGTGGGTCCGCCGCGCCCGCATCCAGAAGGAGTGGGGCCTGACGGATGAGGAGATGCGCGACCTGGTCAACGCCGGCGCCCTCGACCTCATCGTCGACACCGTCGAGGCTGGCGCCCCGGCCTCCGATGCCCGCTCCTGGTGGGTGGCCTACCTCTCCGGCAAGGCCAACGAACAGGGAGTGGCCCTGGCCGATCTGTCGATTAGCCCGCAGCAGGTCGCCCGCGTGTGCGCCCTGGTGGCCGAGGGCAAGCTGACCACCAAGCTGGCTCGCCAGGCCGTCGACGGCGTGCTGGCTGGCGAGGGCGACGTCGACGAGGTCGTCGCCGCGCGCGGCCTGGAGGTCGTCCGCGACGACGGCGCCATCGAGAAGGCCGTCGACGACGCCTTGGCCGCCAACCCGGACATCGTGGAGAAGTACCGGGCCGGCAACAAGAAGGTCACCGGCGCCATCGTGGGCGCAGTCATGAAGGCCACCCAGGGCAAGGCTGACCCGGGCCAGGTCAACAAGTTGATCGCGGAGAAGCTCAACTAGACCGCACAGTTATCAGCCAGGACCCGCGGATGTTATCAAAATGATATCCGCGGTTCTTTGGCGTATTCCGGGGCCTTTCCTGCCGAAAGTCCCAGCCAAGCGTTAGGTGTCTCACAGGTAGGGGTGGACTAGCTACAGTGCACACCAGGCGGCGCGGACAGGTGCGTTATGCTTTGGGACGACAGCGCGCGCCAATCCGCTGCGCCGGAGGTTGAGTTGTATGCTTGCTCCCTCGGGCCGCGGCGGGCTGAGGCTGGCTGGGCCCGCCGCTTTCTGGCAGGGCCCCTGGCCGTCGGGTGCGCGCTTGAGACTTGATCATTGTCTAGCAGAACTAGGAAAGTTGTGTCTATTACCAAATCAATGAGCATCGCCTTGGCCTTCGTCGGCCTGCTGGTTGGCGCCGGCTTCGCGACGGGCCAGGAGATCGTGCAATACTTCACCTCCTTCGGCGCCAACGGCGTGTGGGGCATCATCGTCGCCGGCATCATCATGACGCTGGCTGGCACCGTCTTCCTGCAGCTGGGTAGCTACTTCCACGCCTCGGAGCACAACACCGTCTTCCGCCGCGTGACCCACCCGATTGTTTCCAAGCTGCTGGATATCGCGGTGGTCATCACCCTGTTCGCAATCGGCTTCGTGATGCTCGCCGGCGCCGGCTCCAACATGGAGCAGCAGTTCGGCTGGCCGGCCTGGGTCGGCTCCCTGCTGATGCTCATCCTCGTGCTGGTGTGCGGCATGCTGGACGTCGACAAGGTTTCCAAGGTCATCGGCGCGCTGACCCCGACCATCATCATCGCGGTCATCCTGGTCTTCATCTACACGCTGTTCAGCATGCCCGAGGACGTCACCCTGGCCATGGAGCACTCCGGCCAGATTGATTCGCCTATCGGCAACTGGCTGGTTTCTGCCCTGAACTACAACGGCCTGGCCCTGATGCTGGCCGTGTCCATGTCCCTGGTCATCGGCGGCGACAACATCAGCCCGCGCGAGGCCGGCCTGGGCGGCATCATTGGCGGCGTCATCTACTTCATCATGATAGGCATGGCGGGCTTCTCCCTGCTGATGAACGCCGACAAGATCGGCGACTCCGACATCCCGATGCTGATGCTCGTCGACGAGATGGGCTCCGTGCTGGGCGGCATCATGGCCGTCATCATCTACCTGATGATTTTCAACACCGCCATCGGCATGTTCTACGCGCTGGGTAAGCGCCTGTCCGCCGGCCACGAGGGCCGTTACCGCGTCATCTTCGTCGCGGGCTGCCTGGCTGGCTTCGGGGTCTCCTTCGCCGGCTTCAAGACCCTGATGAACTACGTCTACCCGGTCATCGGCTACATGGGCATTGTCATGGTGGCCATCCTGGTCTTCGCCTGGTTCCGCAGCCAGTCCCAGATTAAGGACGAGGGCGTGCGCCGCGAGCGCATCCGCGCCCTGCTGCACCTGAAGCTGCACCCGGACAAGGAGTACGACGCCGCGCGCTACGACGACGAGATCGGCCAGCAGCTGGTCGACTCCAACCTGGAACGCGAGGAGCTCTACAACGACATCGTCGACGAGGTCACCGACGACCTCGACAACGACGAGGAAGTCGATTTCGACCTCGAGGAGTACGACGAGAAGCGCAACGACGTCAGCTACTACACCGAGCGCGACAACGTTGAGGAAGGCCGCTCCGAGGAAGAAATCAAGCAGTGGATCGAGGAAACCGGCGCCTCCGGTGACCCCGAGGCCGACGATGCCGAGACCACCGGCACCGACGCTTCCACTAGCGAGCAGAAGAACTAACTAAAAGCCGGACCGGCGCCCCGCGGAGACGAGCTCTCCGGCGGGGCGTTTAGTGCATCAGCAGCTTGATGGTCAGGCCAATCATGATGCAGCCGATGGCGAAGTTGATGACCCGCCAGACCTTCGGCTGCGCCAGAACGTCGGAGAACTTGGCCGCGCCGTAGCCGATGGTAGGGAACCAGACGAGGCTGGCGCAGATGGCGCCGCCGGCAAAGAGCCAGCGGTCGTCGGGGCCGTACTGGTTGGCCACGCCGCCCAACATGACGAGCACGTCGACGTAAGCGGCCGGGTTGAGCCAGCAGATGGCCACGGCGGCCAGGGCTGGCTTGAGCCAGGTCTTTTCCTGCATCTGGCGGCGGATGACCCGGCGGGTCTTCGTGGCCACGGCGGCCACGCCGCCGCGGGCGTCGGGGGAGGTGCCGAAGGATTCGATCTCCTCGGTCTTGTTGGGCGGCGTGTCCGCGTCGAGGGCCTTGCCGTCGGGGGTGAGGGCGTCGCGGAAGCACAGGAAGGTGAAATAGGCCAGGTAGGCCGCGCCCGCGTATTTGAGGATGGTCAGCGCCCAAGGGAAGCGGTCGACCAAGAAGCCGACGCCGGCGGTGCCGCCGAGAATCATGATGATGTCGCTGGCCGCGCAGATAGCAATCACCACGCCAATCGCATGGCGGCGAATGCCCTGTTTGAGCAGGAGGGCATTCTGGGGCCCGATAGCGACGATAAGGGAGATACCCAGGGCGAAGCCAGCAACGATGATCGACATATCTCTAGTGTGCCGCCGCGCGAAAGTGAAGTCTAGTTAATCAGACTAAATATAGTTAAGCTATGCTTCATGAACCCGCTTCATCTGGAAACTATGCTGGCAATTGTGGACGAAGGCAGCTTCGACGGCGCCGCCCGAGTGTTAGGGGTATCACCCTCCGCGGTTAGCCAGCGCGTCAAAGCCCTGGAAACCAGCACGGGCCGCGTCCTGCTGCGGCGCTCCACGCCGGTGATGGCTACCGATGCCGGCGAAGTCCTCGTCCAAGCCGCCCGCCGCATGGCCTTGGTCCAGGCCGAGACCAATGCCCGCCTGCAGAAACGCCTGGCGCGCGTCCCCTTGTCGGTGGCCGTGAACGCCGACTCGCTGGCGACCTGGTTTCGCCCGGTGCTGGAGGACGTGGCCGACGGGGGCAAGGCATCGTTGCGCTTGCTGATTGAGGACGAGGCTCGCACGCTGGCGATGCTCCGCCGCGGCGACGTCCTCGGCGCGGTAACCCGCGAGGAGCTGCCGGTGAGCGGCTGCGAGTCGACGTACCTGGGCAAGCAGCGGCTGGTCGCCGTGGCGGCACCGGGGCTGGCGCGGCGGCATCGGACGGTGGAGGGTATTTCGTGGACGCAGATGCCGGTGGTGATGTACGGCCCGCACGACCAAGTGCTCGACGATGCCATGCAGGAACGCTTCATCGACTCGCACGTCATCCGGGCTAATATCTCGGAGATTCCCTCGGCCGAGGGCTACGTCGAGGCCGTCCGCGCGGGCCTGGGCTGGGGGTTGGTGGCCGAGGCCCAGGCGCGGCCGCTGCTCGACAGCGGGCAGGTGGTGCTGCTCGACGGTGATCCGCTGGACGTCGATCTGTACTGGCAGCGCTGGCGGCTAGAATCCGAGGTGCTCGAGGAGCTCACGGACTCCGTCGTGCGCGCCGCCGGGGAGGGGCTAGTTGCTTAGCCCGTTGCCTAGCGCGGCTTAGCCGAAGAGCTCTTCCTGGAAGGGCTCCGGGTTCTTGAGCTCCTCGCCCTTCGGCAGGGCGCCGGGCAGCGTGGTGCCCTCGGCGAAGGGGGCGCCGCCGAAGCGGTCGCGGTCGTGCGGCTGGGCCAGCCAGGACATCTCCGGGCCGACCGGGACAACCTGGGTGGGGTTTACTTCCTTGTGCACGATGAAATAGTGCTGCTTGATCTCGGTGAAGTCGGTGGTGTCACCGAAGCCCGGGATCTGGAAAAGCTCCTGCAGGTAGCCGCGGATGTTCGGCAGCTCGGAAGTCTTGTGGCGGGAGCACTTGAAGTGCGAGTAGTAGACCGGATCGAAGCGCACCAGCGTGACGAAGAGGCGGATATCGGTCTCGGTGAGGTGCTCGCCGACCATGTAGCGCTGCTGGCCCAGGCGCTCTTCGACCCAGTCGAGGGCCTCCCAGAGGTCCGCGTAGGCCTTTTCGTAGGCCTCCTGGCTGCCGGCGAAGCCGCAGCGGTAGACGCCGTTGTTGATGTTGCGGAAGATGTACTCGTTGAGCTCGTCGATTTCGGCCGCGTGCTCGGCGGGGTAGAGGTTCGGGGCGCCGGCGCGGTGGAAGTCGGTCCACCCGGTGATGAAATCGCGCACGATGCTGTCGTAGTCGTTCGTCACGACCTTCCCGCTGGCGACCTCCACGATGGCAGGTACCGTGATCCCGCGCGGGTAGTCGGGGAAGCGGGCGAAGTAGGCGTCCTGCAGGCGGGGGATGCGAAGCACTGGGTCGACGCCATCGGGATCCAGGTCGAAGGTCCAGGAGCGCACGTCGTGGGTCGGGCCGGCCAGGCCTAGCGAGAGGGTGTCCTCGAGGCCCATCAGGCGGCGCGTGATGACGGAGCGGTGCGCCCACGGGCAGGCGCGGGCGGCGATAAGCCGGTAGCGGTCGGCGGCCATTGGCCAGCTGACGGTGCCGTCGTCGTTGTTCTGGCGCTCGGTGATACCGGCGACAAAACGGTCGGTGATGTAGTTGGTGTCGCGGACGAATTCGCCGTCCGGGGAAGCGTTGTGCGGGTCGCCGGCCCAGTCCTGGTTCTTGTCGGTCATGGTTCCTCCTTGGTGTTGGCTAATAACTCTAGTGTACCCAAAAGCGTGACGTGTCAACAAAGGTGAAAGGGGCTCGATTTGCAGACGATGTCGCGGCGCGCCGATAACGGTGGTCCAGACTGACGCTTAGCTGGCCTAAGTTGGCAGTTATGACCCAGAACAACAAGCCAGATAACGCCCGAGCCTTAGGCGATGACTTTGACGACGTTCCCACCTACACTGGGCCCTCCCAGTCTTCCGGCCGCGGCACCGCGCGTCCCCTAAAGCGCGACGATGCCCCGGAGACCACCGAGTTCGGCCAGGCCGCCAAGCCTGGCGAGACCAGCGAGTCCGCCCAGGCAGGTGCCCCGAGCAAGCCCGCGCCGAAGCGCAGCTCCCTCTTCGAGCGCGCCGGCCGCGCCCAGCCGCAGAACATCGAGCCCCGCGCTACCACGCCCGAGCCGGGTGTGGAGGAGGCTCCCGAGGTGAGGTCGGCAGGCCAGGGGGCTGAGACCACCGCCTTCAGTGCCACGGGTGCGCCGGCCGCCGCCGCGGATCCGACCGTCCAGCTGGACCGCGAGCCGCGCGAGTCCGAGGCCTTTGCCGATCGCGACTTCGCCGAGCGCCGCGCCGACGAGCCTGCCACTCGCTACCAGCCGGCCGCCGCGCCGCAGGAGACCATGGCGCTGGATCCGAACGAGCCGGACTACGCCGCGACCTCCCAGGTCCCGGCCGGCGAGCAGTACGACGCCGACGGGCAGCCCCTCTACGCCGGCGCTGCCGATGCCACCGACCCGACCGAGGCCCCCGAAACCACGGCCTCCGCTAAGCGTGGCACCATCGATTTCGGCCTTTTGCTGGTCCGCCTCGGCTTGGGCGTGTACCTCATCCTGGCGGGGCTGCGCCCGCTACTGCAGCTCGGCGATTCTGCCGGCCTTAGCGAGGTCACCGAGCAGTTCGCGGGTTATCCGTGGGCCAACATTCTGGGCATCGGTGTGCCGGTCGTCCAGTTGGTCGCTGGCGCCTTCCTCGTCTTGGGTCTGTTGACGCCGGTCGCGGCGATGCTCGCGACGCTCGTCACCGGGTTCACCGCCCTGTACGCCCTCGCTGTCTCTGGGGCCGGGCTCAACGTCTTTAACTGGCCGGAGTCGGTATGGCTGTCGGTCGTGTTGTTCGTTATCGCTCTGGGCGTTCAGTTCACCGGCCCGGGTGTTATGTCGCTGGACTTTGGTCGCTCGTGGGTGCGTCGCCCGCTGGCGTCCTCGTGGGTCTTCATCATCCTGGGCTTGGTCGCCCTGGGGGCTATCTGGTGGTTCGGCGCAGGGGTCAATCCGCTGCACTAGGCCTTAAGGCACGCCGAGTAGGCGCTACGGACGTGGTCCGTGGCGCCTTTCAGTGTATTTGGCTGGCCGTTCCTTGTGGCTCGGCTGGCTTTATGCCAGCCCCGCGGCGGGATTTATGCCCGCCGCCCCAGTGTCAGCCGCCCCAGGGCGGGTCCCAGGTCACCTTGCCGTGTCTTCGATTGACCCGCCCGTGTCTGGGGTAGGCGGGGTCGTCGTCGTTCCACGAATTATGGAACTCACACAACAAGGTGAGATTCTCCTGGTTGGTCTCGCCGCCATCGGCCCAGGGGTGGATGTGGTGGACCTGGCACTCATCGGCCGGCTTGCGGCAGTTCGGCCACGCACAGGTGGTGGTCTCGGCCTTGGCCATGTCCTTCTGCTTCGGTGAAGCGTGGCGCTGGAAGCGGTAGTGGTTGACCGGGCCGCGCCTAGGGTCCACCAGGGTGGCCAGGCCCGCGTCCAGCAAGCATTGGCGGACGTACTCGGCACCGGTCATGGTGGTGCCGTTGGTTAGCTGCAGGGTGATCTCATCCCCATCACCGGACAGGATTTGCACCCAATCAGGAAGCGAGATCACCACGTGGGTGGCTTTCGGTTGCTTGTTCAGCCCGCCGCTGAACAAGGCTTCCACGTCGGGGATGGTCTTAATCGACGCCCAGAGGTTTTCCACCAGCTCAGGGTCGCCGGTGATAGAAAAAGTACTCGGTCCGTCTTTGCAGCGGGTCACGCGCACGCCTTCGGCCGGTGGGGCCGGGCGGTTAAGCTCTAGGACCTTTTGGTTGGCAAGGCGGCGGAGTTGTTTGGTGGTGCCGGGGGTGTTGCAGAGTTCTATGAGCATGGCCCAGGCGTGGCCTTTGTGTCGCACCCGGCGGAAGGCGTTGTCTAACACCAGCAAAGTATCTAAGTGGTGTCCGGATTCCGCGGCGCCTTTCCTCGCATCGGCTTGCTTGCGCGTATACGTGGTGTGTCCGAAGAAGGTCTGGCAGGCGCGGTAGTGGGCGGCCGCGGCAACGTCCGACATGACAGCCTTCAGGGCGGGCAGTCTCAGCTCGCGGCACAGGCCCAAGTAGGAAATCCCGTCCGCGAAGATAGAGTGCGCTGCTTTCAAAGTGTCTATGGCTGTCGTCGTCATGCCTCACACGCTAAGCCCGCCCGTCAACCCCGACAAGTAAAAACCTGAACCTGTGGATAACTCGCCCAAAAACGCCATTTTTGATGACGCGTCAACGCGCCTGCCTGTGGATAACCCCGACTTTGGCGCGAAGGGAGTTGAGTCCGTCACACTTCGGTGCGCGTGCCTGTGGATAACTCCTGCCGCGGCTGTTTCAGTGCGCAGTAGGCGTAGAGGGCGCCGGCGATGATGATCATCCACACGAAGTCGCTCACCAGGAACTTCTGCATGGTGTTAAGCCCGTAGACGTTGATGTCGTCGCCGAACCACCACTTGGGTGGCATCGTGAGCAAGCAGAAGGCCCAGGCGGCCACGACGGCGATAAGACTGCCGGCGACCCAGGTCTGGTGCCGCCACGACCACGCGCGGTAGGCGAGAACCGGCAGGATGAGTGCCAGCCAGACCCAGTGGTGCGACCAAGACACCGGAGAGATGAGCAGCATGACGACGGAGGCGGTGAGGGCGGCATCGATAGCCAGGCCGCGGCTAAGGAGGCTGCGCATGAGCCAGGCGCCGACGCCGATGATGATTAGGGCGCCCACCAGCCAGGCGACGTTGAGCAAGGTGCCGTGGGCCTTGGCGGCCTCGGCGGAGGTGAACGCGCGCTCGAGCACGCCCTTCCACGAGCTGTTGGACTGGTAGGCGGTGCCGACGCCGAAATCGTCGCCGGAACCCATGGCGAGCATCTTGCCGAAGAAGAACTCGACGAAGACATCCCAGCGCACGGCCGCCGCCAGGGCCGTGGCGACGACGCCGGAGACGGCAGCGGTGACAATCGGCTTGACTTCCTTGCGGACCAGGAAATACAGCAGCATGGCCGCAGGGGTCAGCTTGATGGCGGCCGCGACGCCGATGAGCCAGCCCTGCGGCAGGTAGCGCTTGCGCGGCACGAGGTCGAAGACCACCAAGGCCATGACGGCGATGTTGATCTGCGCGAAACCGTTGTTCAGCTCCACCGGCTCGAAGCCCAGCACCACGGCCCAGACCACGAAGACGACCGCGAGGAAGTTGCGGCGCGCCATCGCCGGCAGGATGGCGCGGGCGACGAAGTAGATGCACGCGAGCAGCAGCAGGTCGGACAGCACGATCATGATGTCGCCGGCCAGGTCGTCGCTCATCCACTCGAAGGCGGCCAGCGGCACCATCACTAGGGCGCCGAAGGGAGGGTAGATGAACGGCAGGGCGATGTCGCCGGCATACATCGGCTGCGAGTAGACCTCGCCGCCCGACAGGAAGGCCTTGACCCCTTCCCGGTAGATGATCATGTCGACGGGGAAGTCGGTGATCAGGGTGTGGGCGATGGTCTTCCCGATGCCGCCGAGGAGCCCGGCGGCGATGAGGAGATAGGCCAGTAGTGGCGGTACGCGGCGTTGGGTATTCACCCCGGAGAGTTTAGGCGAGACGCCCGCGCCCCGGGGCGATCGACGTGGCCTAGTGGACGTGGCCGTCGACCACGCGGACGGCGCCGCGGTCGGCGGAGGTCGCCAGGGCGGCGTAGGCGCGCAGCGCCTTGGTCACCGGGCGGTTGCGGTCCACCGGGGTGAACGGGTGCTCCCGCTCCATCTGGGCGGCGCGGCGGCGGGCCAGCTCATCGTCGGCGACGGCCAGCTCCAGGCGGCGGGAGCGCACGTCGATGTGGATGGTGTCGCCGTTTTCGATCAGCCCGATGAGCCCGCCGTGGGCGGCCTCGGGCGAGATGTGCCCAATGGACAGCCCCGAGGTGCCGCCGGAGAAGCGCCCGTCGGTGATCAGCGCGCACTTCTTGCCCAGCCCGGCGCCCTTGAGGAAGGAGGTCGGGTGGAGCATCTCCTGCATGCCGGGGCCGCCGGAGGGGCCTTCGTAGCGGATGACCAGCACCTCGCCTGCCTGTACCTCCTTGTTGAGGATGGCGGAGACGGCCTGCTCCTGAGACTCGACCACGCGGGCCGGGCCGCTGAACCCCCACAGCTCCTCCTCGACGCCGGCGGCCTTGATGACGGCTCCGTCGGGGGCCAGGTTGCCGCGCAGGACCACGAGGCCGCCGTCGGCGGAGTAGGCGTGCTCGGCCGAGTGAATGCAGCCGTCCTGCTGGTCGGTATCCAGCGAGGACCAGCGGTTCGACGTCGAGAAGGGCTCGGTGGTGCGCACCCCGCCGGGCGCGGCGTAGAAGAGTTCCTCGGCGTCCGGGATGTGGTTCCCGCCGCGGATGTCCCAGTCGTCGAGCCACTGGTTGGCGTCGTCGTAGCAGACCGTGTGGACGGTGGTGTCGAGGTGGCCGGCGCGGCGCAGCTCGCCCAGGATGGCGGGGATGCCGCCGGCGCGGTGGACGTCTTCGATGTGCCACACGCCATTCGGCGCGACCTTCGACAGGCAGGGCACGCGGTCGGAGATGGCCTCGATGTCGCGCAGGGTGAAGTCGACGTCGCCTTCCTGGGCGGCGGCCAGCGTGTGGAGGATCGTGTTGGTGGAGCCGCCCATGGCCATGTCCAGCGCCATGGCGTTGGTGAACGCGGCCTTGCTGGCGATGCTCCGCGGCAGCATCCGGTCGTCTTCCTCGCCGTAGTAGCGCTGGCACAGCTCGACGATCTTTTCGCCGGCCTGCTCGAACAGGCGCCGGCGCTGGGCGTGGGTGGCCAGGGTCGTGCCGTTGCCGGGCAGGGCCAGGCCCAAGGCCTCGGTCAGGCAGTTCATGGAGTTGGCGGTGAACATGCCGGAGCAGGAGCCGCAGGTGGGGCAGGCGGATTCTTCGACGGTGGTTAGGGCGGCATCGGAAACCGCGTCGGAGGCCGAGGCCGTGATCGCGGTGATGAGATCGGTGGGCTGGTGGGCCACGCCGTCGACGACGACGGCCTTGCCAGCCTCCATCGGCCCGCCGGAGACGAAGATGGTGGGGATGTTCAGGCGCAGGGCGGCATTCAGCATGCCCGGGGTGATTTTGTCGCAGTTGGAGATGCAGACCAGGGCGTCGGCGGTGTGGGCGTTGACCATGTACTCGATGGAGTCGGAGATGATCTCGCGGCTGGGCAGCGAGTAGAGCATGCCGGAATGGCCCATGGCGATGCCGTCGTCGACAGCGATGGTGTTGAACTCCTTGGGCACCCCGCCGGCGGCGCGGACGGCCTCGGCGACGATGTCACCGACGTTTTTCAGGTGCACGTGGCCGGGCACGAACTGGGTAAAGGAGTTGGCGATGGCCACGATGGGCTTGCCGAAGTCGTTCTCGGCGGTACCGGTCGCGCGCCAGAGGGCGCGGGCGCCGGCGGCTTGACGGCCTACAGTGGTGGTTTTTGAGCGCAGCGGGTACATGGGGGTCTAAAGCCTTGACCTTTCTACAGGCACACGGGGATATCAGGAAAGAAGAGGCAAAGCCGTACCGCGTGCGCGGATGGGGTGGCCGCGCGCCTAGTTGGGGTTGGACTCAGTGTGGGTGGCCGAGTCGCCCTCGGTGGCTTGGTAGGCAGCATACTCCTCCTTGGACATGAGAACCTGCTGCCCGTCGCGGTGGATGACCACGACCTTGTCGTCGGCGGCCTTCTTACCTGCGCTGAGCGCGTCCGGGATGCGCCCGCGGGAGGCCCGCGCCAGGTCGGGGAGTGAATTAAAGGTTACCCCCGGAAGGTTGAATTTCCGGCCCGCGTGGGTCGCGGCGAAGGCGTGCGCGCGCTTGAAGCCGATGCCTGCGAACTCGTCCCAGGACAGCCGGGCATCCCCGCGGAAGGCGTAGCGGATGGCGATGCCGGCCTCGCCCACCGTGGTGCGCGCCCGCAGCACCCACCAGAAGGCCAGCGCGGGGATGATCAGCAGCCAGCCCAAGACCAGCGGCTTCCAGGAGATGATGAGGATTGCGATGGCGGTGAGCAAGACGATGGCGAGCAGATTGGTGCGCTCCGGTCGAAAGACCGTGGTTTGCTCGGCCGTCCCGGCGGGTGCCTGGTTGGTGCGATTTTTATTCGCTTCCTCCGGGCGGGCCGGGCGGTTGTTACGGGAAGGTCGGCGCTGGGGTGTGCTCATGGCTATCCATGCTAGTGGACGGGGGTTAGCGTGGGAAAACCCGCGACGCGTTTCATTGTATGGTCAATCGTGACGGAATTAATTTCAAAGCGTGAGATAACCCCGGCTAGGGGTAAGGGGGTTGTCGCAAATTTTCGGCTGTGTATGATGCAGGACATGATCATTATTCGACTTCAGCTAGTACTCGTACCCGAGCGGCGCTCGCCGTAGCGGCTAACTGTTGTCGTATACGCCAAGCGCCCTCGACGCGGAACCACCAGAGGCAGGTTCCCGCCGGGGGCTTTGTCGTATCGGCAGACCCCGGCCGGCAATGATCATCGCCTCGCACCCAGGAGGTAGTAGCCGACAATCACCAACCACAACGACCAACAACCCAGACAACCTAGTCAACCCAGTCAACACTTAAATGCAAAAAGGAGCGAATCTACCGTGGCAGCTTCACCCACTCCCACGCCCGCTTCCGTGGCCGCTCGAACCGGCACCCCTGTTCGTGAAAGGCTCACCGGAGCCGAGGCAATCGTCCGCACGCTAGAGGATCTCGGAACCGAGCTGGTATTCGGCATCCCGGGTGGCGCTGTGCTCCCGTTGTACGACGCGCTGGCCCATTCGAGCCGCCTGCGCCACGTGCTGACCCGGCACGAGCAGGGCGCCGGCCACGCGGCCGAGGGCTACGCCCAGGCCTCCGGGCAGGTGGGGGTGTGTATCGCTACCTCCGGCCCGGGCGCGACCAACCTGGTCACGCCGCTGGCCGACGCCATGCTGGATTCCGTCCCCGTGGTCGCCATCACCGGCCAGGTCGGGTCCAACCTGTTGGGCACCGACGCCTTCCAGGAGGCGGACATCCGGGGCATCACGATGCCGATTACCAAGCACAACTTCATCGTCGCCACGCCCGAGGAAATCCCCGGGGCTATCGCCGCCGCCTTCCACCTGGCGTCGACGGGCCGCCCGGGCCCCGTGCTGGTCGATATCCCGAAGGACGTGCAAAACGGCACGTTGGACTACACGGCCCCGACGCGCCTCGAGCTGCCCGGCTACAAGCCGGTCACCCGCCCACACGCGCGCCAGATCAACCAGGCGGTCCAGCTGATTTCGGAGTCCCGCAAGCCGGTGCTTTACGTCGGCGGCGGCGTTATTAAGGCCAACGCTGAAAAGGAACTGCGGGAATTCGCCGAGTTCACCGGCATCCCCGTGGTCACCACGCTGATGGCGCTGGGCGCGTTCCCCGAGTCGCACCCGCAGCACCTGGGCATGCCCGGCATGCACGGAACGGTGCCGGCGGTCGCGGCCATGCAGCGCTCCGACCTGCTGATCGCCATTGGCGCCCGGTTTGATGACCGGGTGACGGGCGATACGGCATCGTTTGCGCCGGGGGCCCGCGTCATCCATGCGGACGTCGACCCGGCCGAGATTGGGAAGAACCGCGAGGTGGATATCCCCATCGTGGGCGATGCCCGCGAGGTCCTCCACCAGCTGCTGCGGGGGTTCCAGGGCCCGCGCCAGCCCGAACTGCCGGAGCTGGACCGCTGGCGTACTTACCTGGATGACCTGTGCGAGCGCTACCCGCGCGGGTGGGAGCCGACCGAGGACGGCCTGCTCAACCCGCAGTTCGTGCTCGAGCAGCTGAGCAAACTGGCCGGCCCGGAGGCAATCTATTGCTCCGGCGTGGGCCAGCACCAGATGTGGGCCGCGCAGTTCATCGACTTCGAGCGCCCGCGCAGCTGGATTAACTCCGGCGGCGCCGGGACGATGGGCTACGCGGTGCCCGCCGCCCTGGGCGCCAAGGCCGCCAGCCCGGACCGCGAGGTTTGGGCCATCGACGGCGACGGCTGCTTCCAGATGACCAACCAAGAGCTGACGACCGCGGCCATCGAGGGCTTTCCCATCAAGGTGGCGGTCATCAACAACGGCAACCTGGGCATGGTGCGCCAGTGGCAGACGCTGTTTTTCGACGGCAACTACTCGCACACCAAGCTGCGCGAGGGCGGCACCTTCCTGCCGGACTTCGTGCAGCTGTCCCAGGCGCTGGGTTGCGAAGCCATCCGGGTCACCTGCGAGGAGGAGGTCGCCCCGGCTATCGAGCGGGCCCGCGCTATCAACGACCGCCCGGTCGTCATCGACTTCATCGTCGGCGAGGACGCCCAGGTCTGGCCGATGGTCGGCGGCGGGGCATCGAACGAGGAAATCCAATACGTCCAGGGGCTGCGGCCCCTGTTCGCGGAAGAGTCCAGTAAGGACTTGGACGCGACCGGAAAGGAGAGTTAACCATGGCAGCAACCGATGTCACCCGGCACACGCTGTCGGTGCTCGTCCAAGACGGGGAGGGGATCATCTCCCGCGTGGCGGGAATGTTTACCCGCCGCGGCTATTCCATAATCTCCTTCGTCTCGGCGCGCACGGAGACCGAAGGCATTAACCGCCTGACTATCGTGGCGGATGCCAACGAGATTGTTATCGAGCAGATTACCAAGCAGCTCAACAAACTCATCCCGGTCATCAAGGTCGTCGAGCTGGAAGAGGATTCCTCGGTCGCGCGGGCGATCATGTTGGTCAAGGTCGCAGCGAACAACGCAAACCGGCCCCAGGTGGTCGACGCGGTCAACATCTTCCGCGCCCGCGTGGTCGATGTGGCGCCTGAGTCCGTGGTTGTGGAGGCCACCGGCACCCCCGGCAAGCTGCAAGCGCTGCTGGACGTGTTGGAACCGTTCGGAGTGCGCGAGCTAGTGCAATCTGGACATGTGGCGCTCTCGCGCGGCCCCAAGGCGATGGCCCCACCCAAATAAACGAATAATCACCCTGGCCGTTTAGGCCACAGTTTTCCACCCATCATCATCATTTTTGGAAAGTAGGTAAATACCTCATGGCAATCCAGACCTTCTACGACGACGACGCCGATCTGTCCATCATCCAGGGCCGCAAGGTAGCCATCATCGGCTACGGCTCCCAGGGACATGCCCACGCGCAGAACCTGCGCGAGTCCGGCGTCGAGGTCACCATCGGCCTGCGCGACGGCAGCAAGTCCGCCGTCAAGGCGGAGGAGGCCGGCTTCCGGGTGACCTCCGTCGCCGAGGCCGCCGAGTGGGCCGACCTGGTCATGCTGCTGGCGCCGGATACCTCCCAGAAGGAGATCTACGACAACCAGATCGCCCCGCACCTGCACGACGGCGACGCCCTCTTCTTCGGCCACGGCCTGAACATCCACTTCAAGCTGATTGAGCCGGCCGAGAACATCACCGTCGGCATGGTCGCCCCGAAGGGCCCGGGCCACCTGGTGCGCCGCCAGTTCCTGGACGGCAAGGGCGTTCCCTGCCTGATCGCCGTCGAGCAGGATCCGAAGGGCAACGGCCAGGACCTGGCTCTGTCCTACGCCGCCGCCATCGGTGGTGCCCGCGCCGGCGTCATCCCGACCACCTTCGAGGCCGAGACCGTCACCGACCTCTTCGGTGAGCAGGCCGTCCTGTGCGGTGGCGCGGAGTTCCTCATCAAGACCGGCTTCGAGGTCCTGGTGGAGGCCGGCTACGAGCCGGAGATGGCCTACTTCGAGGTCCTGCACGAGATGAAGCTCATCGTGGACCTGATGTTCGAGGGCGGCATCGCCAACATGAACTACTCGGTCTCCGACACCGCGGAGTTCGGCGGCTACCTGTCCGGCCCGCGCGTCATCGACGAAGGCACCAAGCAGCGCATGCGCGACATCCTGTCCGATATCCAGGATGGAACCTTTACCAAGCGCCTGATCGCCAACGTCGAGGGCGGCAACAAGGAGCTGGAGGGCCTGCGCCAGGAGTTCGCCGACCACCAGATTGAAAAGACCGGCGCGCAGCTGCGCGACCTGATGAGCTGGGTTAAGGTCGAGCTGACCGACACCGCTCGCTAGATTTTCAATCTATTTTCAATAGCCGGTTTTTCGGCTATACTCATTGAGTATGACAAAGCACGGCCACGGTCACAGTCGTGGGCACAGCCACGACCACTCGCACGGCATCGACGCGCAGAACACCCCGCTGCGGGCGCTGGTCACAGCGCTCGCCATCACGGGCACGGTGTTCTTCGCGGAGATTGTCGGCGGGGTGGTTTCCGGCTCGCTGGCGCTGCTGGCCGACGCCATGCACATGCTCTCCGATGCCACCGGCCTCATCCTGGCCGTTATTGCCGTGGTGATTGGCCGCAAGGCGGCCTCGGCTCGGGCGACGTACGGCTATCGGGGAGTGGAGGCCCTTGCCGCCGCGGTCAACGCCGTGGCAGTTGTTGCCGTCTCCGTGTGGATCGTGGTCTCCGCGCTGCTGCGCCTGGGCAACGACCAGGCGGTGGACCCGCACGTGATGGGCGGGGTGGCCATCGTCGGCCTGCTAGCTAACGCGGCCAGCGCCTGGGTGCTGCACCGCCAGCGCAGCGCCTCCCTCAACGTCGAGGGCGCGTTCCTGCACGTGCTAACCGATCTCTTGGGCTCGGTGGCCGTGATCGCGGGCGCCGTCATCATCTACTTCACCGGCTGGCGCGCCGCCGACACGATCGCCTCGTTGGTGATCGCCGCCATCGTCGCCCCGCGCGCCATCAAGCTGCTGGGCGCTTCCTTGTCCGTGCTGCTGGCCCGAGTGCCGGCCGGCTACGACGTCGCGGACATCGCCGCGGCGTTGGAGGAAATCCCGCGGGTGCGCGCCGTCCACGACCTGCACGTCTGGTCGGTCAGCGGCACCGAGGCGCTGGCGACCTGCCACCTGGTGGTCAACGACGATTTCTCCACCGGGCCGGTGCTGGATAGGGCGCAGGAGATCCTGCACGAGATGGGCATCGAGCATTCGACCATCCAGCTCGAGCACCCCGGGCACCAGGCGCACGAGACGACCTGTACTGAGCACTCGCACGGCGATTAGGGCGGGGTTAAGCTAGGCGGCATGGGTTTCACCACGCCAAGCTATGACCTGCCCGACCTGTTCGCCCGCATCGATCGCGGGGATATCCAGCTGCCCGATTTTCAGCGATCCTATGCCTGGGACGAAGACCGCATCCGCTCGCTCATCGTGACCGTCCTGCGCGGCTATCCCATGGGGGCGATGATGGCCCTGGATACGCGCAACGAGCCGCAGCGCTTCCGCCCGCGCCGGATTAGCGGCGCGCCGGCCACCGACAACGCCCCCGGCATGTTGCTGCTGGACGGCCAGCAGCGCCTGACCAGCCTCTACCACTGCTTCCGGGGCTCGGGGGAGGTGGAGACCACCGATTTTCGCTCCAAGAAGATTACCCGCAGCTTCTTCGTTGACGTGCGCAGCGCCGTGCGCGGGGACCTCCTGCCCGACGAGGCGGTTTTCGCCGTCAACCAGGCCGGGGCAGTGCGCTCCCATTTCGGTCCCGACATCGAGAGCAACCTGCACGAGCGCAGCCAGCAGGTGGCGAACCTTTGCCTGCCGGTCGCCGCGTTGCTGGGGGAGGAGGGCCCCGCGCTGCTTTTCGACATGGCCGCTCAGGCCGGCGACGGCGACCGGGCGCTGCTGGCAGCCTTCCAGCATCGGGTGATGGCCCCGCTGACCGGGTACAACACGCCGATTATCCGGCTGGCCCGCCACACGGCGCGGGCGGGCGTGGGCTCAATTTTCGCCCAGGCCAACGCCGCGGGCCTGCAGATGGACGTCTTCGACCTGCTCACCGCGGTTTTCGCCGCCGAGGACCCGGACTTCCAGCTGGCCCGCGACTGGGAGGAAACTGAGCGGGTGCTGCGGGACTACCCGGCGCTGGACGGCATCGGCCGTACGCAGTTCCTGTCGGCGGTCTCCTTGCTGGTGACCGGCTCCCGCGGTCCCGCGCGCGGGCAGCGCGAGGACATTCTGAACCTGCGCCTGGCCGACTACCGAAAGGCCACGGAGACGCTGCGGATTACCTTCCGGGAGGTCGCCGAGTTCCTATCGCAGCGGTGCATCTTCGAGCTGGCGCAGGTGCCCTATAGCGCCCAGATCGTTCCCCTGGCGGTGATTCTGGCCCAGCTTTCCGAGGCCCGCGGCGAGCACGGCCGGGTCTTGAGCGCCCAGGCGGCCTGGGACAAGCTCAACCAGTGGTTCTGGTGCGGGGTGTTCGGGGAGCTCTACGGCTCCTCGGCGGTCAAGCTGCGCTCGGCCCGGGACGTCGACGAGGTCACCGCCTGGGTCGAGGGTAAGACCGACCGGGCGCCGAAGACGGTGCGCGACGCGCAGTTTAGCGAGTCCCGCCTGCTGTCCGCCGGCCCGGACGATGGGGTCTTCCATGCCATCTACGCTCTGCTCATGGGCAGGGGAGCGCGGGACTGGCGCACCGCCCAGCCTTTCAACCGGGGGACCATCGGGGACCTGCAGCCGGGCTTCGAGCCGGTCTTCCCCCTGGCCTGGGCGAAAAAGCACGCGGTGCCGGCCTCCCTGGCGGCCTCCGTGCTCAACCGTGCGCCCATGGGCAAGCGCACCGAGGTGGTTCTGGACGGCTATTCGCCCGCGCGCTACCTGCCCCGAGTACAATCCAAGTCTTTAATGGAAGACCACGAGTTCGCAGCCGTTTTGGCCAGCCACGAGCTCGACCCGGAGTACCTGTGGGCCGCCGATTTCGACGGTTTCCTGCGGGATCGCCGCCAGCGCCTGGTGGCGATGATCGAATACGCCATGGGCAAGCCGGTGCGTCGGGACGTGGATGAGGCCGATCTGACTGCCGGAGAAGAAGGACCGCAAGCCTTTGTTCGTTAAAGGTGTTCGCACCCGCACTGCAGTCGTCGCCGCCCATGTCGCGTCGGTGGCGCTGTGCCTGACGCTTTCTGGCTGCCACGACGTGCTCCACCAGCCGACGGCGGTGCTCACGGATTCGGTGACCCCGGCCGAATCCGACATCAACTTAGACGACGCGGCGGCCGAAAACCGCAACCGTATGGTCAAGGAGGAGTTCAAGGGGCACTTCCACGTCTTCGAGGACCCGTACGGGTTGGAAACGCTCCGGTATTTCTTCCCGGAGTCGCCGACCCTGGTCATCAGCGATCAACGGGATTCTTCTAAGCTGCGCGCGGCGTCCATCGCGGTGTCCCAGCGCGCGCCCATGCTGGTCTACGACGAGTCCATCCGCAACGATATCTATACCGAGATGGCCCGGCTCGGCGTGGACCGGGCGCTGATGGTCGGCCAGGTGCCGATGACGGCCTCGGCCGGCTCCGTGCGCCTCATCCAGGACCCGGGCACCACCTGGGCGCTGGGGCAGATCACCGCCTTCCAGTTTGAGAGCAAGGTGGTGGCCAACCGGGAGAACATGGCGCGCGCGGTGGCGCACCTGGACGGGCGGACCCGCACGGAGCTGAAGGCGGCCTGGGAGCCGCTCGAGCGGCTCGAGGACGAGGAGGCTGTGCCGCTGCCGGCCCAGTCGCGGCGCGACGCGGACATGGCGCCCATTGTGGTGGCCACGGAGGCGGCCTCGGTGGCATCGGTAGCTAACGCCCGATCCTATGGCGCGGGCGTGCGGATGATGCCCACGGCCGACCCGCGGGAGTCCAAGGTTTCGCAGGCCATGGTCGAGGGGATGGAAGACGGCCCGTTGGTGGCTCTTGGCCCCGAATTCGGGGATGAAAAACTGTTAGCCGATAGAATTAGGGAAGGCTGGTCGGAACCGCGCCCTGCCAGTGGCGTTCCCGCTGCATAGCCAGGGTACTACAGAAGGCCAGCCGGATCCCTCTTTCTAAAAGACAACAACCCCAGGAGCCTTCAATGACCAAGCCCCTTGTAGTGATAGCCGACAAGCTTGCCCAGTCCACCGTCGACGCGCTTGGTGAGTCCGTGGAGGTCAAGTGGGTTGACGGCCCGAACCGGGCCGAGCTGCTGGCGGCCGTCCCGGCTGCCGATGCCCTCTTGGTGCGCTCCGCGACCACCGTTGACGCGGAGGTGCTCGCCGCCGCGACCAACCTGAAGATCGTCGGCCGCGCCGGCGTCGGCCTCGACAACGTCGACATCGACGCGGCCACCGAGCGTGGCGTCATGGTGGTCAACGCGCCGACCTCGAACATCCACTCCGCCTGCGAGCAGGCCATCGCCCTGCTGCTGGCCACCGCCCGCCAGGTGCCTGCCGCCGACCGCAGTCTGCGCGAGGGGCGCTGGGCGCGCTCCGAGTTCAAGGGCGTGGAGGTCTACGGCAAGACCGTCGGCATCGTCGGCTTCGGCCACATCGGCCAGCTCTTCGCCCAGCGCCTGAAGGCCTTCGAGACCACCCTGTTGGCCTACGACCCGTACGCCAACCCGGCTCGCGCCGGTTCCCTCGGGGTCGAGCTGGTGGAGCTCGACGAGCTGATGGAGCGTTCCGATTTCGTGACCATCCACCTGCCGAAGACCCCGGAGACCGCCGGGATGTTCGACGCCGAGCTGCTGGCCAAGGCGAAGCCCGGCCAGATCCTGATCAACGCCGCTCGCGGCGGGCTGGTCGACGAGGCCGCGCTGGCCGAATCCATCCGCTCGGGCCGCCACCGCGGCGCCGGCTTCGACGTCTATGCCTCCGAGCCGTGCACCGATTCGCCGCTGTTCGAACTGGACGCGGTCACCGTCTCCCCGCACCTGGGCGCTTCCACGGTGGAAGCCCAGGACCGCGCGGGCACGGACGTGGCGGCGTCGGTCCTCAAGGCGCTGGCCGGCGAATTCGTCCCGGACGCGGTCAACGTCTCGGGCGGGCGCGTGGGCGAGGAGGTCGCCCTGTGGCTGGAGCTGGCCCGCAAGGTTGGCCTGGCGGCCGGCAAGCTGCTGGATTCCCCGGCGGTGGCCATCGAGGTCCAGGCCTGCGGCGAGCTGGCCAACGAAGGCCCGGATGTGCTGGGGCTGTCCGCCGTGCGCGGCCTGTTTAGCGGCGTGGTGGACGAGCCGGTCACCTTCGTCAACGCTATGCAGATTGCCGAGAGCCGCGGCGTCGACGTGCAGGTCGGCACCGGCGAGGTCGCCCAGGGCCACAGCTCCGTGCTGCGCGTCAAGGTCATCGGCTCCAACGGTGAGGTCTCCGTGCTGGAGGGCGCGCGCACCGGCATCGACGGCGTAGAGAAGATCGTGCGCATCGATGGCCGCGGCGTCGACATGCGGGCCCAGGGCCGGAACCTGTTCTTCCGCTACGCGGATGCTCCGGGCGCGCTCGGCACGGTCGGCACGGTGCTGGGCGGGGCCCGCATCAACATCGAGGCCGCCGCGCTGACCCAGGGCAAGGTGGCCGACGACGCCGTACTCATCCTGCGCGTGGACAACCCGGTCTCCAGCGAGCTGACCGAGGAGATCTGCAACAAGCTGGGTGCCACCTGCCTGCAGCTGAACTTCGACGCCTAGGCGTCAAAGGACGCCTAGGCGAGAGAAGGAGGCCTAAGCGCCAAGAGGAGGCCTACGGGCCAAAAGGAGGCCTCCGCAAGAAGGGCCGAATCCGGCCGGCGCACAAAAATGGCCGCCTAGCCGCCGGGGTTTGCTACACTGAGTCAAAGTCCATTATGCGGAATAGGAGTCTCAGTATATGAAACTTGCGGTTATTGGCGGCGACGGAATCGGCCCCGAGGTTACGGCGGAGGCCCTCAAGGTGCTGAAGGCTGTGCGCTCGGACATCGAGGCCACCGACTTCGACCTGGGTGCCTCCCGTTATGTGCGCTCCGGCGAGCTGTTGACCGAGGACGACCTGGCGGCCCTGCGCGAGCACGATGCCATCCTGCTGGGTGCTATCGGCGACCCGGCCCGGGTGGCGCCCGGCGTGCTGGAGCGGGGATTGCTGCTCAAGCTGCGCTTCGCCCTCGATCACCACGTCAACCTGCGCCCGTTTACGGCTCGTGCCGACGCGGCCAGCAGCCCGCTGGCTAACCCGGGCGACATCGACCTGGTGGTCGTGCGCGAGGGTACCGAGGGCCTCTACTGCGGCAACGGCGGCACCCTGCGCGAGAACACCCCGCACGAGGTGGCCTCCGAGGTCTCCCAGAACACCCGCTTCGGCGTTGAGCGGGTGGTGCGCGACGCCTTCGCCCGCGCCCAGGCTCGCCGCGGGCACCTGACCCTGGTTCACAAGACCAACGTCTTGGTCAACGCCGGCGGCCTCTGGCAGCGCACCGTCGACGAGGTGGCTCGCGAATACCCGGACGTCACGGTCGACTACAACCACGTCGACGCGGCCACCATCTACCTGGTCACCGATCCGGGCCGCTACGACGTTATCGTCACCGACAACCTCTTTGGCGACATCCTGACGGACTTGGCCGGCGCGGTTACCGGCGGCATCGGCCTGGCGGCCTCCGGCAACATCGACGCCTCCCGGGTAAACCCCTCGATGTTCGAGCCGGTCCACGGCTCCGCGCCGGATATCGCCGGTCAGGGCGTGGCCGACCCGACCGCGGCCATCCTCTCGGCTGCGCTCCTGCTGCGCCACCTGGGCGACGAGGCCAACGCCGAGCGCATCGAGAAGGCCGTGGCCGCCGATGTCGCTGCGCGCACGGGTGCCCCCATCGTGACCACCGAGGTCGGTGACCGCCTGGCCCGAGCCGTGTGCGCTGGCTAAACCCGCGGGTTAACCGAACCGCAGGCTGGGCGAGGAATTAAGAATGCAGGAAACTGCATACCAAGCCCGGCCGGCTTGTAAGATGATCACGATGGCTACCAAGGCACTGAATTCTTTGTCCCCACGCTCCCGCCGCACCCCGCGGGCGGCGGAAGCGCTCATCGTCGCCGCGACCGCGCTGGGGCTGGCCTCCTGCGCCGGCGGCGACGGATCCTCCGGCTCGGAAGGCGGCACGCACGGGCCCGAGGGCGCGAAGGAACTGGCGGCCGATTCCCGCGAGCTCGTCGCGGACGAGACCGGTAACGGCGTGGCCACCACGCAGGCCTTCTTCGACTCGGCCGCCGAGGTCTTCGTCGCCGGCGAAGACCGCAACGCCCAGGCCAGCGCCGCCGATGCCGCCGTGGCCGCCGGCGCCCCCATGCTCGTCGTGCGTGGCGAGGGCTCGGACGCGGCCGCTGTCGCCGAGGAGATCCAGCGCCTCGGGGCGGAGACCGTCCACGACTACGGTGCCGGGTTGTCGGAAGAGGACCTGGGCGAGGGAGTCTCGATCGAGGTCACCGAGGACTTTGAGACCCAGGCGGCGGACGCGCAGGACCCCTTCGGTGAGTTAAAGCGCATCGCGGGCCTGGATAGCGACTACGACGTGCCGGCCGCCGCGCTAATCTCGGCCCAGACCGCCGAGGACGCCGGGGCCTCCGCGCTGGCGGCGACGGCCCGCTCGGCCGGGGCCGACGTGCTGGGCGTGCCGGTGGCCGACCCGCGCGCGACCAGCGAATCCATGCAGGCACTCGAGGACGGCGCCGTCGTCGGCCTGGGCAAGGACTTCGACTCCCAGGACGAATTCGATGCCAGCGCCGAGCTGGCGGCCGCCGGCGAGCTGCCGGGCGGCGGCGGGCTGCTCTTCCCGGGCCGCCGCATGGTGGCCCTCTACGGTCACCCGTCCGGTGGGGCGCTGGGGCTGATGGGGGAGCAGCCCCCGGCAGAGGCCGTCGACCGCGTGCAAAAGCTGGTCCACGAATACCAGCCGCACACCGACTACCCGGTCATGCCCGCCTTCGAGATCATCGCGACGGTGGCCTCCTCGGAACCGGGCCCGGACGGCGATTTTTCCAACGAGGCGGACCCGGAAGAGCTCATCCCGTATATCGACGCCATCACCGAGGCCGGCGGGTATGCCTTCCTGGACCTGCAGCCGGGACGGGCGAACCTGCTGGACCAGGCGAAGCTCTACGAGGACCTGCTCAAGCGCCCGAACGTCGGGCTGGCCCTGGATCCGGAGTGGAAGATCGGCCCGGACGAGCAGCCCATGGGGCGCGTCGGCCACGTTGAGGCCCACGAAATCACCGAGGTCGGCGACTGGCTGGCCGAGCTGGTCCGCGACAACGAGCTGCCGCAGAAGGGCCTTATCGTCCACCAGTTCCAGCTGCAGATGATCCGCGACCGCGAGACCATCAACACGGATCACCCGGAGTTGTCCTTCATCCTGCACGCCGACGGCCACGGCGGCCCGGACCAGAAGTTCGATACCTGGAACACCATGCAGCAGGGCTTGAGCGACGATTACTTCATGGCGTGGAAGAACTTCATCGACGAGGACACACCCACTTTCACCCCCGAGCAGACTTATGACATAGAACCGCGCCCCTGGTTCGTCTCATACCAGTAACCTAGCTCACATGAGCGTGGAGATTACTGAGGTCCGCACCTTCCTAGCCGCCCACGAGCCCTTCGCCCGCCTGCCGGGCGGGGAGCTCGACGCCCTGCCCACCAGCCTGACCATGCGCTACGCCCGCCGCGGCGAGGTCTTCGTGGAGCCGGGCGGGCCCAACGATTTTCTCTACGTCATCCGCTCCGGCGCCGTCGACATCATGGACGCCGACGGGGTGCTTTTGGACCGACGCGACGCCGGCCAGTGCTTCGGCTATTCTACGCTGGTGGGAGAAAACTCCCCGCGCTACCGCATGGAGGCGGTCGAAGACAGCCTGGTGCTGGCCCTGCCACGCGCGGACTTTAGCGAACTGGCGCAGCGCCACCCCGACGTGGACCGCTATTTTTCCTCCCAGTCGCGCCGCATCCGGGCGGAGGCCGAGAAGCTCACCGACACCGAGCACGCCGAGATCCTGCGCCAGCGCGTGACCGACCTGCCGCTGCAGGAGCCGGTGACCGCCGCGGCCGAGGAGGGCATCGCCGCTGCCGCCCGCCGCATGACCGAGCACAACGTCTCCTGCCTGGTGGTCACCGATCCCGCCGACGGCAGCGCGCACGGGATCGTCACCGACTGCGACCTGCGCGCCCGCGTGGTGGCGGCCGGCGTGGACCCGGCCCAGCCGCTTTCGGCGGTGATGACCGCGCCGGTGGCCACGGTGCGCCCCGACAGCCTCGTCATGGAGGCCCTGCTGGTCATGGCAGAAAAGTCCATCCACCACGTGCCCGTGGTCGACGGTCGGAAGGTGGTGGCGGTCCTGCTGCAGGCGGATATCGCGCGCACGCTGCAGGAGGACCCGCTCTACGTCGCCGCGGATTTCCACCGCTGCGAGACGGGCGAAGAGCTGGCCGACGCCTTCGCACACTCGCGCCAGCTAGCCGCCCGCTACGTGCGGCGCAACGCCTCCCCGGAGGAGACCGCCGGGGTGCTGACCCTGGGCGCGGACGCGCTGGCTAGGCGCCTGTGCACCCTAGCCGAGCGCGAGCTCGGGGCCCCGCCGGTGGAGTACGCGTTCGTCGCCGTCGGCTCCCAGGGCCGCCGCGAGGTCGGCTTCGCCTCCGACCAGGACAACGCGCTGGTTGTGGCCGACGACTACGACGAGTCCCGCCACGGCCAGTACTTCGCGCAGTTCTCCGAGCTCGTCTGCCAGGGTCTCGCCGCGGCCGGGCAGCTGCTGTGCCCGGGTGACATGATGGCGAGCAATCCCGAGTGGCGAATGTCGGTGAGCTCCTGGGAGGCGACGTTCCGCCGCTGGGTCCAGGCCCCGCAGCCGGAGGCCCTCCTGCACGCCCAGGTCTTTTTCGACCTGCGGGCGGTGGCGGGCAGTACCGAGCTAGCCGCCGGGGTGCACCGCGGGGCCGTGGCCGCCGGGCAGGCCTCCCGCCGCACGCACGCGCACCTGGCCAGCCTGGCCGCCCGCCGTGAGCCACCGCTGACCTTTTTCAAAGGCTTCGTGGTGGATCGCTCCGGCGACTACGCGCACACCCTCGACGTGAAGAAAGGTGGGCTCGCCGCCGTGGTCCAGATGGCCCGGCTGTACGCGCTGGTCTCCGGCAGCCGGGCCGTGGATACCCGCAGCCGGCTGGCCGATGCCGCCGGCCAGAGCGTCAGCCAGCAGGGCGCGGCCGATCTGCGCGACGCCTTCGACTACCTGACCAGCATCACCCTGGCGCACCAGGCCGCCCAGCACGCCCGTGGGGAGGCCACGGACTACTACCTGTCGCCGAAGGAGCTCAGCCGCAACCAGCGCGAGCACCTGCGCGATGCCTTCCAGATCATCAAGAGCCAGCAAAACGCGCTGGCCACCAAGTTTCCCGTCCGCAATATCTAGCCCGCGCGCGAGAAGACAAGGAGGTATCCCAGCATGGCGCTCTTTCGCCGTTCCCGCCTGGATTTGGAGGCGCCCGCCCGGTCCACGCCGCTGGATGAGCTGGAGTTGCTGGCCGTGGACATGGAGACCACCGGGCTGGATCCGCGCCGCGACCGGATCGTCTCGGTCGGCTGGGTGCCGGTGCGCGGTCAGGTCATCGACTTGGCCGGCGCCGGCTACCACGTCGTGCGCGGGGCATCGGTGGGGCAGTCGGCCACCATCCACCTGCTTACCGACGACGCCCTGGCCGCCGGCGAGGCCGAAGACGACGTCCTGGAGAGCCTCTTTGCTGCCCTGCGAGGGCGGGCGATGCTCGCGCACTTCGCCGGACTCGAGGTCGGTTTCTTAAACGCGGCGGCACGGCGTCACCGCGGCCGCGTGCCGCACCTGGAGGTAGTAGACACCTTCGGGCTCGAGCGCCGCCACATGGAGCGCATGGGCACCTACCCGCGTGGGGAGGACTTGCGCTTAGCAAACGTGCGTGCGCGCTACGGTTTGCCGGCCTACGGCAGCCACAACGCGCTGGGCGATGCCCTCGCCTGCGCCGAGCTCTACCTGGCGATTGTCAGCGGCATGCGGGCGGACACACTCAAAGAGATCCAGCGCGGCGTGCAGATCAAAGGAACCTAACAGGGGGGATTAACAAAGTTGCAAAGGCGTCCATGAGTACACTATGCGTCATGCGTTTAGGACGAATTGCACACCCAGAAGGAATCTGTTTCGCCATCATCGAGGGCGAGGACGAACTCGTCGCGAAGGAAATCGCGGACACCCCGTTTACCACCCCGAAGCCGACCGGCCGGGAGTGGAAGCTCGACGAGGTGCGCCTGTTGGCCCCGACGCTGCCGACCAAGGTGGTCGCCTTGGGCCGCAACTACGCGGACCACGTGGCCGAGGTCTTCAAGGAGTCCGCGGAGCACCTGCCGCCGACGATCTTCGTTAAGCCGTCGACCGCCGTCATCGGCCCGGACAACCCCATCAAGATCCCGGATTTCGCCACCCGCGTGGAATTCGAGGGCGAGCTGGCCGTGGTCATCTCCAAGCCGTCGAAGAATATTAAGGCCGAGAACTGGCGCGACCACGTGCTGGGCTACACCATCTGCAACGACGTCTCCTCCCGCGACCTGCAGTTCTCCGACGGCCAGTGGGCCCGCGCCAAGGGTATTGACACCTTCTGCCCGCTGGGGCCGTGGATCGAGACCGACCTGGACACGCTGGATCTGGACAACACCAAGATCAACGCCTACCTGACCCACGAGGGCCAGCGGGAGCAGAAGCAGGACTCGAACACCAACCAGATGATCGTCAAGATGGGCGGCATCCTGGAAGAGATCTCCGCCTCGATGACCCTGCTGCCGGGCGACGTCATCACCACCGGCTCGCCGGCCGGCACCGCCCCGATGACGCCGGGCGATCACATCGAGATCGAGATCCCGGGCATCGGCTCGCTGTCCAACCCCATCGCGCGCGCTTAAAACCGCGTCGTTCCGCCGTCGGTAGGCTGGGGGCATGCAGCACGACGACAGCCCCGCCCGACCCCATGGTCCGCACAGCCGCGAGCATTTCGCCGCGGTCTACCAGGAATCCGATCGGGTCTGGTCGGGTAACCCGAATGCGGCGTTGGTGAGCTTTGTTAGCGATGCCCCCGCGCCGCCGGCGGGCACCGCCCTCGATATCGGCTGCGGGGAGGGCGCCGACGTCGTCTACCTGGCCAGCCGCGGCTGGCACGTGGTGGGCATCGACTTAGTCGACGTGGCCATCGAACGCAGCCAGCAACTCCTAGCCGAACAGGTCCCCGACGTCGCCGCCCGCGTCCAGCTAGAGGCCATCGATTTCCGCGATTTTTCCGCGCGCGGGGAGACCTTCGACTTGGTCAGCTGCCACTACAGCACCCTGCCCGCCGAAGCGGAGACCCTCCACGCGCTCGAAGACGCGGTCGCCCCGGGCGGCTACCTGCTCTTTGTCCACCACTATGCCGAGGGCGAAGGCGTGGCCATGCCGGCGTGGGTCCGTGACCGTCTGTCCGCGCTCGAGGTCTTAAGCTTCGAGTCCCGCCCGCGCAACGTCAGCCACGGCGCGGGCGCGCACCACCACGAGGACGTGGTGCTCATCGCCCAGCGGCCCGCGGAGGAGTCCTTCTAGAGGCCCAGCGTGGCCAGGATGGTGCGCAGCTTAGCCGTGGTTTCTTCCAGCTCTGTCTCGGGGTCCGAGTCCGCGACGATGCCCCCGCCGGCCCAGGCCCGCGCGCTCAAGCCGTCGCCGGCGACCTCGGCGCAGCGAATAGCCACCATGTATTCGCCGTCGCCGGACGAGTCGCACCAGCCGACCGCACCGGCGTAGAAGCCGCGGTCAGTCTCCGCGGTGTGGATGAGGGCTTCGGCCGCGGCCGTCGGGGTCCCGCAGATGGCCGGGGTGGGGTGCACCCGCAGGGCCAGTTCCAGCGCGTTGGTGGAAGAATCCGCCAGCGTGCCGGTAATCGGGGTGCCCAGGTGCCACATCTCGGTCGTGCTCAGCAGCTGCGGGGTCTCCGGGCAATCCAGGTGCGAGCACAGCGGCTCCAGGATGCGCCGCAGGTGGTCGACCACGAAGGCGTGCTCGGCCTGGTCCTTGGCAGAACCGCGCAGGGTCTCGGCGGCGCGGGCATCGGCGGCGGCATCGGCGTGCCGGGCCGCGGAGCCGGCCAGGGGGAAGGCGGAAACCGTCGAGCCCTGCTTCTTGATGAGGACCTCCGGGGAAGAACCGACCAGCATGGCGCCGGTGCGGCCCGCCGGGGTCAGATCCGCGATGAAGCCGTCGCGGTGGGAAGAATTATCGATAAGCCGCGCGGCGACCAGCCGCGGGTCGACCGGTTCCGCGAACGCGATATCGACGGCGCGGGCCAAAACGACCTTCTCCAGGCGGGAGTTCTGGATGGTGGATACGGCGGCCTCGACCCGGCGCAGGTGCTCCTGCGGCTCCGGGTCCACCCCGGAGATCTCCGCGTTGAGGTGGCCGCGCCGGTAGTAGGCGTGCGGCTCGAGGGGCCCGTCCTCGCGGATGATGGACCGCGGCACCGTCAGAGCGGCGGGTTCATCCGCGTTGAAGGGGATAGCCCCGACCACCATCTCGTGGCGGGACTCGCGCAGAGCCTGCGCCGCCTCCCACGGGTCCGTGTAGGACTGCGCGCAGCCCTGGGTGCGCACGGACCCCGTGGCGCGCGAGAGGAGGAAGTCGGGCGCGGTCGATGGCCGGTTTTCATGCATGAAAAAATATTTTAGTCATCCGGCTGCGCGACCGCGGAATCAGCTCATCGGTCCCGCGCCGGTAAGCGAATAGGACGTGAGCGGATTCGGCGTGCAGGCTTAGCGAAAAGGCGGGCGGCGCCTCGTCTACGATGGTGGGCATGAGTGATGTACGTGTACGATTCTGCCCGTCGCCGACCGGCACCCCACACGTGGGGATGGTGCGCACGGCCCTGTTTAACTGGGCCTATGCGCGCCACACCGGTGGCAAACTGATTTTCCGTATTGAGGATACGGACGCCTCCCGCGACTCCGAAGAGTCCTACCAGGCGATTATTGACTCCCTGACCTGGCTGGGGCTCGGCTGGGACGAAGGCATCGACGTGGGCGGCCCGCACGAGCCGTACCGCCAGTCCCAGCGTAAGGACATCTACGCCGACGTTCTGCAGAAGCTCAAGGACGCCGGCCTGGTCTACCCGGCCTATTCCACCGCCGAGGAGGTCGAGGAGCGCCACAAGGCCGCCGGCCGCGACCCGAAGCTCGGCTACGACAACTACGACCGCGAGCTCCCCCAGGAGCAGATCGATGCCTTCGAGGCCGAGGGCCGCAAGCCCGTCTGGCGCCTGCGCATGCCGGAGCAGGACTGGTCCTGGACCGACCTGGTCCGCGGCGAGATGACCTTTAAGGCCGAGACCCAGCCGGACTACGTGGTGGCCCGCTCCAACGGTGAGCCGCTCTACACGCTGGTTAACCCGGTCGACGATGCCCTGATGGGCATCACCCACGTCCTTCGCGGCGAGGATCTTCTGTCCTCGACCCCGCGCCAGCTGGCCCTTTACGAGGCCCTGAAGCAGATCGGCATTGCCGAGTTCACCCCGCAGTTCGGCCACCTGCCGTTCGTCATGGGGGAGGGCAACAAGAAGCTGTCCAAGCGCGACCCGCAGTCCAACCTGTTCAACCACCGCGACAATGGCATCATCCCGGAGGGCATGCTCAACTACCTGTCCTTGCTGGGCTGGTCCCTGTCCGCCGACCAGGACATCTTCGGCATGTACGAGCTGGTCAAAAACTTCGACGTGACCGACGTGCTGGGTAATCCAGCCCGTTTTGACCAGAAGAAGCTCGAGGCCATCAACGCCGACCACATCCGCCTGCTGGAGCCGGAGGAATTCGCCTTCCGCCTGCGCAACTACCTGACGGAGTACACCGACTTCCCGGCCGACTACGACCCGGAGAAGTTCGCCTTCGCTGCCGACCTCGTCCAGACCCGCATCAAGACGCTGTCCGATGCCTACGGCCTGCTCAAGTTCCTCGTCACCGCCGACGAGGACCTAGAGCTCGACGAGAAGTCCGCCCGCAAGAACCTCAAGGAGGAGGCCGTCCAGCCGCTCGAGGTCGCCATCGCGACGCTGGAGCCCATCGAGGACTGGACCACCGAGCCCATCGAGGCGGCCCTGTCGAAGGCCCTCATCGACGATCTGGGGCTCAAGCCGCGCAAGGCCTACGGCGCTCTCCGCGTGGCCGTCTCCGGCGCTGCTGTGTCCCCGCCGCTGTTCGAGTCCATGGAGCTGCTCGGCAAGGAGTCCACGCTGAACCGTCTGCGGGCCGCCCTTGCCAAGACCCCGTGGGAGAGCGCGTAAGCCTAAATCCACACGCTGTAATTCATCCGCGGTAGGCACACTTAAAATAGCGCTAAAAACCGCCTCTACCCAGGCGATTTGCTAGTGTGCCGCCAGGGTGGTTATAGTTATTAACCGTTGCAGCGAGCGGTTGCGAGAGATTAAATAATCTTCCAGTCGAAAAGCACGGCAACAATTGGCCTATGGTGTAATTGGCAACACAGCGGTTTCTGGTACCGTCGTTCTAGGTTCGAGTCCTGGTAGGCCAGCAGTGATAAAGGGTTAAAAATCCGGAGTCACAGTTCTATGCCCCGTTCGTCTAGCGGCCTAGGACGCCGCCCTCTCACGGCGGTAACACGGGTTCAAATCCCGTACGGGGTACAAATCATGAAGGCAGTCAGTTTCTACTGGCTGCCTTTTCTTCGTTTCCAGGGTGGTATTAACCTACCCCAGACCACCGCCGGGAAAGCTCAAGTTGCCGGGCCCGGTGGGGTAGGACCACCCGCCATTTTCGGGACTTTCCTCCAATCGCTTCCATCCCCTCTGAGCTGGTCGTATACTAGGCCTCAAGACGTTCACCGAAAGAAAAGGAGATTGGATGAAAGCTTCTTTCCGTCTTAAGCGCAACGAAGATTTGTAGCTCGTGAAGATGCGGCATTGCCATAATTCATAACTTCCCACCGCGACTATTGCACGAAGTACAGGAGCTAAACGAGGATGAATCTCGACGCAGAAACGAAATCCCAGTGCAGCGTAGTCGAGGATCCTTCGGGCCACTGACAGTCAGACAGACTGCAAGCGAAATAACCACTGATTCGATTCGCATCCGGCCGGACAGAAGGAACTGTCACTACCGCACTGGGATTTTTATGTCTTTAGCTGCGGATTTGTTGATGTTTCGCGCATAGTTTAGAGTAATTCAAGTCCGCAACGCACAGCGTGCGCTGCTGTGGACAAGCTAGGCCCCGTTCGTCTAGCGGCCTAGGACGCCGCCCTCTCACGGCGGTAACACGGGTTCAAATCCCGTACGGGGTACAACCTAAAAGCCCAACCCAGCCCGGGTTGGGCTTTTTCTTTTGCCGCCAGCTGGCTGTGAATGTTCTGGGGACTTGCCCGCAACGGCGTCTCTGCCTTGGTCGAGCGGGGTGCAGGGGAGTAAAACTAAAACGTTCTATCTATTCCTGCCACAGAAGGGATGCGCCGTGCATCTTAGCGATCTTATGGACGCGGGCGTTTTGCTCCAGAACTTTGGGGGCTAGGCGCTCGCGGGCCTGGGCCTGGTCATCTTCATCGAATCGGGCGTTCTCTTCCCGTTCCTGCCCGGCGATTCCCTCTTGGTCACCGCCGCCATCCTCCGTGACGATTTGGGCCTGAGCGTCCCGCTCATCCTGCTCGTCGGTACGGTGGCGGCCTTCCTGGGCGACCAGGTGGGCTTCTGGCTGGGGCATACCTTCGGCCGCCGGCTGTTCAAGCCGGATGCGAAGATCCTGAAGACGGAGTACCTCGAGCGCGCCGAGGCCTTCTTCCGCAAGCACGGGCCGTTGGCGTTGGTGCTGGGTCGCTTCGTGCCCATCGTGCGCACCTACGTGCCGGTCTCGGCAGGCACGGCCGCCATGCCGTATAAGAAATTCGTGGGTTGGAACGTCCTCGGCGCGGTCGCTTGGATCGTCACCATGACCATGGTGGGCGTCCTCCTGGGCGGCATCCCGGGGATTGCTGACCGCATCGACGCCATCGTCCTGGTCATCGTGGGCGTTTCGGTCCTGCCGGTGGTCATCTCCGGCGCGCGCAGCTGGCGCCACAAGCCGGACGCCCCGGCTAACGATGCCGAACCCGCCCGGTAGCCTACAGCAGCGCGCCCAGCTTCCGGGCAGCGTCTTTTAGGGGCTCGCCGAATTTAGCGGTGGGGTCCGGGCGGAAGCGCTGCGCCGATCCAGAGACGGACAGCGCGGCGATAAACGTGCCGGACGGGTCGAGGACCGGCACAGAAACCGACGAGAGTCCGGCCTCGCGCTCCTCGACGGACTCGGAGATGCCGTCGCGGCGGGCGGCCTCGATATCGTCCTCGCTGAAGGAGGCGCCGCTAACGCTGGTGGGGGTAAACGCCGCGATGATGCGCGCCGCCGACCCCGAGGTAAGCGGCAGCTGGCGTCCCACTGGGACGACGTTGTGGAGGCCGGCCTCCGGCTCCCGGGTGGCAATGCAGGTGCGGGTGGCTCCCGTCAGCTCGTAAAGCTGGACCGATTCGCCGGTTTGCTCGAGCAATTTATCCATGATCGGCCCGGCCGCGGTGAGTAGCCGGTCGCGGTTGCCCGGCAGGGCGGGGCCGGCCGTCCATTTACCCTCATCCGTGCGGGTTAAAATTCGGTGTGCTTCCAGTGCCGTTGCCAAACGATGCGCCGTAGCCCGCGGCAAACCAGTGGTCTCGCACAGGTCGTTGAGGCTCGAGGGCCGGTTGGCGGCCGCCATCATGATGGCGACGGCCCGGTCCAGTACCTTGATCCCGGAAACTGCGCTATAATCTCCCATACTTTGAAATTTACGTCTCAAATTCTGAGATTTCAAGTGTGGAGGAAGAGTATGAGTCAAAAACTGACCTTGGCAGAAAAGATCTGGCGCGACCACGTCGTCACCCGCGGTGAGAATGGGGCACCGGACCTCATCTACATTGACTTCCAGCTCCTCCACGAAGTTACCAGCCCGCAGGCCTTCGAGGGGCTGCGCCTCAACGGCCGCAGCCTGCGCCACCCAGAGCTGCACCTGGCGACCGAGGATCACAACGTGCCCACCACGGGCATCAAGATCGGGGGCTTGAACGAAATCGCCGACACGACCTCGCGCACCCAGGTGTCCACTCTGCGGAAAAACTGCGAGGAGTTCGGCGTCCGCCTGCACTCGATGGGCGACGAGCAACAGGGCATCGTCCACACGGTCGGCCCGCAGCTGGGCATTACCCAGCCGGGCATGACCATCGTCTGCGGCGACTCGCACACCTCGACCCACGGCGCTTTCGGCTCCATTGCCATGGGCATCGGGACTTCCGAGGTCGAGCACGTCATGGCCACCCAGACGCTGTCGCTGAAACCGTTCAAGACCATGGCCATCGAGGTCAAGGGCCAGCTGGCCGAAGGCGTCAGCGCGAAGGACCTCATCCTGGCGATCATCGCCAAGATCGGGACCGGCGGCGGCCAGGGACACATCATCGAATACCGCGGCGAGGCCATCCGCGCGATGTCGATGGAAGCCCGCATGACCATCTGCAACATGTCGATCGAGGCCGGCGCCCGTGCGGGCCTGGTCGCCCCCGACGAGACCACCTTCGAGTACGTCCGCGGGCGCGAGTTTGCCCCGCAGGGCGCGGACTGGGACGCGGCCGTCGAGTACTGGAAGACCCTGCCGACCGACGAGGGCGCCGAGTTCGACACCGTCGTCGAAATCGACGCCTCTGAACTGACCCCGTTCGTGACCTGGGGGACCAACCCGGGCCAGGGCCTGCCGCTGGGGGCAAATGTGCCGAGCCCGGAGGACTTCGGCGACGACAACTCCCGCGCCGCCGCCGAGAAGGCCCTAGACTACATGGACCTTACACCGGGCACCCCGCTGCGCGAACTCGCCATCGATACCGTCTTCCTGGGCTCGTGCACCAACGCGCGCATCGAGGACCTGCGCGCCGCCGCCGACGTCGTGCGCGGCCGCCGCATTGCGGACGGAACCCGCATGCTGGTCGTGCCGTCCTCGACCGTCGTCAAGCAACAGGCCGAGGCTGAGGGCCTCGACCGCGTCTTCGCCGACTTCGGCGCGGAGTGGCGCACCGCGGGCTGCTCGATGTGCCTGGGCATGAACCCCGATCAGCTGCGGCCGGGCGAGCGCTCCGCGTCCACCTCCAACCGCAACTTCGAAGGCCGCCAGGGCCCCGGCGGGCGCACCCACCTCGTTTCGCCGCTGGTGGCCGCCGCCACCGCCGTGACCGGCCACCTGGCCTCCCCGGCCGACCTGCCCGCCGCCCCGTCCGCCGAATAGCGCCCGAGCCGAAAACCCTAGAAGGAGAAGATTCCGATGGAGAAATTCACCACCCACACCGGCACCGGGGTGCCCCTGCCGTATTCCAACGTGGACACGGACCAGATCATCCCGGCCGTCTACCTGAAATCGGTCAAGCGCACCGGCTTTGCCGATGCCCTGTTCGCCAACTGGCGCAAAGACCCCGCCTTCGTCCTGAACCAGGAGACCTTCCGCGACGGCTCCGTCCTGTTCGCCGGCGCCGACTTCGGGACCGGCTCGTCGCGCGAGCACGCCGTCTGGGCGCTCAACGACTACGGCTTCAAAGCCGTCTTTTCCTCCCGCTTCGCCGACATCTTCCGCGGCAACGCGGGCAAGGCGGGCCTGCTGGCAGGAATCATGGCCCAAGAAGATATCGAGCTCATCTGGAAGCAGCTGGAGGGTGGGGAGACCGCCGTCCGCGTCGACCTGGGGGCCCGCACCGTCACCGTCGGCAGCAACGTCTACAGCTTTGACGTCGACGACTACACCCGCTGGCGCCTCATGGAGGGCCTCGATGACATCGGGCTGACGCTGCGCGACGAGGACGCCATCGCAGCGTACGAGGGTACCCGCCCGTCGTTTAAGCCAGCGGTGCGCTAATAATTCGCATAAGCTCAGGTGTCATGACAACACCTGAGTGGAACAACTCCGAATCCCGCAACTACGGACAAGGCTACGGCTACCAAAACCAGAACCCGAACCAGGGCACGTCCTACGGCCAGCCGGGCTACGCCGGTGCCGGCCCGCAGGCTGGCTTTCAATCCGGCACGGTCTACGCGCCCACCCCGCCGGACGCGCCCGGGGCCGTCGGCCAGGGCTTCAAGGGCTACTTCCAGAACTTCGGCCCCTGGTTCGGCGCGGCGGTGGTCTACCTGGTGCTGCAGTTCCTCCCGATGATCCCGTTTGCGTTGGTCGTCGCGCTTACCGGCATCCTCGAAACCGAAGGCACCGCGAGCACAGGGTCGGCCACCATGGGTGCGGCTTTTATCGTTTTGCTGCTGCTGGGCGCCTGCGTTTTTCTGGTGGGCCTGTGGATGTACGTGAACTTCTACCACGGGGCCGTCGAGGAGGCTAACGGGCAGCGCGTGAGCTTCCGCGGGCTGTTCCGCTTTGACGGAGGCCGCGTCGGCACCATGGTCACGGTCGCCGTCTACGGGATCCTGGTCTGGCTGGGCTGCTTCTTCTTTATCATCCCGGGCCTTTTCATCGCTTTCCTGCTGTGCTGGGTCCCCGTGATTAAGGCCGAGGACCCGTCCAAGGGCATCGGCGCGGCGATGTGGGAGTCCTACCGCCAGTCCACCCAGAATATTGGCACCACGCTGCTGCTGGTCGTCCTGCTGGTGTTGCTGCAGATGGCCGCGAGCCTCATTCCGATTGTCGGCAGCCTCGTGGTGCTGCCGGTGCTCTTCTTCGCCTGGGTCCTGACCTACCGCTCGCTGACCCAGCGCCCGGCCGCGCGCTGGTAGGCGTTAGCGCACGGGCAGCGGGCTGGCCAGGTAATCCGCGCCGGTCAGCTCGCCGCCGTTAAAGGACAGCACCCACACTGAGGACTTTTTGACCTTCAGGTCGTCGACGTCGTACTTCAAAAACACCGGGTCCATGCTGGCGATCATCTCGGGGATGGCCAGGCCCTGGCTGACGATGACGGGCGTGCCGCCCTGCTCAACGATGCCATCGAAGGCCTCCCGCGCCGCCTCCTTGTCGCGCAACCAGCCGTCGTCGCCCAAGCGCTCGTCTACCGTGACGTCGAAGCCGAGCTCGGCCGCCAGGGGAGCGGCGGTCTGCTGGCAGCGGTCCGGCAGCGCGGAATAGATGGCGGTCGGTTGGTAGGGCGCGAGCATCGGCACGAGCATCTCCGCCTGGCGCAGGCCCTTCTTGTCCAGCGGGCGCAGGTTGTCGTCGCCGCTAAAGCCCTTGCGCGGCAGGGCGCGGGCGTGGCGGACATAGAGCACGCGGGTGGTCGGGGCCAGCCGCAGGCGCTTTTTTGCCTTCCGGAGCACGTCGGCGTCCACCTGGTAGGACAGCAGGTTGATGGCCGCGTCCACGGTCATCCAGTGGATCTGGTCGACCTCGTCGTTGGGCGTGAACTCGCCGTCCTCGACCTTGCCCAGCCAGTAGTAGACCACCTTGGTCCGGCCCTGGACCGGGTAGGTGACCTTGCCGATGAGCTTGCCCAGTTTGATGCGGTAGCCGGTTTCCTCGGCGACTTCGCGCACGGCGGTAGTCGGTAGGGACTCGCCCGGGTCGACCTTGCCCTTGGCTAGCGACCAGTCGTCGTAATGCGGGCGGTGGATGACGGCCACCTCCGGATCGTGGGGGTTGCCGCGCCAGAGCACCGCGCCCGCCGCCAGGGTGGTCCGGGAAAATTCCTTGGCCGGATCGGGGCTAATTTCCTGGTGACGCCCAGAAATGAAGACCTCGGACTGGCTGTCTTTGTCGTTTTCGTGCATGTTCTTGGGCTTGGGCATGGGCGCGCGCCTACTCCTTGCAACTGGTCTCAAACGGATATTTCTCGCCGTCCATCATAGTCCCGCGGTGGGCCCGGCTACACTACTATTGTTCGTGATGTCTAAGGAGGAGCGCTTAATGGTCCGAGTTGCAGTGATGGGGGCTGGTTCGTGGGGCACCACGCTGGCCAAGGTCTTCGCCGATGCCGGCAACAGCGTCCGGCTCTGGGTCCGCCGGCCGGAGCTGTCCGCCACCATCCGGGAGACCCACCGCAACGCTGATTACCTGCCGGATATCGAGCTGCCCGCCACCATCGCCCCGACGACCGAGCCGGAAAACGCGCTTGCCGATGCCGACATCGTCGTCCTCGCCGTGCCCTCCCAGACGTTGGGCGAAAACCTGGATGCCTGGTCGCAGCACCTGCCTAACGATGCCACCGTCGTCTCCATCTCCAAGGGCGTGGAGTCGACCTCGCTGCGGCGGATGAGCCAGGTGATTGCGGCTTCCGGCGTGGACGCCGAGCGGATCGCGGTGCTCTCGGGCCCCAATCTGGCCAAGGAGATCGCGCTGGAGCAGCCGGCGGCCACCGTCATCGCCTGCGAGGACGAGTCCCGCGGCCAGCTGGTCCAGGCTGCCGTGGCCACTAACTACCTGCGTCCGTACACCAACACCGACGTCATCGGCTGCGAGATCGGCGGCGCCTGTAAGAACGTCATCGCCCTGGCCTGCGGCATCGCCTCCGGCAAGGGGCTGGGCAACAACACGCTGGCCTCCTTGATTACCCGCGGCCTGGCCGAAATCAGCCGCCTGGGCGTGGAATTGGGCGCCGATCCGCGGACCTTCGCGGGGCTGACCGGCCTGGGCGACCTGGTCGCGACCTGCAGCTCCGAGCTGTCGCGTAACCGCACCTTCGGCTACCGCCTGGGCCAGGGCGGGACCCTGGAGGAAGCCAAGGCTGCTACCAACGGCCAGGTCGCGGAGGGCGTAATTTCCTCGGACTCGGTCTTCCGCCTAGCGCAGCAGCACAACATCGACATGCCCATTACCCATTCGGTCTACGGGGTATGCCACCGCGGGGTCGCGGTGGAGGAAATGATCGTCGCATTGATGGGTCGGTCCAAGAAGTCGGAGTAGGCAACCGGTATGCTAGCTGCCTATGAGTTCCCGAAAGATCCGCGTGGCGGTCGTCTACGGTGGCCGCAGCACTGAACACTCCGTGTCCTGTATCTCCGCCGGGGCGGTGATGAGCCACCTCCCGCACGACAAATACGAGGTCGTGCCCGTCGGTATTACCCGCGAGGGCCTGTGGACCCCGGGAACCACCGAGGGCCTGCAGCTCAACGATGGCGTCCTGCCCGAGGTCACCGCCGGCGACGAGCTTTCGCTGTCGCTGACCCCCAGCTCCCGCGGGCGCTTTGTCAACGTCACCCGCGGCGAGGTCTACGCCGACGTGGACGTCATCTTCCCCGTCCTGCACGGGCCTTTCGGCGAGGACGGGACCATTCAGGGCCTGTTTGAGATGTCCTCGGTGCCGTACGTGGGCACCGGGGTGCTGTCCTCGGCCACCGGCATGGACAAGGAGTTCACCAAGAAGCTCATGGTCGCCGAAGGCCTGCCGGTCACCCCGGAGGTCATTCTCCGCGACCGCTCCGAGCTCACCGAAGAGGAAAAGTCCGTGCTGGGCCTGCCGGTCTTCGTGAAGCCGGCGCGCGGCGGTTCCTCGATCGGTATCTCCAAGGTCACCGACTGGGAGCAGCTGCCCGAGGCCATCCGCCTGGCCCGCGAATCCGACGAGAAGGTCATCGTGGAAAAGGAGATCGTCGGCTCCGAGGTCGAGGTCGGCGTCCTGCAGTACCCGGACGGAAAGCTGCTGGCCTCGGTGCCGGCGCTGCTCAACGGCACCGGCGACTCGGAGGAAGGCTTCTACGGCTTCGAGACCAAGTACCTGGACAACGTCGTCTCCGCCACCATCCCGGCCCCGTTCGAGACAGAAGTCATCGACGAGCTCAAACAGCTGGCCCTGGAGACCTTCCAGGCGCTGGACTGCAAAGGCCTGTCCCGTGTGGACTTCTTCGTCACCGACCAAGGCCCGGTCCTCAACGAGATCAACACCATGCCGGGCTTTACCCCGATCTCGATGTACCCGCAGGTGCTCGCCGCCAGCGGCGTCGACTACGAGACCCTGCTCGACACGCTCATCGAAACCGCGCTGGCAGGCGCCTCGACGCCGGAGCCCTAGTCGGCGGCTGCGAGGGCATCGCCGAGCTCTACCAGCACGCTGTCGGCGACGTCCTGGGGCAGGTGCGCGGCGATGTCGGTGTCCTGGCCCAGCGCGAACCAGGTGCTGGCCGTAGTACCCGGCGCCAGGGTCGTGTCCTCGAACCAGGGCACGTCGTTGACCTGCTGGACCTGCTCGCCGGCCGCATAGCCCGGCGCCGGCTCCACCCCGCAGCGCAGGACGACGGCCTCGCGGCCGGGCGCGGTCCACACGGCCGTGCCTGCAGCGGTGCCCTCCGGCAGCTCGCGCAGGCGCCGGTAGTCCTCGGCCAGCGTGTCCGGCAGGGCGGCATCGAGGGCGCGGCAGGGGGTGCGGGTCTCACCGTCTGCGGCCTGGAGCTGGGACAGGGGAGCCGCGTGCGGTTTCTGGTCCTTGTGCTCGAGCTGGCCCAGGGCCTCCTCCAGGCCTTCGGGCTCGCCGTCGTCGTGGGTGGTCACCGCCACGACCGGGGCGCGGTCAACGGTGTACCACGTGGTCAGGGTCGACCCCGGCGTCATGTCGCGGACCTGCAGCCACTGCGCGCCGCTGGCCTCGGTGGTCTCGGAATAAGGCGTGTACTGCAGCGGCAAGTCGACGCCACAGCGCAGCGTGGTCGCCTCGGAAGAAATGGTCGCCCAGGCGGCCACCCCGTCCGGCACGGGCTCGACGATCTCGGAGCGCTCGTGCCCGTAGAACTTGCCCGGCAGGTTGTCCACCACCGCCGCGCACTCGGCCGACGATGCCTCCTGCGACGGCACCGGCGACATCGCCACCGGCTCCCGCGCCACCGTGGAAAAGTAGTACTTGGCCCCGAACAGGACCGCCACGATAAGAATTAAGGAGATAGCCAGCAGCGCGTAGACTGCGGTGCGGTTAAATTGGTTACCCTGAGAGTCCATAAACTGCAATCTTATCGAAAGGTATTCGGTGAAATTAACCCCGACTCTGGCCGATGTGGGCGAGCACGAGGTCATCGGCGAGATCATCGCGGCCGCGCCCAGCGCACTCAATGGCGACGACGCGGCGGTGATGTTTCCGGCCGCCCCCAACACGCGCACCGTCGCGGCGACGGACATGATGGTCGAAGGCCGCCACTTCCGGCGCGACTGGTCAACGCCCAACGAGATCGGGCAGAAGGCCATCCTAGAAAACTTCGCCGACGTTGAGTCCATGGGCGCGCGGCCGATTGCCGCGCTGCTGGCTATTAGCGCCCCGGCCGACACCCCGGTGGCGTTCGTGCGGGGGATTGCGGAGGGCATCGCGCAGCGCTGCGAGCCTTATAACGCCGAGCTGGTGGGCGGCGATCTCACCCAGGGTAGGCAGGTGACCGTCACGGTGACCGCGATCGGACACCTGGGCGGGGATAGGCCGGCGATGACCCTGGACCGCGCCCGGCCCGGCCAGCAGCTGGTCGCGCACGGCAAGATCGGCTGGTCCGCCGCCGGGCTGGCCCTGCTCGAGCGCTTTGGCCGCGATCTGCCCGCCGAGCTGGCCCACCTCAACCCGCTTATCGATGCCCATTGCTGCCCCTGGCTAGAGCCCAGCCGGGGCATGATCGCGCGGGCGGCGGGCGCGACCGCCATGACGGATATCTCCGACTCGCTCATCCGCGACGTCGGCACCATCGCGGCGCGCTCCGGAGTCAACATCGACTTGGATTCGGCGGCCATCGCCCCGCACGAGCTGCTGGTCGAGGCCGGCAACGCCCTGGGCGTCGATCCGTGGCGTTGGGTGCTTACCGGCGGCGAGGACCACACCCTGGTGGGCACCACGGCGAAGGAGGCACCGTCGGGGTTCCGGGTCATCGGCAGCGTTAACAAGGGCGCGGCGGCTACGGTGGATGGGAAAGAATCCGCCTACGATGCCGGCTGGGAGGCCTTCTAAACCCATGAGCGATATCCCCACGTGCACGCCGACCTACCACCCGTCCTGGGAGGAGGTCTTGGGCCCGGCCCTCGATGAGCACTGGCTGCAGATTCAGTCCCTGCTGGACGCCGGGCCGTTTCTGCCCGCCGCCGAAAACCTCTTCCGCGCCTTCTGGCAGCCGCGCGACCAGGTGCGCGTCCTCATCCTGGGCCAGGACCCGTACCCGACCCCGGGCCATCCGATGGGCCTGGCATTTTCTACCCAGCCGGGCGTCAAGCCGCCGAAGTCGCTGGTCAATATCTACAAAGAGCTCCACGACGACTTAGGCATTGCCCCGCCCGCGGACGGGGACCTGTCGGCCTGGAACGACCAGGGGGTCATGCTGCTCAACCGAGTGCTGAGCGTGGCGCCCGGCAACGCGGGTTCGCACCGCGGCCACGGCTGGGAGGCGGTCACGGAGGCCGCCATCCGCAGCCTGGATAGCGAGCAGCTGGTGGCCATCCTGTGGGGCCGGGACGCGCAGAAGTGCGCGACGTTCCTCCCGCGCGCCCACAAGCTGGCCGCCCCGCACCCGTCGCCGCTGTCGGCGCACCGCGGTTTCTTCGGGTCGCGACCGTTTTCTCGGGCGAACGAGTACCTTCGGGCGGCTGGCGCGCGCGAAGTGGACTGGCGCTTGTAAGATAACGGCCATGTCATTTCTAGGGTCCTTAGATGCGGCCGGTCTGCGCGGGTGGGCCGGCCGGGCCACCGGCGAACTGTCGCGCCGGCGCGCGGAGATCAACGCCCTGAACGTCTTCCCGGTGCCGGACTCTGACACCGGCTCCAACATGGCCTACACCATGGAGGCCGCGCTGCGAGAGGCCGACCAGCACCCGGAGGCGGACCTGGCCGGGGTGGCCCAAGCGCTCGCCGTCGGATCAGTGCGCGGGGCCCGCGGTAACTCCGGGCTCGTGCTCTCCCAGGTCCTGCGCGGGGTGGCGGAGACCGTCCACGACGGCCCCCTGGACGGGCAAGTGCTCGCCGATGCCCTGACGCTCGCGGTCCGGCTCGTCAGCCGGGCCATCGCGCAGCCGGTGGAGGGCACCGTGGTCACGGTCCTGCGGGCGGCCGCGGAGGCCGCCGAGGACGCGGCCGAAGACGACCCGCGCCTGCAGCCGGTGGCGCAGGCGGCGGTGGAAGCCGCGCGCATCGCTTTGCAAAACACGCCCTCGCTGCTGCCGGAGCTGGCCGCGGCTGGCGTCGTCGACGCGGGTGGGGCCGGCCTAGTCGTCCTGCTCGAGTCCCTGCTGTCCACCGACACCCAACCCGCGCCGGTGGCCGCGGCGGCCCCGGATGCCGACTGGCTCGAGGTCATGTTCTTCTTCCGCGGCGATCTCGACGCCCTGCAGGCCCGCCTCGACGCGATGGGCAACTGCCTGGTCGTCGCCCCGGCGGCCGACGATGCCGCCACCGTCCACCTGCACACCACCGTTGCCGGCCCGGTCATCGAGGAGGCCTTCGCCGCCGGCGCTGTCAGCGACCTGCGCCTGGAGGTCCTGCCGAGCCCCGCCGAGCCCGCGCCGGAGCGCGGGCAGGTGCGCCGGGTCATCGCGGCCGCCCCCGACGGCGCGGTCGCCCAGCTTTTTGCCGCCGCCGGCGTGGATGTCGTCGCGCCTGGTCAGGGCGCGGGCGAGACGCAGGACAACGATATCTTCCTCACCAACGGCACTGAGTCCGAGACCGGCCGCTGCCAGGTGGTGCCGACGGGATCCTTCGTCGCCGGGCTGGCCGCGCTGAGCGTCTACGAACCCGGCAACCCGGACACCGCGGCGATGGTGCAGGCCATGCAGGAAGTCGCCGACTCCATGCGCGTGGAGATCCTAGATGAGGAGAGCCCGGAAGCCGTCGAGGCGGCGTGCCGCCGGCTGTTGGCCGCGGGCGGGGAACAGGTCACCGTCCTGTCTGCCCAGCCGATTGACTCGGCGGAGCTGGGGGCAAGGCTCGGCGCGGAGGTCGCGGCCCTCCAGGTCCCCGGGATCGCCACCGAAGTTGGGGTAGAGTAGCGGGCATGCTGGGGTGGCGCGATGAACGAAAGCTCTCGGAGGTTCTAGACCCGAAGCAGGCGCGCCGGTTGGAGGCGGCCTTCGGGTACACCACCTGCGGGCAGCTGCTGGAGCACTACCCGCGCGACTATATGCGCCACGGCTACGACGTGGGCATCGCCGATGCCGACGAGGGCGACCACGTCACCCTCTCGGGCGTTATCACCCGCACCGATTTCCGGCCCACCAGCCGCCGCGGGGTGCTGCGCGTCTTCCTGGACAATGGCCTGGTCGTGAGCTTTTTCAACCCGACGTTCCAGCGCAAGTTTCTGCAGCGCGGGCGCCGGGCGATGTTTTCCGGTAAGCTGCAGTTTTTCCGCGGGACTCCGCAGCTGCAGCACCCGGACTTCGTGATGCTCGATAGCCACGACGGCACGGTGGCCGGCTCCGGCGCCCTGCGGGGGCTGGCCAGCGCCGGCGAGCTCGAGGAGGTTCTGAGCCAGTGGGAGTGGATCCCGGTCTACCCGGCTTCGGAGAAGGCGCCTTCCTGGCTCATCATGATGGCGGTCAAGCGCGTCCTTGACACGCTGCCTCCCGTGCCCGAGCCGCTGGATCAGCGGCAGATGGTCAGCTTCGACACCGCGCTGCGCCAGGTCCACCAGCCGGGCCCGGCCGGCCCGCAGCGCGCCATCCAGCGGCTTAAGTACAACGAGGCGCTGGGCATCGGGCTGGTGATGGCGCTGCGCCACCGCGACGCGCAAACGCACCGGGCCAAGCCGCTGCCGCCGCTCGACGACGGCTTCCGCGCCGAGCTTTTAGATAACCTGCCCTTCGAGCTGACCAACGGGCAAAAGCGCGTGACTGCGGACATCTCCCACGACATGACCCAGGACGCGCCGATGGCCCGGCTCCTGCAGGGCGAGGTCGGCTCCGGCAAGACCATGGTCTCCGTGCTGGCAATGCTGCAGGCCGCCGATGCCGGCTTCCAGGCCGCCCTGCTCGCCCCCACGGAGGTGCTGGCCGCACAGCACTTCGAGTCCGTGACCGCCACCGTCCCCGCGGATGTCAAGGTAGTCTGCTTGACGGGCTCGATGAAGGCCGCCGAGAAGCGCCAGGCGCTGCTGGATATCGTCTCCGGGGACGCGGACATCGTCATCGGCACGCACGCGATCATCCAGGACAAGGTGGAGTTCTTCGACCTGGGGCTGGTCGTCGTCGACGAGCAGCACCGCTTCGGCGTCGAGCAGCGCGAGGCCCTGCGTACCAAGTCGCACCCGGGCTTTAGCCCGCACCTGCTGGTGATGACGGCGACGCCTATCCCGCGCACGGTGGCGATGACCGTCTTCGCCGATCTGGCTGTGTCGACGCTGACCGAGCTGCCGGGCGGGCGTAAGCCGATCCAGACTTCGGTGGTGCCGGAGTGGATGCCGTCCTGGGTTTCGCGGGCGCTTGAGCGCATCCGCGAGGAGGTCGCGGCCGGCCACCAGGCCTATATCGTCTGCCCGCAGATCGAGGGCGAGGGCGGCGTCGAGGCCGTGGCCGAGCAGCTGGCCCACGGGCCGCTGAAGGATTTGCGCGTCGGTCTGCTGCATGGCCGCATGCCGGACAAGGACGAGCGGATGGCCGCCTTCGCCCGCGGCGATATCGACGTGCTCGTGGCAACCACCGTGGTGGAGGTCGGCGTCGACGTGCCGAACGCCACCGTCATGCTTATCCGCAACGCGGAGAACTTCGGCGTCTCGCAGCTGCACCAGCTGCGCGGGCGCGTCGGCCGCGGCGGCAACGCCTCGGTCTGCCTGCTGCACACGCTCGCCGAGGAGCATACCCCGGCCTTTAACCGCGTCCAGGCGGTCGCGGCCACGAATTCCGGCTTCGAGCTGGCCGAACTGGACCTGGCTCAGCGCCAGGAAGGCGACGTGCTGGGCACCGAGCAATCCGGCACCCGGCGCAGCCTCAAGCTGCTCAACCTTCTGCGCGACCGCGACATCATCGAGCGCAGCCACGCCGACGCCTTCGCCTTGGTCGAGCGCAACCCGGATCTGGCGCTGGAGCTGACGCAGGAGATGAACGCGGAGAAACTAAGCTACCTGGAAAAGAACTAACCAGCCGCGGTGCTAGGGTATGGGGCATGGAAATTTGCGCGCCCTTCGCGGGCATCGTCCGCTACCACGTGGCGGAAGGGGACACGGTGGACGCCGGTGCCCCCGTCGCTACTGTGGAGGCTACCAAGCTGGAGATTCCGGTGGTGAGCCCGGCGCCGGGCATCGTGAGCCGGGTGCTGGTCCCGGATTTTTCGACCGTGGCCGGTGGCGACCGCCTGGCCGAGATTGGAGAGCGCCCATGACGCGGATTATTGCTGGACAAGCCCGGGGACGCACCATCGTGGTGCCGGACACGGGTACCCGCCCGACCGCCGACCGCGCCCGGGAGGGCCTGTTTTCCTCCCTCAATGCCCGCTGGGGTTTTGCCGGCTCCCGCGTGCTGGACCTGTTCGCCGGCTCCGGCGCCCTAGGACTAGAGGCCGCCAGCCGCGGCGCCGAGGAGGTCGTCCTCGTCGACGATGCCGCCGTCGCCTGCCGCGCCATGGAACACAACGTCGGCGTCGTCGGGCACCCGCGGGTGACCATCCGGCAGCAGAAGGCCTCGGCCTACCTGGCGGGCGCCCCGCGCGGATTCTTCGACATGGTCCTGGCCGACCCGCCCTACGCCTTCGATGCCGTCGACGAGCTCGTTGCCGCCATCGAGCCGGTGCTAGCCGACGATGCCATCGTCGTCATCGAGCGCCACGTCGACTCCCCGCAGACCGAGTGGCCCGCCGGCTTTGAGCCGACCGGCCAGAAGCTGAAGAAGCGTACCTTTGGTATTGCGCGGATGGACATGGCGCTGTACCACCGCGCCGGATAGAACCGCTACAGGAAGGACCCCTACTGCCATGACGAAGGCCGTGTGCCCGGGCTCTTTTGACCCGATGACCTTGGGACACCTCGATATCTTTACCCGGGCTAACCAGCTGTTCGACGAGGTCACCGTGCTCGTGACCGGCAACCCGGACAAGCCCTCGGGGTTGTTTAGCATCGACGAGCGCATGGAGCTCATCCGCCAGAGCGTGCCCGCCGACATCAAGGTCGACAGCTGGGGCGGCTTGCTGGTTGACTACACCAGCGAGCACGGCATCGATTGCCTGGTCAAGGGCCTGCGTTCCTCGCTGGACTACGAATACGAGCTGCCGATGGCGCAGATGAACCGGCGGCTGACCGGCATCGACACCATGTTCTTGCTCACCGATGAGAAGTACGGCTATATTTCGTCTTCCCTGTGCAAGCAGGTCGCTAAGTTCGGCGGGGACGTGCAGGGCATGTTCCCCGAGGCCGTCGCCTGCGCCGTGATGGACAAGTACCGCGCATGATGCTGCTGGCCGTTTTCGCTGTCGTCCTTTTCGGCTCCTGCATGCAGCGGGTCTCCGGCATGGGGCTGGGTCTTATCGGCGGGCCCGTCCTCATGCTGCTGATGGGGCCGGTCGAAGGCATTCTGGTCATCAACGTGCTGGCCTGTATCAACGCCGCGCTGACGACGATATCCGTGCGCCACGACGTGGACTGGAAGGTCTTCGCGCAGATTGGGGCGGTGATGGTGCTCGGATCCATCCCGGCCGGGCTGCTGGTCGCGCGCACGGATACGGCGCCGCTGCTGGTGATCGTCGGCGGCGCACTGCTGGTTGCGCTGGGCGTGGTGACCTTCGGCAAGCGCTTCGTGCCGCAGATGCAAGGCACCGGTCCGGCTGTCTCCGCCGGCATCCTGGGCGGGTTTACCAACACGCTGGCCGGCATCGCGGGTCCGGTCATCACCGTCTACGCCCAGGCTGCACGCTGGCCGCAGCAGATGTATACCGCCACGTTGCAGCCCATCTTTATGGTGGGCGGGTTTATCTCCGTCACGGCCAAGCTGCTGGTGGGCGCCGGTGGCTTCGACGGGGTGAGCGGCTGGCTGTGGCCGGTGGGCCTGCTCGCGATGTTGCTGGGCATTAGCACCGGCACCGCGCTGGCGCGCCGAGTACCCCGCGGGGCGGCGCACAAGTTCTCACTCTTTATCGCCTCGGTCGGCGCCGCCAGCGCCGTAATCCGCGGCCTCACCAGCCTTTAAGGCACGGCACCCAGGCGCGCAAGCTAGATACGCCGAGTAGGCACGCTGAATGGGCGTTCACGGTCTGTTCCGTGGACGCCTCTTCGCGTGTTCTTGCTGCGCTTGCCGCAGGGGGCCGCCGGCGTTTTAAGCCGGCACGCGTTCGGGTGGTATCCACACCACCCGGCCACCAACCCTAGCCATCCGGCCCCGAGTCTGCGCCGGGCCCGGCCCGTCCTCGTTGGCACCATTATGGTGCGGACACAACGTGGCCAGGTTCGCCGCATTCGTCGGGCCACCTGAGTCCCAGGA
>NZ_JBPPVW010000007.1:0-140654 GCF_053546955.1 Corynebacterium sp. 32222D000AT | reverse complement strand
ATGCAATATCGAAATCAGACCCTTGAAGCCCTAACCGCCTAGAATTAAAACCAGTCCAACTTTCGGGGGCCAGTTCACGGGCGGGGGCTGTGGATAATGCCCACCGAGGCGCGGGCACGCGAACAGGAGGAAACCGCTAGTAGTATCTACTAGTCCAGCAAGGCTTTGTGTACTGTTGCGAAGACGTGATCGGCTAGCTGCAGTTGTGTCGACTCCTCGAGCGTGGACAGGTGGCTTTCGAGGCACAGATGCGTGAAGCCGTGCAGAGTGGACCAGGCGCTGATGGTGTTGTGGAGGAGCCGCTCCTCGGACAGCGCGGTGCCGGCCTCGGAGGCGTAGGCGGTCATGGCGCTGCGGTAGGCGAGGATGGCCTCGACGTGCGAGTGCGGCAGCTGGTGGCGGTTGGCTAGCTCCGCGGGGGACAGCGCCTCGGCGTTGCTGAGCGTGGCGCTGAAGGCGGTGGCGAAGGTCGTGTCCGCGATGTTGAGCATGCAGCGGAAGAAATTGGGCTCCTCGCAGGAGAAATTGAAGTAGGCCCAGGCGGCATCGTGAAGCGCTTGGCTGGCGGTGGTGGTGCCGGCGCCAAAGCTGTCGAGCGCGCCTTGGGTGCGGCGGACTAGCTCGCTGATGGCGGCCTTGGCGACGGCGTGCTGGAGCTCGCCCTGGTTCTTGAAGTGGCGGTAGGCGGACGTCGGGGAAACGTCGGCCTCGCGGGTGACCGCCCGGATGGTCACGGCAGAGGGGCCTCCGCGCTTGCCGTACTTGGTTGCAATGCGTAGCAACTCGTTGTACAGGTCACCGTGATGGTAAGGCTTCGATCGCTGTTCCACCCTCGCCACGGTATCACTGAATTTTTATCCAAGAACTGTCTCGCGTAGTGAGAAGGCGGCGCATGGGGGTGAAAAGTCTTTATTTATTGGCGCGGATTTTCTCCCGTGTGCATCATGAGCAGCATGACGGCAGGGGCGTCACCTTTGTTTTTCTCCGCGGGGCAATCGACCCGGTGCGGCGCGTAGGCAGGGAGGTGGATCACAGTGCCGGGGGTGACGGCAGCGGACTGACCCTCGAATCCAAAAGTGACTTCTCCGGCCAAGCACTGCACCGTAATGGGGTGGGCGGCCTTGTGATCGGGCAGGGACTGGCCGGGCAGGAAGCTGAATAGGATGAGGTTGACGCCGTCGGCGGTCAGTACGCGGCGGACTCCGGGGCGGGGCCGGGAGGCATCGCTGGGCGGGGCGAGCTCGAGCAGGTTGAGGTGGGTCAGTGTGCCCTCGGCCGGGGTGGCTTCGCCGAAGGTCTCGGGGCGGTTAATCGGTAGGTGGTCCATCGGTGTCCAGTCTAGCGAGCGCGCCAATTAGTATGGTGCGTATGGATTTGATGATTGGCCGCGTCGTGAAGTCGCACGGGGTGAAAGGTGAGGTCGCGGTGGACGTGACCACGGACGACCCAGACGCCCGCTTTGCGGTGGGTGAGGTGCTGCAGGGCAAGCAGGGAAACAAGGAGCACACGCTGACTATCGCGTCGGTGCGCCCGCACCAGGCGCGCCTGTTGGTGCGCTTCGAGGAGATCCCGGACCGCACCGCCGCAGATTCCCTGCGGGGCACCAAGTTCTTCGCGCCCCCGCTTGACGATGCCGACGACGACGGCTTCTACGAACACGAACTGTTGGGCCTGCGCGTCATCCACGACGGCGCGGACATCGGCGAGGTCACCGCCCTGCAGCCCGGGGTCGCGCACTCGCTGCTGGAGTTTAGCGGCGCCGAGGGGAGCACGGGACTTATCCCGTTCGTGGAGGAAATGGTCCCGGAGGTTGACCTGGAGGCGGGGACCGTGACGGTCACCCCGCCGGAGGGGCTGCTGGATCTATGAGGCTCGACGTAGTCACGATCTTCCCGGAGTATCTGGAGCCGCTGCGCCACGCGCTGCTGGGTAAGGCCATCGAGCAGGACCTGCTGCAGGTCGGCGTCCACGACCTGCGCCAGTGGGCCACGGACCGGCACAAGTCGGTGGATGATTCCCCGTTCGGCGGCGGTCCGGGCATGGTCATGAAGCCTACGGTCTGGGGCCCGGCGCTGGACGATGTTGCCGCCGGCACCGGTCCGGCCGCTACCGCCGCGCGCTTGGAGTCCTCGCTGCCGCACCTGAACCGGGCCCGCCACGACGAGCTGGAGAGCATCGAGGCGCGCCCGTATGCGGGCGACGGCGCCCCCGGCGAGGAGGACGACCGCCCGCTGCTTATCGTGCCGACGCCGGCGGGCGAGCCGTTCACGCAGGCGCACGCGCGGGAGTTTTCCCGCGAGGACCACATTGTTTTTGCCTGCGGGCGCTACGAGGGCATCGACCAGCGCGTCATCGACGACGCCCAGCGCCGCTACCGGGTACGCGAGGTCTCCATCGGCGACTACGTGCTTATCGGCGGCGAGGTCGCGGTGCTGGTGATCGCGGAGGCCGTGGTCCGGCTGGTGCCGGGCGTGCTGGGCAACCAGCGCTCGCACGAGGAAGATTCCTTCTCCGACGGGTTGCTGGAAGGCCCCAGCTACACCAAGCCGCGCGTGTGGCGGGAGCTTCCGGTGCCGGAGGTGCTGGCCTCGGGCGATCACGCGAAGGTGGACCGCTGGCGCCGGGAGGAGTCGCTGCGCCGCACCCGGGCCCGCCGCCCGGAGCTTTTGGAAGGTGCCGAACTCAGCGAAGCCGACCGCGCCTTCCTGGCAGGCCTCGACGCGGATGGGGAGGCCCAGTAGGCATGGAGGTATCTACCGATCTGTCCGTCCTGGTGGGCGAGGAGGAGCTGCGCGCATGCGTGCCCGCGATGCCCGCCGCCCTGGCCGAGCGCCGCGTCACCGTCAGCGACATCGCGGTCGAGGTCGTCGACGCCGAGTGCGCGGCGGACAACGTCCTGGTCCGCGAGTACGTCTGGAAGCACGGCCAGGAGCCGGTCGGGCTGGTGGTGTGGCGGGTCATCGTCAACGCGGAGACCACGCTGGCGCTGCCGAAGGTGACCCAGGCGGTCGCGGAGACGCTGCCCGCCGCGGCGCTAAGCTACGGCACGAGCGAAATCGGACACACCGAGTTTGGCCTGGGCACGACCCTGGCGTACTCGTCGTCCCGGTAATTTAGATTCTTAGTAGAAGAGGTGTTTTGTGAATATTGCAGCCACGATTGCTGCGGAATTGAACGTGCGCGTCGACCAAGTCGAGGTCGCGCTCAAGCTCATGGCGGAGGGCAACACCGTGCCCTTCATCGCCCGCTACCGCAAGGAGGCGACCGGCGGGCTCGACGATGCCCAGCTGCGCACCATCGAGGAGCGCGCCACCTACCTGCGCGAGCTGGAAGAGCGCAAGGAAACGGTGCTGGCGGCCATCGAGGAGCAGGGCAAGCTGACCGACAATCTGCGCGCCCAGATTGTGGCCTGCGAGTCGAAGGCCCGCCTGGAGGACCTGTACCTGCCCTACAAGAAGCGGCGCAAGACGAAGGCGGACATCGCCCGCGAGGCCGGCCTGGAGTCGCTGACCGATAAGCTCATCGAGAACCCGGCGGCGGACCCGGACAAGCTGGCTGAGCAGTTCGTGACCGAGGGCTTTGCCGAGCCGAAGAAGGCGCTGGAGGGCGCTCGGGCCATCCTGGTGGACCGCTTCGCCCTCGATGCCGACCTGGTCGGCCAGGTGCGCGAGAAGTTCTTCGACGACGGCGCGCTGGGCGCCCAGGTCGTCGAGGGCAAGGAGGCCGAGGGAGCGAAGTTTACGGACTACTTCGACTTCTCGGAGCCGTTCGACTCGCTGCCGTCGCACCGCATCCTGGCGCTGCTGCGCGGCGAGTCCGAGGGCGTGCTGCACCTGAACCTGGACGCCGGCGAGGACGCGGCTTACGAGGGGATCATCGCGGATCGCTTCGACCTGGATACCTCCTCGGCCTGGCTGGCCAACGCGGTGCACTGGGGCTGGCGGACCAAGCTTTACGTCTCCTCCAGCCTGGACGTGCGCATGCGGCTGAAGGAGCGGGCCGAGGAGGGCGCGTTGCAGGTATTCGCCACGAACCTGCGCGACGTGCTGCTGGCCGCCCCGGCCGGCCAGCGCGCCACCCTGGGCCTGGACCCGGGCTACCGCAATGGTGTGAAATGCGCGGTCGTGGACGCGACCGGCAAGGTGTTAGATACCACCATCATCTACCCGCACCAGCCGCAGAATCAGTGGTCGCAGGCGGTTAAGGCGCTGGCCACCTGGTGCGCGCAGCACTCGGTGGACCTGATGGCCATCGGCAACGGTACCGCCTCCCGCGAGACCGAGAAGCTGGCCGGCGAGGTCGCTGACCTGGTCGCCCAGGCCGGCGGGGCGCGGCCCACACCCGTGGTGGTCTCCGAGTCGGGGGCCTCGGTCTACTCGGCCTCCCCGCTGGCGGCGGAGGAATTCCCGGACATGGACGTCTCCCTGCGCGGGGCGGTCTCGATTGCCCGCCGCCTCCAGGATCCGCTGGCCGAGCTGGTCAAGATCGACCCGAAGGCCATCGGCGTGGGCCAGTACCAGCACGACGTCAACCAGACCCAGCTGGCGCGCACCCTGGACGCGGTCGTCGAGGACGCCGTCAACGGGGTAGGGGTGGACCTGAATACCGCCTCGGTCCCGCTGCTGGAGCGCGTCGCCGGGGTGAACTCCACCATCGCCGGTAACATCGTGGCCTACCGCAACGAGCACGGCAGCTTCGCCAGCCGCAAGGAGCTCAAGAAGGTTCCGCGGCTAGGGCCTAAGGCCTTCGAGCAGTCCGCCGGCTTCCTGCGCATCACCGGCGGCACCGACCCGCTGGATGCTTCCGCGGTGCACCCGGAGGCCTACCCAATCGTGGCGGCGATTGCGAAGTCGACGGGGCTGGGCATCGGCGAGCTGATTGGCAACTGCCGGGTGTTGAGCGCGCTGAACCCGCAGGACTTCGCCGACGAGACCTTCGGTGTGCCGACGGTGACCGACATCATCGCGGAGCTGGACAAGCCGGGCCGCGACCCCCGCCCGGAGTTCAAGACCGCCACCTTCCGCGAGGGAGTAAACAAGGTCTCCGACTTGACCCCTGGCATGATCCTGGAGGGCACGGTCACCAACGTTGCCGCCTTCGGCGCCTTCGTGGACGTGGGGGTCCACCAGGACGGGCTGGTTCACGTGTCCGCGATGAGCCACAAATTCGTCTCCGACCCGCACGAGGTGGTCCGCTCCGGCGAGGTCGTCAAGGTCAAGGTCATGGACGTCGACGTGCAGCGCCAGCGCATCAGCTTGAGCCTGCGCCTGGACGACGAGCCCGGCCAGGACGGCAAGCCTGCTAAGGAAGCCAAGGGCGGTCGGGGCCCGAAGGGCGGCGGCAAGAAGCCGAACAAGCCGCGCGGCGGCAAACGCGGCCAGGCGGCAGCCCCGCAGGGCGGCTCCATGGCCGACGCGCTGCGCAAGGCCGGCTTCGGGCGCTAAGAAGCGCTGCCCGGGATGCGCCCGATGGGAACGACCCGGGTGCCATCCCACTGGAAGGTGACGTCCTCGGTGTAGTTCGGGGAGTCGGCGAAGCCGCCGCCGGCGGCATCGAGGGCCTCGTAGTCCTTGAAGCGGACCGTCACGGAGTCCTCGGTGCTGTCGATGACGGTGTGCTGCTGGGGCGGGTCGCTGCCGACACCCAAGAACTCGCCGTTGTGGAAGAGCATGAGCTGGGTCCCGTACTGCGCGTTGCCGCGCTCGGCCTGGAGGACCGTAGCCCAGGTCAGCGTATGGCAGGGGTTGTAGTTGGTCTCGCCCAGGTATTCCCACCCGTAGCTGTTGGCGGGAAGCTTGTCGAGGTTGTCGTAAATCTCGGCGGCCTGAGTATCGACGGCGCAATCGGCGTCGTGAGGCGCAGCCTCCACGGCCGAGGAATCCGGTGCCGCCGTTGACGCCGGAGCCGACGTCGTCGAAGTCTCTTGAGCTGTCTCCTCCGCGGTCGAGGTCGGGGCGGTCGCGGAACTGGTAGAGCTGGCCGGAGCGCTGGCAGTATCGCTAGCAGGCTCGCTGGCAGTGTCGACGGAGTCGGGATTGCTGCACGCGGCCAGCAGGCCCACGCACGCGGTGGCAATCGCAGCGGTTACGGTGGCGGTGACACGGTTCTTCATAGGGCCAAAGTACCGCACGCCGGGATTTGGCGTGGCCTTTATGGTTGTGTCAAAATAGACAACTGCTGTATGTAACAGGCACGAACCGGCGCCTTGGCGCTAGGGTCCTCTGTCTTAAACTGAAAAGGATTCAAACAATGAGCAACATCATCGACAAGATCGATGCCGCGCAGATGCGCGACGACATCCCGGCCTTCCGCCCGGGCGACACCCTCGAGGTTGACGTGAAGGTCATCGAGGGCAGCACCGAGCGTACCCAGCTGTTCAAGGGCGTCTGCATCCGCCGCCAGGGCTCCGGCATCCGCGAGACCTTCACCGTCCGCAAGGTCTCCTTCGGTATTGGTGTCGAGCGTACCTTCCCGGTGCACTCCCCGAACCTGGCCTCCATCAAGGTCTCCCGCCGTGGCCGCGTCCGCCGCGCCAAGCTGTACTACCTGCGCGACCTGCGCGGTAAGAAGGCCCGCATCAAGGAGCGCCGCTAGTCGCTCCCCGCGCACCCAAAGCTCGTGGGTGCGCTCCACGCCGCCGGTTCCTCGGACCACTAAGTCCGGGCCGGCGGCGTTTTGTCATGTCGGGGCCGTTTCGGCGGCTGCCCGCGAGGTGCTCGCCGCCGCGGTCGGCATTGTTGATAGGATCTACTGCGTGAATTACGACAACACAGCATCAACCCCGACCCCGGATGAGCCCGAGCAGTCCCCGGCGCAACCGGTGGAGCAGGAAAAGAAGCAGCTGCCGTGGCTGGTGGAAACGGCTCTGATCGTCGTGGGCGTGCTGCTGGTTGTCGGCGTCGTGCAGACCTTCATCGGCCGCCAGTACGTCATCCCGTCGGCGTCCATGGAACCGACCCTGCACGGCTGCGAGGGCTGCACCAACGACCGGATTTTCACCGAGAAGATCAGCTACTACGGCGACAACCACCCCGAGCCGGGCGACGTCATCGTCTTCGAGGGAACCGACTCTTGGAATACCAACTACCAGTCGCCGCGCTCGGATAACTCGGTCATCGCGGCCATCCAGGAGGCGCTGAGCTTCGTCTCCCTCGCCCCGCCGGACGAGAACACGCTGGTCAAGCGCGTCATCGCGACCGGTGGGCAGACCGTGTCCTGCCAGGCTGGCGACCCGTCCGTCATGGTGGACGGCAAGCCCGTCAACCAGGATTACGTGATGGATCCGCCGACCTACCCAGTTGACGAGAACTCCGGCTCCGAGGCCTGCGGCGGTCCGTACTTCGGCCCGGTGACCGTGCCGGAGGGCAACTACTTCATGATGGGCGATAACCGCACCAACTCGGCGGATTCGCGCTACCACCTCGACGACCCCTACCACGGCACCATTCCGGACGAAAACGTGCGCGGCAAGGTAGCCTTCGTCTTCTTCCCGTTCGACCGGCTCGGCGGTGTCGATGACCCGGACATCCAGCAGTAGCCAGCCTGCGCGTTCACCCCGGCGTGATTTCCGGCGCGCGGGGGATCCCCGCCCGGATACCCGCCGGGCGGGGCAGCGGCCGGCCCAGGCGCCCCGCTACGAGGACGACGGCGCCAGCTGGTGGCGCGGCATGGCCCTGGCCGTCGTGGCGACCGTCGTGCTGCTCAGCCTAATCCAGACCTTCATCGGCCGGCTCTACGTGGTCCCGTCCGGTTCGATGGAGCCGACCTTCCACGGCTGCGCCGGCTGCGAGAACGACCGCATCGCGGTGGAGCGGGTCTCGTATTATTTCCAGGACCCGCAGCCCGGCGACGTCATCGTCTTCGCCTCCACGCCCTCCTGGGACGGCGAGTTCACCGTGGAGCGCTCGAACAACGTGCTGGCGCGCGGCCTCCAGAACCTGTTCTCCCTGGTCGGGCTGGTGCCCAACGCGGACAACATCCTGACCAAGCGCGTCATCGCCACCGGCGGGCAGACCGTGTCCTGCCAGGCCGGTGACCCGGCCGTGATGGTCGACGGTCGGCCGACGGATCAGTCCTTCGTGCTGAGCCCGCCGGTCAACGAGATCAACCCGCTGACCGGCTCGGAGGCCTGCGGCGGGGACCACTTCGGGCCGGTGACCGTGCCGGAGGACAGCCTGTGGGTGATGGGGGATTCGCGGACGAATTCGCTCGACTCCCGCGCCCACCTGGGCGATAACCGGCAGGGGACCATCCCGGTCGACAACGTCCGCGGCAAGGTGCGCGCGGTGGTCCTGCCGCTGGGGCGCGGCGGCATCGTCGAGCACCCGGACATCCTGGGGTAGCCGGACGTGCGGGCGCTGAAACAGTTGCGGACCTACGAGGTCGCGCTTTCCAAGGCGGGCCTGGGGCCGGTCGCGGGCGTGGACGAGGCCGGCCGCGGGGCGTGCTGCGGGCCGATTACCATCGCCGCCTGCGTGCTGCCCGACAAAATCATCCCGGAGCTTGCCACCCTGACTGATTCCAAGAAGCTCACGCCGCGGGCGCGTGAGCGGCTCTATCCCATCATCCAAGACTGCGCCCGGGCCTTCGCCGTCGTGCACATCGGGCCCGCCGACATCGACCGCCGCGGCATCCAGCACGCCAATGTCTCCGGGATGCGGCGGGCGGTCGCGCGCCTGGACCTGCGGCCGGGCTATGTGCTTACCGATGCCCTGAAGGTGCCCGGCATGCCCTGCCCGCAGCTGCCGATGACCGGCGGCGACGCGGCGGCTCGGTGCATCGCGGCGGCGAGCGTGCTGGCCAAGGTCTCTAGGGACCGGCTGATGGCCGAACTCGACGAGCGCTACCCGGGCTACGGCCTGGCCGGGCACAAGGGCTACGGGACGGCGGCGCACACGCGCGCCATCGAAGAGCTGGGGGTGAACCCGCAGCACCGCCTGAGCTATGCGAACGTCGCCGCGGCGCAGCGAAAATACCTGGGCGCGCCTTGACGTGTGCGGGCCGCGGGCAGAATATGCTGGGCGTTATTACCTGCCCACGCGCTAAGGAGGAAGACCAACGTGAGTGCCGAGGACCTGGACAACTACGAGGCTGAAGTCGAGCTGTCGCTCTACCGCGAGTACCGCGACGTGGTCAGCCAGTTTTCCTACGTGGTCGAGACCGAGCGACGCTTCTACCTGGCGAACGCGGTAGAGCTCATCCCGCACACCTCCGGTGCGGACGTCTACTACGAGGTACGCATGTCGGACGCCTGGGTCTGGGACATGTACCGCGCGGCCCGCTTCGTGCGCTACGTCCGAGTGATCACCTACAAGGACGTCAACATCGAGGAGCTCGACAAGCCCGATTTCGTCCTGCCCGACTAGGGCTGCGGCACTATAGGCGCTGGCGGGGCAGCGCGCAACTTGGAGCGCGCGGCGCCTGTGGATAACTCGGGGTGCTAAGCAGTTATCCACAGTTTCGGCCCGCGCGGGCCCAACTGTTCTTGTGCGGGGGTTGACTGCGGCGGTGTGATGTGGGTGTGCCGGTCGGCACGCGTTTTAAGCCACAGATTTTTGGGGGAATTTCTACATGCACACCGCCTATACACGCAACCATGCCTTAGCCCGCCGCGGGGAAGCCTACGCGGCGCAGTTCTACCGCCGCCGCGGCGGCCAAGTCCTGGCCCACAACGTCCACTACGCGGTCGGGGAGATCGACCTTGTCGTGCTGGCGGGCGATACCGTCATCTTCGTTGAGGTCAAAACCCGCAGCCGGCGCGACTTCGGCGTCGCCGAGGCCGTGAGCCCGCGCAAGCTGGCGCGCCTGCGCAAGGCGGCGCGGCTCTGGCTGAAGGACAAGCCTTTCACGCAGGTGCGCTTCGACGTCGTGGCGCTGGTGACCTGCGGCGCAGGCTTCGAGCTCGAGCACTACCCGGGGGTCGATGATGGCGCTCGGTAAATGCTATACGACCGCCCTGGACGGGGTGTTGGCCAACGTGGTCACCGTCGAGGCCAATATCGGGGCCGGGCTGCCCGGCACCCACGTGGTGGGCCTGGCGGATACCGCCATCACGGAATCCCGGGAGCGCATGCGCACCGCGGTGACCAACTCGCAGCTGCGCTGGCCCAAGACGAAGATCATCATCTCCATGTCGCCGGCGTCCATGCCAAAGTCGGGCTCCCACTTCGACCTGCCCATGGCGCTGGCCATCCTGGTCGCGGCGATGGGACCGGAGGCGGACCTGGAAACGGGCATTGACGGCGCCAGCCCCGCGGGGCGCCTGGCTAGCTGCCTGGTGCTGGGCGAGCTGGGATTGGACGGGACCGTGCGCGGGGTGCCCGGGGTCATTCCGGCGCTGCTGTCGGCGCGCAAGCACGGCTACCGCACGGTGCTCATCCCGCCGGACAACGCCGCGGAGGCCGCGCTGATTTCCGACATGAACGTGCTGGTCGCACCGACGCTTGAGAGGGCGCTGGCGTGGGTCTGCGGGGCGACGCCGCTGCAGTCGGCCGCCGCGGCGGCCGGGCCGGGCGCGCACGCGCAGGCGCCGCGCACGCCGCTGGATTTCCGGGACGTGGCCGGCCAGGCGCCGGCGAAGAAGGCCGCGGAGATCGCGGCGGCCGGCGGCCACCACCTGATGATGGTGGGCCCGCCCGGCTCCGGCAAGTCCATGATTGCGGCGCGCCTGCCCAGCATTCTGCCGGCGCTGAGCACCGACGAATCCGTCGAGACCACGGCCGTTCACTCGTTGGCCGGATCGGCGGGGACGGTCATCGGGCACGCGCCCTTTATCGCCCCGCACTCGTCGATTACGCGGGCGGGGCTGCTTGGCGGCGGGGGAGCGCGCGTGCGGCCCGGCGCGGTCAGCCTGGCCCACAACGGGGTGCTCTTCCTCGACGAGGTTTCCGAAGTCCCCGCCGCCTTCCTGGACGGGCTGCGGGCGCCGCTGGAGGAGGGCATCGTGCGCGTGGCCCGGGCGCGCCGGGAGGTCAGCTTCCCCGCGCGCTTCCAGCTGGTCATGGCCGCCAACCCGTGCCGCTGCGGGGCCGACCAGGCCTCCCGCTGCCGGTGCCGCTCCGCCGACCGGCAGAACTACCTGCGCAACATCTCCGGGCCGCTGCGCGACCGCCTGGACATCATCCTGAGCCTGAGCGCCCAGGGCGCGGTCATCGGCAGCGCGGACGAGGAGCCCTCCGCCGTCATCGCCGAGCGGGTGGCCGCGGCCCGGGAGCGATCCGCCGCCCGGTGGCGGAGCGCCGGACTGGATGCCCGCACCAACGCGGCGGTGCCGACGTTTTGGATGCGGCGGGAATACCCGGCGACCGAAGACGCGATGGAAACGCTCAAGGCCCTGCTGCTGATGGGGGATATCACGCAGCGCGGCATCGACAGGGCGCTGAAGGTGGCCTGGACGCTCGCGGACCTGGCCGGCCTGGAGCAGCCGGACCTGGATTTGGTCTCGCAGGCGCTGGAGCTGCGGCAGGACTCGACGCTCTAATCCAGAAACGGAACAACTACAGGGGGAGGAAAACTTTTATGTCCGATTTTCACTTGCGCACCGAGCTCGACGCCTGGGTCTACCTGAACCGGGTCGTGGAGGGTCCGTCGCGGCACCTGGCCGCGCTGCTGGCCGAGTACTCGGTCGATGAGGTCGCCCACGGCGTCTACCACGCCCGGGACTGGATAGGCCCGCTGCTGCGCCAGACCGCCAGCCGGCGCGACTGGCTGCGCCAGGACGAGGACCTAGCGGCCGCCCGTAGCGTCGGCGCCCGGCTGATCACGCCCGGGGACCCGGAATGGCCCCGCGAGGAGTTCGCGAGCGCCTTCGGCTTTTTCGGCCAAGCGGCGGGGGAGGCCCCGGCCAGCTTCGACGCGGAGGCTGTGGCTCCGCACTCGCTGTGGGTACGCGGCGGCAGCCTGCGGCAGGCCGTGCAAGAATCCGTGGCCTTAGTTGGCACCCGGGCGATGAGCCGGTATGGCTACGAGGCGACGCAGCTTTTGGCCCGCGACCTGTGCCAGCACCACGTCACGGTGGTCTCCGGCGGGGCGCTCGGCATCGATACCACCGCCCACCAGCAGGCCCTCGACAGCGGCGGATTGACGGTGGCGGTGGCCGCGTGCGGCGTCGATTACCCGTACCCGGCGCGCAACGAGCCGCTGTTTAACGCCATCGCCGCGCGCGGCGTCATGGTCAGCGAATACCCGCCGGGCACCACGCCGCAGCGCCACCGCTTCCTCACGCGTAACCGCCTGGTGGCCGCGCTGACCGCGGGGACCGTGGTGGTGGAGGCATCGTTTCGCTCCGGGGCGCTCAACACCGCCAACTGGGCGGAGGCGCTTGGCAAGGTCGTCATGGCCGTACCGGGGCCGATTACCGGGCGCGGATCCGTGGGCTGCCACCTGCGCATCCAGGAACAACGCGCCCAGCTGGTGGCGAACGCGGAGCAGATCCGGGAGCTTATCAGCCCGGTGGGCCAGGTGGACGCGGGCGAGCAGTTCGAGCTGGACTTCGCGGCCAGCCCCACCCAGCGCCTGTCGCGCAACGAGCTGCGCGTCTATGACGCCGTCCCGCCCAGCGACCGGGCCGAGGGAGCCCGCGCCCAGGACATCGCCCGCGAGGCCGGGATGCGGCTGCCGCTGGCCATCCACCTGCTGGTCGCGCTGGAAAAGCAGCAGCTGGTGCGCCGCCAGGGCAACCTGTGGGTCCGCGACGGTCTGGCAGACGGGTATTAGGAGCTTCCCGCAGGCCTGACCACCCGCGGACTAGACTGTGGGGCATGACTACCACGCCCCGCCCCGCCGGCCAGCTGGCCGAGGCGATCGAGGACTTCGCCGAGCACCAGCGGCTGGTCGAGGGCAAGTCGGCGGCGACCGTGCGCGGCTACCGTTCCGACTTGCTTGACCTGTCCCGGACGGTGGGCACCTTCGCGGAGTTTCGCCTCAACGCGCTGCGCGCGTGGCTGGCGGAGGCGGTCAGCCAGGGCAAGGCCCGCTCCACCCTGGCGCGGCGCACCGCGGCGGTGCGCGCCTTTTCCACGTGGGCGCAGCGCCAGGGCTACCTGGACGCCGACGTGGCCGCCCGGCTGGTCAGCCCCAAGGTGGACAAGCACCTGCCGACCGTGCTGGGCACGACCCAGGCCGGCGAGCTGGTCGGCAACGCGGTCTCCCACAACGAGGAGGAATTCGCCCGCGACAGCGCCATCCTGGAGCTTTTGTACGCGACCGGCATGCGCGTGGCGGAGCTGGCCGGGCTCGACTGCGACGACGTCGATCTCGCCCGGGGCACCGCCCGGGTCACGGGTAAGGGCAACAAGCAGCGGGTGGTGCCCTTCGGGCACGCGGCCGCCGATGCCCTGGCGCACTGGCTCGACGATGCCCGCCCCCGCATGGCCGCCGTCGAAGACGCCCTGTTCGTCGGTGTGCGGGGCAAGCGGATTGATGTGCGGCAGGTCCGGCGCATCGTCGAGCGCGCCGGGGCCGTGACCGGCACGCCGGATCTCTCCCCGCACGGGCTGCGGCACTCGGCGGCGACGCACTTGCTCGAGGGCGGGGCGGATCTGCGCGTGGTCCAGGAACTTTTAGGGCACTCCTCGCTGCAGACCACGCAGGTCTACACGCACGTCTCCGCGCAGCGCCTGCAGGAGGTCTACCGCCAGGCGCATCCGCGGGCGTAGAAAACCGGCCTAGGAGGTCGCGGATGCCAGCGGCTTGAGGCGGATGACCGGGCTGCCCAACAGGCTGAGTGGGTCGAGGTAGTCTTCCGCGCCGCGCCGGGCACCCCAGTGCAGGCCGGGCTTGTCGTCGTGCGGGTGGCCCAGCGTGCCGATGACCTGGCCGGCGGCGACGGCCTCGCCGCGGCTGACCCGGGCGTGGACGGGCTCGTAGGTGGTGCGGATGCCATCCGCGTGATCGATGGAGACCACCGGTTTTCCGGCAACCACCCCGGCGAAGGCGACGTGGCCGTCGTCGGCCGCGCGGACCGGGGAGCCAACCGTGAGCGCCAAGTCCACGCCGCGGTGGCCGGCGAGCCAGCGCTGCGCCGGCGGATCGAAGCCGCGCAGAACTTGGCCCGGGGTGGGGGAACCGGAGACGGGATCGACGTAGGCCACGGCGGCCGGGGGAGCGAGCAAGAACAGGAACAGGGTGGTCGAACAGCAGGCGGACAGGATACGGGGAACAATTCGTTTTAAAGTCATGCCTTCACTGTGACCGGGTGGTCGCCGTGGGGAAAGGGGCCGCAGCGCCGCCTGTGGATAACTCGCCGAAATCGGCCGAAGTGGTTGACTCGTCAACACGGGGTTATCCACAGGCACGCTTATGTTTTGGCGCGACCAGGTTTTGCGGCTATTATTGAGCACAGCAGTATGTCTTGTGTGCGTGCCTGAGCTTTTTCATCTTTTCCACGCGCGCGGCGTGCTGACTACGCGCGGCGAAGCCGCTGCCTCCTGCTAGAAGGTGCGCAGCAGTCGCGGCCAACGCGGTCCCCGCGGTTAAAGCGGGGTGTTGGCCACGGCCTTCGTAGCCAGGGTGCGGGATAAAAACCCGCACGAATATTTTGTCCAAAACCAAAACCGAACTAGGAAAGCGAGCGAAACATGGCAGTCGTAACCATGCGCGAGCTCCTCGACGCTGGTGTGCACTTCGGCCACCAGACCCGTCGCTGGAATCCGAAAATGCGCCGTCACATCTTCACCGACCGTAACGGCATCTACATCATTGACCTGCAGCAGACCCTGACCTACATCGATGAGGCCTTCGAGTTCGTCAAGGAGACCGTCGCACACGGCGGCACCATTCTTTTCGTGGGCACCAAGAAGCAGGCTCAGGAAGCTGTCGCCGAAGAGGCCGAGCGCGTTGGTATGCCGTACGTCAACCACCGCTGGCTGGGCGGCATGCTCACCAACTTCCAGACCGTTGCCAAGCGTCTGAAGCGCATGAAGGAGCTTCAGGCCATGGACGCGGCTGAGGACGGCTACAAGGGCCGCACCAAGAAGGAAGTCCTGATGCTCAACCGCGAGCGCACCAAGCTGGAGCGCGTCCTGGGCGGCATCTCCGACATGACCAAGGCTCCGTCCGCACTGTGGATCGTGGACACCAACAAGGAGCACATCGCAGTCAAGGAAGCTCACAAGCTCAACATCCCGGTGGTTGCCATCCTGGATACCAACTGCGACCCGGACGACGTCGACTACCCGATCCCGGGCAACGACGACGCCATCCGCTCCACCAAGCTGCTGACCGGCATCGTTGCCACCGCAGTTGAGGAGGGCCGCAAGGCTCGCGAAGAGCGCCAGCTGGCCGCCGCTAAGGAAGCCGCCGGTGACTCCGCCTCCAAGGAGCAGCGCGACGCCGCTGAGGCCGCCGCCGCTTCCGACCCGGCTTCGGCTACCGAGGCTGAGCAGTCCCCGGACGACGCACTCAAGGTTGAGGGCGAGGTCCAGAAGCCGGAAGGCCAGCAGCCGGCCGGCAACTAAGCCCCTAAAAGGCTAATCCAACAGTTACCCCCGCGCCCCGCGGAAACGGTGGGCTCGGGGGTTTGCTGTAGCGTATGCTGGTGGACGCTTGCCTTGGCTAAAACACCACCCGCCGTGCGCGCGGTGAGCGTCGAGGCAAGCGGCATGAGCACTGAAGCTTTAGGACAAGCGGGCCCTAGTCCGGCTTGGGGAGTGTAAAAAGGCCACCCTACGCCGGCGGCACCTGAGCTAATCGGCTACGCTTGTGCATCGAACATCGTTTTTTACACAAGGAGGATCGCCCGAATTATGGCGAACTACACTGCTGCAGACGTTAAGGCACTGCGTGAGGCAACCGGTTCCGGCATGCTCGACTGCAAGAAGGCACTCGAGGAAGCTGGCGGCGACTACGACAAGGCCGTCGAGCTGCTGCGCATCAAGGGCGCTAAGTCCGTCTCCAAGCGCGCAGACCGCGAAGCTACTGAGGGCCTCGTGGCCGTGTCCGGCAACACCATGGTCGAGATTAACTGCGAGACCGACTTCGTGGCGAAGAACGAGGACTTCAAGGCTTTCGCCGCCAAGATCGCCGAGGCTGCCGCTGCCGCAAAGGCTAACTCCACCGAGGAGCTCAACGCTGTCGAGATCGACGGCAAGGCTGTCTCCACCCTGATCGACGAAGAGTCCGCCAAGATCGGTGAGAAGCTGCAGGCTCGTCGCGCCGTGACCATCGAGGGCGACAACGTCACTACCTACCTGCACCAGCGCTCCGCCGACCTGCCGCCGGCAGTGGGCGTGCTGGTTGCCTACGAGGGCAACGCCGAGGGCGCACACGCCGTCGCTCTGCAGATCGCCGCTATGAACGCTGAGTACCTGACCCGCGAGGAAGTTCCTTCCGAGATCGTGGAGAAGGAGCGCTCCATCGCGGAGGCCACCACCCGTGAGGAGGGCAAGCCGGAGGCTGCCCTGCCGAAGATCGTGGAAGGCCGCCTGAACGGCTTCTTCAAGTCCGTTGTCCTGCTGGAGCAGGCTTCGGTCTCTGACAACAAGAAGACCGTCAAGCAGGTCGCTGAGGAAGCCGGCACCACCATCACCGGCTTCGTCCGCTACGAGGTCGGCGCCTAATAAGGCCCCAGCCCTAGCGCACTAGGTGCGCGCGCTTTTGCCCCAGGCAAGCTCCTCCCACCCGGGAGAGCTTGCCTGGGGTTTGTCGTATCTTCGGGCAGGCCCGTGCGCGGCGGGGCGGGGCATGGGGAAGCAGGCCACTGGAGTGGGTAGAATGAATTCGACTCGCGTTTAGACGATAAGTCGAAACGAAAGAAACCTTGTTTTACGTTCCATGGCAAAGGAGACGACATGCCTGAAACCACCCCAGAAGGCACAAACAGGACCGGCTACAAGCGCGTAATGCTCAAGCTCGGCGGCGAGATGTTCGGCGGCGGCAAAGTGGGCATCGACCCGGACGTGGTCGAAAACGTGGCCCGGCAGATCGCTGAGGTGGCGAACAACGGCACGGAGATCGCCGTCGTCATCGGCGGCGGCAACTTCTTCCGCGGCGCCGAGCTGTCCCAGCGCGGTATGGACCGCGCCCGCTCCGACTACATGGGCATGCTGGGCACCGTGATGAACTCGCTGGCGCTGCAGGACTTCCTGAAGCAGCTGGGTGTCGACTGCCGCGTGCAGGCCTCCATCAACATGGCGCAGATCGCGGAGCCCTACCTGCCGCTGCGCGCCGAGCGCCACCTGGAAAAGGGCCGCGTGGTCATCTTCGGCGCCGGCATGGGCATGCCATACTTCTCCACGGACACCACGGCGGCGCAGCGCGCGCTGGAGATTGGCGCGGAGGTCCTCTTCCTCGCTAAGGCTGTCGACGGCGTCTACTCCGACGACCCGCGCACCAACCCCGACGCGGAGCTCTACAGCGAGATCACCCCGAAGGAAGTCATCGAAAAGGGCCTCAAGGTCGCGGACGCGACCGCCTTCAGCCTGTGCATGGACAACAACATGCCGATCCTGGTCTTCAACCTGCTAGAGGAGGGCAACATCGCCCGCGCCGTGGCGGGCGAACAGATCGGCACTCTGGTCCAGTCCTAATAGCAAAAGAAGCGCTAAACCTGCTAGGGTTTTCCCCAGCTAGTTTCGATATTTCAAGGGAGAAACGTTAACTCATGATCGACGATATTCAACTCAGTGCGGAAGAGCACATGGCCGCCTCGGTGGAGCACACCCGCGAGCAGCTGGTGACCATCCGAACCGGCCGCGCTAACCCGGCCATGTTTAACGGTCTGGTCGCGGAGTACTACGGCGCCCCGACGCCCATCACCCAGATGGCTACCGTGTCGGTCCCGGAGCCGCGCATGCTGCTCATCAAGCCCTACGAGCAGTCCATGATTGGCGAGATCGAAAACGCCATCCGCAACTCCGACCTGGGCGTTAACCCCACTAACGACGGCCACGTGCTGCGCGTTACCGTGCCGCAGCTGACCGAGGAGCGTCGTAAGGAAATGGTCAAGCTGGCCAAGTCCAAGGGTGAGGACGGCAAGATCGCCATCCGTAACATCCGCCGCAAGGCCATGGAGTCGCTGAAGAAGCTGCAGAAGGACGGCGACGCCGGCGAGGACGAGGTCGTGGCCGCCGAGAAGGAGATGGAAAAGATCACCTCCGGCTACATCGAGCAGGTCGATCAGCTCGTCGACAACAAGGAAAACGAGTTGATGGAGGTCTAGCCTCCGCTCGAACGAGATGAGTAGGGTGCCGCCGCGTCACGCAATAGCCTGCCGCGGGGGCCAAGTTTTATTGCCCTTTCGATACTTCTTTGCCGATTGAAGGAATGCCAGTGACCAATCCTGCTTCGTCCGATCCCGCGCCCGCCCAGGCGGCGCCTGCTCGGCGCCACCTGCCGAAGCCGAAGAACGGCGCGGGACGCAACCTCTCGGCCGCCATCGGCGTGGGGGTCGCCCTCGGGGCGTTGGTTATCTTCGCGGTGTGGGTTGGCCCGCTCGCGTGGTACCCGGTGGTCTCCGTCGCCGTCGGCGTGGCCATGTGGGAGGTGCTTACCCGCCTGCGGGAGCATTCCTACCACCTGCCGCGCACGCTGATGATCATCGGCGGGCAGGCCATGGTCTGGATTTCCTGGCTCGCGGAGGCCGGCGGTTTGGTGGCGGTCTACGTGACCGCGGTGCTGGCGCTGATGTTCGGCCGTCTGTTTCACAACGGTCGGCACCGACCGCCGATCCACTACATGCGGGACATGTCGGTCGGCATCTTCGTGCTGACCTGGATCCCCCTCTTCGGCACCTTTGCCGCCATGCTCTCGCGGGTGGAAACCCCGCTGGCCAGCGGCTCGGCCTCCATTTTGACCTTCATGTTGTGCGTGGTGGCCTCGGATACCGGCGGCTATATCGCGGGCGTGATGTTCGGTTCGCACCCGATGGCCCCGGCCGTAAGCCCCAAAAAGTCCTGGGAAGGATTCGCCGGTTCCATCCTGTTCGGCACCGTCGCCGGTGCCCTGAGCGTGAAATTCTTGCTCCACACCGACGCCTGGATCGGCGCGATCATGGGCGTGGGGCTGGTCTTCTGCGCGACCCTGGGCGACCTGGTGGAGTCCCAGTTCAAGCGCGAGCTGGGCATCAAGGACATGTCCGCCATCCTGCCCGGCCACGGCGGCCTGATGGACCGGCTCGACGGCATGCTGCCGTCCGCCATGGTCACCTGGGTCGCGATGTCCTACCTGGCGACCTAGCGGCCGGCGCGCTTGACCTGGCGGCGCAGCTCGAACATGCGCCAGCCGCCGACGCACGCCATAATCAGCGCGCCGGCGATAGCAAACAACAAGAAGGCGATGCCGGCGGGGAAGTCACCGCTCCAGCCCAGGAAGTTGACCGGCACGGACTGCTGGTTCTGCATGATGAAGACGATGAGCAGGATAAGCAACAGGAAGCCGATGATGAGAGCCACCCAGGTGGAGGCGGCGAAGGAACCGGAGACCTTGCCCTTGCCCTGCGGCTTCTCGTCGGTGGCCGGGGTGGTCTCCAGGGCGCCGGAGTCGGCACCTGCTCCGGTGGTGGCGGGGGACTGGGGGTGCGTCGAGCCGGCGCCTTCGTAGGCGTCGGTGTAATCCGGTTCTGCGTTTCGGGAATGTGTCATATAAATATTTAAACGTGTCGCGGGTTGGTTGCGCCACTTCTGGGCCGCGTGGGCGCCGTTAGATTGGGCACTTGGCCCGCAGACGTGCCAAAATGGGAGGCATTATGGCACAGTCTGTGAAACTTAACTTCTCGGCCCCGCGGCGTGGTCTGCCGCCGAAGCACTTCGCCGACCTTTCCCACGAAGAACGCGTAGCCAAGCTCGCGGAACTCGGCCTGCCGAAGTTCCGCGCGAAGCAGCTGGCCCAGCACTACTACGTCCACTACACCAACAACGTCGAGGACATGACCGACGTCCCGGCTAGCGCCCGCCAGGACATCCAGGACGCGCTCTTCCCGGAGCTGATGACCCCGATCAAGCACTTGGGCACGGACGACGGGGAGACCACCAAGTCCCTGTGGCGCCTGCACGACGGGACCCTGCTGGAGTCGGTACTGATGCGCTACCCGGGGCGCGCGACCCTGTGCATCTCCTCCCAGGCCGGCTGCGGCATGGCCTGCCCGTTCTGCGCGACCGGCCAGGGCGGGCTGGACCGCAACCTGTCCACCGCGGAGATCGTCGAGCAGGTCCGCAACGCGGCGAAGGAGATGGCCGCGGAGGGCGGCCGCCTGTCCAACATCGTCTTTATGGGCATGGGGGAGCCGCTGGCCAACTACAAGCGCGTCGTGCAGGCGGTGCGCCAGATCACCGCGCCCGCGCCCTTCGGCTTCGGCATGTCCATGCGCAACGTGACGGTCTCCACCGTCGGCGTGGCACCGGCCATCCGCAAGCTGGCGGACGAAGACCTCTCCTGCACCCTGGCCGTGTCCCTGCACACCCCGGACGACGAGCTGCGCGACACCCTGGTGCCGATCAACAACCGCTGGTCGGTCGAGGAAGTCTTGGACGCCGCGCGCTACTACGTGGAAAAGACCTCGCGGCGCGTGTCCATCGAGTACGCGCTCATCCGCGACAAGAACGACCAGGATTTCCGCGCGGACATGCTGGGGCGCAAGCTGCACCAGGCGCTGGGATCCAAGGTCCACGTCAACGTCATCCCGCTGAACCCGACGCCGGGCTCGGAGTGGGACGCCGCCCCGAAGGCGCGCCAGGACGAGTTCGTCCGCCGCGTCCAGGCCCAGGGCGTGCCGTGCACGGTGCGCGACACCAAGGGCCAGGAGATCGCCGCGGCCTGCGGCCAGCTGGCCGCCGAGGAGCGGGACGAGGATTCCACCGACGCCAAGGAGCCGGCCGGCGTTTAGAACTACCCAGCGGGGTGGATAGCCAGCTGATAATCTGGCGGGCATGACGCAGCCCAACTTTCCCCAGCTCGCCGCTGATCCGACCACTCAGGCCTTCGCGGTGCGCGGCCTGAGTAAAGCTTTCTCCGGCACCCCGGCCGTGGACAACCTCAGCCTGGATATCCCGCGCGGTTCGCTCTACGGCATCGTGGGCCCCAACGGCGCCGGCAAGACCACCATGCTGACGATGGCCTGCGGGCTCGTACGTCCCGACGCCGGGCAGGCCTTCCTAGCCGGCCACGACGTGTGGGCCGAGCACAACCAGGCGGTCGCCCGCGTCGGGCTGCTTATGGACGGCGCCCCGGTTTTTGATCGCCTGAGTGGTCCCGAATACCTCTACTACCTGGGCGCGCTGCGGGGGATGGACGAATCCGTGGTGGCCAGCCGCTCCGAGGAGCTGCTGGCGGCGCTGCAGCTTTCCGATGCCGGCTCCAAGTACATCGCGGACTACTCGGCCGGCATGACCAAGAAGATCTTGCTGGCCGGCGCCCTGCTGCACGCCCCGGACGTGCTGGTGCTGGACGAGCCCCTGGAGGCGGTGGATCCGGTCTCCGGCCGGCTCATCCAGTCGATCCTGCGGGAGTTCGTCGCCGGCGGAAAGACCGTCATTTTGTCCTCCCACGTGATGGAGCTGGTCGAGGGGCTGTGCGATCACGTCGCGGTGATTCACCGCGGGCGGGTGGCCACCTGCGGCCACGTCGATAACGTGCGCCAGGGCCGCAGCCTGACCGACCTGTTCATCGAGCTGACCGGCGGCGGGTCCCTGGCCGAGGGCTCCCTGGGCTGGCTGCGGGGTGGCCGCGATGACTAAGAAATCGGTGCCCGCCACGCTGTTTTCCCTGCACCGCACGCTGTGGACGCGCAGCTTTAAGTCCAACCCGTCCCAGACCTGGCTGGTGGCGCTTTTCGGCCTCTACGCGCTCATCGGCCTGGCCAGCGTGACCCTGAACGTCGGCCTGGAGGTCTCCGAAGGGCCGGGGCGTTTCCACGCCCTAACCGGTGCCGTGGCCCTAGGCACGGCGGCGCTGATCGTCATCAGCATCTTCATGCCCGCCGGGGAGCGCCAGGTCGGTCCGCTGGATCTGCGTGGCCTGCCCATCGATGCCGCCACGGCCGAGCGCGGGCTCGCGCGGGTGGCGCTGTGGTCCAGCCGCGTCTTCATCGCCGCTGCGGTCACCCTCATCTTCGCGGTGGCCGGATCCCTCATCCTGGCGGCCAACGGCGCCGCCCCGTCGATCGTAGTCTTCGTCCTGGGCCAGGTCTTCTCGCTGGCGCTGGCGGTGGTGTGGACCGAGGTCATGGCGGGCGCAGCGCAGCTGGTGGTCAAGGAGATGGGGGCCAGCAAGTCGCGGACGTCGATGATTTCCGGCCTCGGCTTCGTGCTGGTTATTTTCGGCTTCGTCGCCGTCCAGAACCTGGGCGTCGAGGGCCTGCCCATCGTTGGCTTCGGCGAGGTCGCCGCCTGGACGCCGCTGGGGGCCGGCATGGGCTGGGCGGCATCGGTAGCCAACGGGCAGTGGGCGCTGGCCGCGGGGCAGCTGCTGGCCGCCGTGGTCTTTTTGGCCCTGGGGCTGTGGCTGTGGCGCCGGCAGACCGCCCGTAGTGTCCGCCAGGCCTACGAGTCCGCGCCGCAGGCCTCGGAAGGAACGCGGGCCCAGGGCGTGGGCGCCCTGCGGCTGCCGGGCCTGCCCTATGCCAGCCCGGCGGCGATGGAATACAAGCGCGTGCTGCGGTATTTTATCCGCGATACGCGGCTGTCGTCCACGCTTATGCTCCTGCCGGTGATGATCATTTTCGCCGTCGTGATGAGCCTCGGCGGCCGCGGGGTGGAAGCGTTGTTCTTCCTGGCCTTTACGGGGGTCCTGGGCGGGATCAGCGCCTCCAACGATTTCGGCTACGCCGGGCCCAGCAACTGGGTGACCATGATGACGCCGCTGCGCCCGCGGGTCTTCCTCTACGCCCGTCACCTGGCCATGATCACCCCGGGTGTTATCGCGGCGGTCGTCCTCTTCGTCGTCTTGCTCATCATCCAGCCCGAACCTTCGCTGACCGCGCTCGTGGGCGTGGCCACCCTCGGCCTGCTGCTGTCGGCCTGCGGCCTGTCCATGGTGATGACCACCTTCAACCCGTATCCCATGTCCGCGCCCGGGGCGAACCCCTGGACGGACAAGTCCGGTATGCAGGCCGCGGCGTTTATTAGCGCCTTCGTGGTGCTGCTGGCCGGCTGGCTGCCGATTGCGCCCGGCGGCATCCTGATGACCATCGGGGTGAGCCAGTCCTCGGCCCTGCTCACCGGCCTGGGCGTGCTGGTGACCGTGGCCCTGCCCGCGGCGATTTACGCGGCGGCCTGGGTACTCTGCGGCAAGCGCGTGGACCAGCAGATGCCGGAAATCTACGCCAAGGTTGGCACCTACGTGAAGTAGCGCAGCGCAGGGTCACCTGCCGCGGACACGAAAAAGCCGCCGGCCCCGGGAAGGGGACTGGCGGCTTTAGTCTTGCGCGGCTAAGTGCTTTTTAGCGCTCAACCTGGGCGGTCGGAACGGCCTTGCCGGTGGCCTCGACGGCCTCGCCGACGCGCAGGTGGGACACGCGAGAAGGCTCGATGTTCAGGGCGCGCAGCTGGGAGTCGGTCAGCTCGGCGTAGGGGCCGCCGAGGGTCTTCTGCTCGTAGGTCCAGTCCAGCTCCTGGTAGCCCTCCGGCTGGTTGCGGGCGGTGATGGTGCGCACCTGCTTCATCTTCGGCTGGAAGAGGTCGATGATGAGGCCGATGGCGATCAGCGCGGCGAAGAGGAAGAGGTAGATGGTCTCCACGTGGCCGTGGTGGTTACCGAAGTTGTAGCCCAGCAGGATCAGGACGGTGATCCAGCCGGCGACCTGAACACCGGTATGCGGGGTCCGGGACCAGCCGAACTCTGCCGAGGGGACGTCATCGGTGGAAACTCCGCCGTGGACCTCAGGAACCAACTTGTGGGAAGACACGTGCACTCCTTTTGCGTGTGCGCCTTAAGCCCACGCCCCAGGCCGGGGCGCGGCACGGCGCTATAGGCCAACTATCTGGGCCCTATTTTAGAACATTGGCGCGGGCCCGTGCGATCGAACACCCCCGCCGCGCGGGGGCGGGGAAGCTACTACTCTAGGACGGGTGAGTATTAAGCGCGTTCTGATCCTGGGATCCACCGGCTCTATCGGTACCCAAGCAGTGGAAGTCATCCGGGCCAACCCCGACAAATTCGCGGTCGTGGGCATCGCCGCCGGCGGCAGGGACCCGCAGGCCATCATCGAACAGGCCCGGCAACTCAACCTTTCGGCTAACCACGTCGCGGTGGCCAATACCCAAGCGGCCGCGGAGGTCTCGGCGGCGCTGGGCGGGCAGGTCATCGCCGGGCCGGACTCCGCGGAGGAGCTCACCCGGGCAGTCGCTGCGGACACCGTGCTCAACGCCTTAGTCGGCTCGCTCGGGCTCCAGGCCACCCTGGCCGCCATTGAGACCGGCGCCTACCTGGCGCTGGCCAACAAGGAATCCCTGGTCGCCGGCGGCGCCCTGGTCACCAACGCCGCCCGCGAGGGCCAGATCGTGCCGGTGGACTCGGAGCACTCCGCCATGGCCCAGGCGCTGCTGGCGGGCCGGCGCGGCGAGCTACGTTCGCTGGTCCTGACCGCCTCGGGCGGGCCGTTCCGGGGCTGGACCCGCGAGCAGATGTGGGAGGTGACCCCGCAGCAGGCCGCCCAGCACCCGACGTGGTCGATGGGGCAGATGAACACCCTGAACTCGGCCACGCTCATCAACAAGGGCCTGGAGCTTATCGAGGCGACGCTGCTCTTCGACGTGCCGGCCGCTGACATTGAGGTTACCGTGCACCCGCAGTCCATCGTGCACTCGATGGCCACCTTCGCCGACGGCTGCTCCATGGCACAGGCCTCCCCGCCGTCGATGAAGCTGCCGATCTCCCTCGCCCTCGACTGGCCGAACCGCGTGCCGGACGCCGCCCCGGCGCTGGACTTTAGCAACGCCTACACGTGGGAATTCGAGCCGCTCGACGACGAGTCCTTCCCCGCGGTGCAGCTGGCCCGCCAGGTGGCGACCACCGGCGGCAGCCACCCGGCGGTATATAACGCGGCGAACGAGGAAGCAGCCGCGGCCTTCTTGGCCGGGCGGATCCACTTCCCGCGCATCGTGGACATCGTGGGCGAAGTGGTAGGTGACTGCGCGGGTTATGCTGGTGTACCCTCAAGCGTCGACGACGTCCTCGCGGTTGAGCGTGAGGCCCGCGCCCGCGCGAACGAGCGCGTGGATTACTACGCCCGCTAGCCAGCTAGAAAGCAGTACCGTTAATGGCCAATATCTTGGGGATAGTCCTGTTCGCCTTGGGCATCGGGATTACCATCACCCTGCACGAGGCGGGGCATATGCTCACCGCCCGCGCCTTCGGGATGCGGGTGCGGCGCTACTTCATCGGCTTTGGCCCCAAGATTGTGGGCTTTACCCGCGGGCATACCGAATACGGGCTGGCCGCCCTGCCGGTCGGCGGTTTCTGCGACATTGCGGGCATGACCCCGCAGGACGAATTCCTCACCGAGGAGGAAAAGCCCCATGCGATGTACACCAAGCCGTGGTGGCAGCGCATCGCGGTGCTCAGCGGCGGCGTGGCCGTGAACCTGGTCCTGGGCTTTTTAATCCTCTTCATCGTCGCCCAGACCGCGGGCCTGCCGGATCCGAAGGCGGACTACCGCCCGCGCGTGGGTGAGACCGTCTGTAGCGCGGACGCGGATGCCGCCGGGAATATCCAGCCGTGCCAGGGCGATGGCCCCGCGGCCGCGGCCGGGGTGCGCCCGGGCGACGTCATCCTGACCCTGAACGGCGAAGAGGTGCCGGATTCCACGGCCCTGCGCGACGAGGTCCTCCAGCTGCCGGGCGAGACCGTCGAGCTGGGCATCGAGCGCGACGGCCAGTCCCGCACCGTCGAGGTGGCACTCGACACCGTCCTGCGCCCGAACCCGCAGGGGGAGCTGGTCGAGGCCGGGTCTATCGGACTGGTCAACCAGCCGCTGAACACGGTCCGGCAGTACGGCTTCTGGGAGGCGTGGCCGGCCACCTGGCACTACTCCTGGAACATGCTGGAGGCGACCGTCGAGGGCATCAAGCAATTCCCGGCGAAGATCCCGGGCGTGGTGGCCTCCATCTTCGGCGCCGAGCGCGACGAGCAGGGCCCGATGTCCGTCGTGGGCGCCTCCCGCGTGGGCGGCGAACTGGTGGAAAACGACCTGTGGGCGGCGTTTTTCATGATGCTGGCGACGCTGAACTTCTTCCTGGCCTTGTTCAATCTCATACCGCTCCCGCCGTTTGACGGCGGCCACATCGCGGTCGTCATCTACGAAAAGATCCGCGACTTCTTCCGGCGCATGGCCGGCAAGCAACCCGCTGGCCCGGCGGACTACACCAAGCTCATGCCCGTGACTTATGCGATCGCGGCGGCGCTGCTCGCCGTGGGTCTGGTCATCATCGTCGCGGACGTGGTCAACCCCATCCGGCTCTTCGGCTGACCGGACCGCCCCAGCACAGGCGTCGGTGCGCGCCCGGCAGTGCTAAAGTGGGGGCGTTATCGGTAGTACCGCACAACCTGTCCCTACTTTTCTTCCGCAAGTGCCGGCCCGCAGCGGGCAGGCGCCCGCGGAGGGGCGAGGACAGGCCGGCAAATCAGACAAGCAAGGAGCGTGCATGTCAACCTCTATTGGTCTCGGCATCCCCGAAGGACCGCCGCCTACCCTGGCCCCGCGGCGCAAGACCCGCCAGCTTTCCGTCGGCCCCGTCGGCGTGGGCTCGGAGCACCCGATCTCGGTCCAGTCGATGACCAACACCAAAACGCACGACATCAACGCCACGCTGCAGCAGATCGCACAGCTGACCGCGTCCGGCTGCGACATCGTGCGCGTCGCCTGCCCGAAGCCCATCGACGCCGAGGCGCTGCCGGCCATCGCGAAGAAGTCGCCGATCCCGGTCATCGCGGACATCCACTTCCAACCGAAGTACATCTTCCAGGCCATCGAGGCCGGCTGTGCCGCGGTCCGCGTGAACCCCGGCAACATTAAGGAATTCGACGGCCGCGTCAAGGAGGTCGCGCAGGCGGCCGGGGACGCCGGTATCCCGATCCGTATCGGCGTCAACGGCGGCTCCCTGGACAAGCGCCTGCTGGAAAAGTACGGCAAGGCCACCCCGGAGGCCCTAGTCGAGTCCGCCATCTGGGAGGCCGGCCTGTTCGAGGAGCACGGCTTCGGCGACATCGCCATCTCCGTTAAGCACTCCGACCCGGTTCTGATGGTGGAGGCCTACCGCCAGCTGGCCGAGCAGACCGATTACCCGCTGCACCTGGGCGTGACGGAGGCGGGCCCGAAGTTCATGGGCACCATCAAGTCCTCGGTGGCCTTCGGCTCCCTGCTGTCCCAGGGCATCGGCGACACCATCCGCGTGTCCCTGTCGGCTGACCCGGTGGAAGAGATCAAGGTGGGCGACCAGATCCTGCAGTCGCTGAACCTACGCCCGCGCAAGCTGGAGATCGTCTCCTGCCCGTCGTGTGGTCGCGCCCAGGTGGATGTCTACACCTTGGCCGAAGAGGTCACCGCCGGCCTCGACGGGATGGAATTCCCGCTGCGCGTGGCCGTCATGGGCTGCGTGGTCAACGGCCCGGGCGAGGCTCGCGATGCCGACCTGGGCGTTGCTTCCGGCAACGGCAAGGGCCAGATCTTCGTCAAGGGCGAGGTCATCAAGACCGTGCCGGAAGACAAGATCGTCGAAACGCTGATCGAGGAAGCTCAGCGCATCGCTGAGGAAGAGGGCATGGAAGCCGTCGAGGGTGCCAAGGCCGAGGTCCGCGTCACTAAGTAACAAATTGGCCTAGGCCGGCGCGAAAGATGTGTTGGTCACGGCCCGCAGCCACCGCTTGAGTAATGTTTGCACATATGAAAAAGGCGGTGGCTTTGCTGTGCGTAACAGCGTTAGGTAGTAGCGGGGTAGTGGCCTGCACGCCGAAGCCTCCCTCAGTCGAGCCCGTCGCCGAGGAGGTCTTCACGGCCCTCGAGGAAGGCGACCCGCAGTCCCTGGACGGGCTGGTCGACAACGCCGCGGCTACGCAACAGATCTTCCAGGAAAGCTACGACGGTCTGCAGGCCGAGGGCGTGGACTTCGAGCTGGCCGGCGTCAACAGTCACGATCCTGGCTACGCGACGGTGGATTACTCGGTGACGTGGACGCTGCCGCGGGACCGGCAGCTGCAGTACGACACCCAGATGGCGCTGACCAAGTCCAACGACGAATGGACCGTGCGTTGGCAGCCGTCGATGATTCATCCCAAGCTGGGGGCGAACCAGCACCTCGAGCTGCGCGCCATCGAGGCCGAGCGGGCCGGGGTGATCAGCTCGGACGGGGTGGAGCTGCTCAAGCCGGGCACGGAGTTCCGCCTGCTGGTAGACGGCGAGAAGACCACCTCGCCCCGTGGCCTGGCCGCGCGGATTTCCGATGCGGTCTCCCGGGCCAAGGCCGAGGATGAGACCGTCGGCGATATCGACGCCAAGGAGCTGGCCAAGACGCTGGAGGACAACACCGGCACCTATTCGGTGGGAATGTACAGCGAGGCGGCCGGCAAGATCCTGCAGGAAGAGCTGGCCGGGGTAGACGCGGTCCGGCTCAACGAGGAACCGGCGCTGGTGACCAAAGACCCTGGCTTTGCGCCGGATATTATGTCGCGCGTGCGCTCCCTGGTCCAGGACGACGTGGACGGCAACAACGGCTGGAGCATCGCCGTGGTCAACGAGCACGGCGCGGCGCTCAGCGACGTCGAGCGGCACGCCCCGGAGCCGGCCCCAGCGCTGAAGGTGGGCATCGACTATGACGTCCAGCGCGCCGCCCAGGAAGCCGTCAATGCCCGCTCGGGGCAGGAAGCCATGATGGTGGCGATGCGCCCCTCGACGGGCGAGATCCTCGCCGTCGCCCAGACCCCGGAGGCCGACAAGAAGGGTGATCTGGCCCTGCAGGGCCAGTACCCGCCGGGCTCGGTATTCAAGATCATCACCGCCGGGGCGGGCGTCGTCCACCAGGGCCTGGACCCCAGCACGATCGTGCCGTGCCCCGGCACGATGGATATCTACGGCCGCGTGGTGACCAACTACAACGGTTTCGCGCTGGGCGATGTCCCGCTCGAGCGGGCGTTCGCCCAATCGTGCAACACGACCTTCGCCGATATCTCCACCAAGCTGGACCCAGGCGAGCTGAAAGACATGTCCAAGTCCTTCGGCCTGGGCATCGATTACGAGGTGCCGGGGCTAAACACCATCACCGGCTCGGTCCCGGCGGGCGAGGAGCCGCTGGAGCGCACGGAGGCCGGCTACGGCCAGGGCCTCGACCTGGCCAGCCCGTTCGGTATGGCGCTGGTCTCGGCGACCGTGGCGGCCGGCAAGCGGCCGGTGCCCACCCTGCTGGCCGGCCGGGAGACCAAGGCCAGCGAGGACGTCAACGGGCCGACCCCGGAGGTCATCGACAAGCTGCGGCAGATGATGCGGGCGACGGTGACCAACGGTACGGCCTCCGGCATGCAGGCCGGCGGGGAAATCCACGGCAAGACCGGCGAGGCCGAAATCAACGAGGGCTCGCACGCCTGGTTCACCGGCTACCGCGCCGACGACGATATCGCGTTTGCCACCCTGGTGGTCCTGGGCGGCGGCTCGGAGGTCTCCGTGGCGATCACGGACAGCTTCTTCCAAAAGCTGGATCAGTACCGCGCCGAGCCGGATCCGGACACCCCGCCGGCCCCGGCCGAGAACTAGCGCGCGCCGCCGACAACGCCCGCGACGCTCGAACCCGGCGGGTCGCGCAGGCGTCATGGGGACTACGATGGAGACCATGACTAACCGCGGAAAACTGCAACCTGGTAAAGAAACTCCCGTGCGCACGGTCGATGAGTCCATCGAGCGCCCCGAATACGTCTGGAAGGACACGGTCCAAGAAAATATCGGGGAGCCGTTCGTCCAGACCCCGGAGACCATCGAGGCCATGCGTGAGGCCTCCAAGATCGCGGCCAACGCCCTGCAGGAGGCCGGCAAGGCGGTCGCCCCGGGTGTGACTACCGACGAGGTCGATCGCGTGGCGCACGAGTACATGTGCGACCACGGCGCTTACCCGTCGACCCTGGGGTATATGAGCTTCCCGAAGTCGTGCTGCATTTCTCTTAACGAGATTGTCTGCCACGGCATCCCGGATAGCACCGTGATTGAGGACGGCGACATCGTCAACATCGACGTCACCGCGTACAAGAACGGTGTGCACGGCGACACCAACGCCACCTTCCTCGCCGGCAACGTCTCCGAGGAGCACAAGCTGCTCGTTGAGCGCACCAAGGAAGCGATGATGCGCGGCATCAAGGCCGCCAAGCCGGGCCGCGAGGTCAACGTTATCGGCCGCGTCATCGAGTCTTACGCCAAGCGCTTCGGCTACAACGTCGTCGAGGACTTCACCGGCCACGGCGTGGGCCCGACCTTCCACAACGGCCTGGTCGTGCTGCACTACGACTCCATGGCCTACCGCAACGTCCTGGAGCCGGGCATGACCCTGACCATCGAGCCGATGATCAACCTGGGCTCCCTGGATTACGACATCTGGTCCAACGGCTGGACCGTGCAGAACAAGGACGGCAAGTTCACCGCCCAGTTCGAGCACACCCTGGTCATCACCGAGGACGGTAACGAGATCCTCACCCTCCCGGACGAGAACTAAGCACCCTTCCTCCCCGCCGGCGCCCACGCCAAGCGGGGAGAAGACACAAAAAGGCGCCGGCCCCACAAGGGGACCGGCGCTTTAGCGTATTCGAGTTAACGCTTTACTTGAACAGGCCGTCGAAGATGTGGCCCGGCAGGATGCCGTTGAACACAGCGTAGTTGTAAGCAGCGATCAGGCCGCCAACCAGGGACAGAACGCCGCCGGCGATGGTGGCGTCGCGGAACAGGACGTCCCACTTCGGAAGTTGGTCGTTCTCGACCTTTTCCTGGCCGAGGGTGTCAACGCCGGTAGCCTGGTGTTCATCCTTAACGACGGCATTGCCATTCTCATCCAGATCCCAAGCGCCCAGGTCCTTGCCCCACTTGGAGGACAGGGAGCCGATGGAGCTGGACTTGGTCTCCTCGGAGACGTTGTCCTCGGCGGAGGCGATGGCGGTGCCGGAGAAGGCGACGGTCAGAGCGGTGGCGGCAGCAACAGCTGCGGTGCGGAAGTTACGCATTTTAGTTACCTTTCAGGGAAACGAGTTGAGCTGAGTGCTGTCTTAGCGGGAGAACGGGCCGTACTTGATGAAGTTGTCCAGCGGGCCAACGATCATGCCCAGGGCGGTGCCGATGCCGCCGGCGATCAGCAGGCCGTACAGAGCCTTTGCCCAGTTCGGGACCTCGGAGAAGTCCTTGGAGGAACCGAAGATAGCAACAGCGTTAGCCGGCTTCTCGCCCTCGAGGTTCAGACCGGTGTTGATCTTGGAGGACAGGCTCGGGGTGTAATCCGGCTTGGTTTCGTCCTTCTCAGCACCATCGGTGGTCTTCGGGTCGTGCTGCTCGACGTTGACGTCGTGGTCGCCCTGGTTAACGGTGGTCTCAGCGGTAGCAATGGAGGTGCCGCTGAAGGCTACAGCAACGGCAGTGGCGCCAGCGATGGCTGCTTTGCGAATACGCATATTAATTCCTTAAGAGAGGTCGTAACGTGCAAGGCTTCCCTCGTGGAAACCCATTGTGTTTTGTGACAATTCCAGCAAACTGCCAGATTACACTCGGTCCCCGGACAGTGGCTGGAGCTGGTGTCAAAGACGAATGCTAACGGATATGGTGCGCAAATGCAGCTTGTTCACACTAATTGGGGGAGGAAAAACTATCAGTCTTCTCCAAGCTTAATAAACTTAAATTCAATTAAGGACAACTGTTTCACCCTAAAGTCCCCGCTATGCCGATGCCGGTGTGACTACTGTGACGAGTGGTGAAGTAGTCGCACCGGCGGCCCGGATGAATATTTTGGGAAAATTTAGGAAAAATCTAGCCCCAAAAGTGCGTTCTCGGTGAGCTCCGGCAGAGCCGGGTGGATCCAGTACTGCTTCGTGGCGACCTCACGTACGTCCAAGCCGAAGGCCATCACGGTGATCATCTGCTGGATGAGGGTGGAAGCCTGCGGGCCGTAGTAGTGCGCGCCCAGCAGCTGGCCGGTGGCCTTGTCCGCAATCAGCTTGCAGATACCGGTGTGGTCCTCCATAGCCCAGCCGTAGGCCACATCGCCGTAGTCCTGGACCTTGACGGTCACGTCGTAGCCCTGCTCGCGGGCGGCCTCCTCGGTAAGGCCCACGGTGGCGATCTGCGGGTGGGTGAAGATAGCCGAGGGCACCAGGTCGTGGGGCATCGGGTGCATGTCGTCCGGGTGCAGGATGTTGTGGCGCACGGCCTTGGTCTCCGCGTTGGCGACGTGCTTGAGCATGTACGGCGAGGAGACGTCGCCGAGTGCCCACACTCCGTCTGCGGTGGTGCGGCCGTAGTCGTCGACGGCAATGCGCCCGTCCTCGCGCATCTCGATCCCGGCAGAGTCCAGGTTCATCTGGTCGCCGTTGGGCACGCGGCCGGTGGCGATGAGAATCTCCTCGGCGGTGATGGTCTGGCCGTTGTCCAGCTCCAGCTCCACACCCTCGCCGCCTTCGCGCAGGGCGGTGCCGTTGGCGCCGGTGATGACCTCGAAGCGCTCCTTGGCCTGCTCGTTAAAGCGGGTGGACAGGTCCTTGTCGAGGAAGCGCAGAAGCTCCTCCGAGCGGTTGACGATGGTGACCTGCGTGCCCAGCCCGTCGAAGACGTGGGCAAATTCCATGGCGATGAACCCGCCGCCGACGATAATCAGCGACTTCGGCTGCCGCTCCAGGCGCATGATGTCTTCGTTGGTGCGGTAGCGAACCCCGGAGTTCGCGTAGACCTCGGGGATAAGCGGGCGCGAGCCGGTAGCGATGATGATCTGCTCGCCACTAATCGTCTTGGCCTCCTCGCCCTGGCCGGTGCGAATGGTCTTGGGGCCGACGAAGCTGGCGTGCTGGTCGTAGACAGTAATATTCGGGGTCTCGTCTCCGCGGCGGTAGGCCTCGCCGCCCTCGGCGATCTTATCGATGCGCTGGTGGAAGACGCGGTCCACGATGGAGTCCCAGTCGACGTTGTCCACGTGGGCCTGGATACCCAGCTTGTCGGCCGTGCGGGTGCCGTAGGCGGTATCGGCGGCGTAGACGTACATCTTCGTCGGGATGCAACCGACGTTCATGCAGGTTCCCCCGAAACGGCCGGACTCGACGATGGCGATGGACTTGTCGTCGAATTCCGGGGTAGGGATAGAGTTGCCCGAACCGGCGCCGATGATGATGAGGTCGTAGTGGGCATCGACAGCCGGGGCAGCGGCGGACTGGGTCATGGATTTTCTCCTTATATAAATAGTGGGGAAGTGGGGCCTTGCAGGGCGGGGGCCTCGGGGAACCGGGGGACGGAAAGTCCTCTTAAGTACTAGTGTGCCCGTGCTAGCCAGCGGGAGCTAATCTCAAAGGCCTCGCGGCGCGCGGGCGGCAGCGACAAAAAGACTTCGTGTCGGGCGCCCAGGATCGGACAGACCGTAATGTCTTGGCCCAAGAGGGGAGCCCAGTGGACGGTCTGGGAGACATCGACGACGGCATCGGCCGTGTCCGTCTCCGGCGAATAGGGCTTACCCAGCCGCGAGCGGGTCGAGCACAACACTAGGCCCGGCACGCCGATATCGATGGCCCCTTGGTGGATCTGGTCTTGGCCGGCAATGACCCCGCGCAGCCAGCCCAGGTACTTCTTGTGCCCGGACAGCGGCTTCAAGGTGGTGTCGTAGTCCCACTCGCCGTAGCGGGAGGCGTGGATGGAGTCGCCGAAAGCGCTCAAGCCCCCGCCGGGGAAGGCCACCTTGGGGAAGGCCTTGCCGATGGCGTTGATGACCGGCTTGGCGGCCCGCAGGACAGGTCGCGGCACGCCCATGATGTCCAGCCACGGGCTATTGAAGATAGCGGAGGATACTCGCGCGTGTGCGGTGGGCTGGGACGTGCGCAACCGGTCCAACCAGAGCGGCACGATGACCCCCGCCGTCGAGTGCGCGATAGGAGTGACATCGGGGTGCGGGCCGCAGATTTCTTCCAAGGCCGCGTCGAGATCGGCGTAGTATTCCTCCATCGCCGCGGCGTAATGCCAGGTTTGGCCCTCCCGGCGGGAGCGGCCGCATTTGTGTAGATCAATGGCGTAGAAGGCATAGCCGCGGTCGTGGAAATAGCGCGCCACGTGTGCCTGGAAGAAGTAGTCTGTCATCCCGTGTACCCACAAAAGGGCTGGGCGGGTAGTGAACTCTTCGTCCTTTTCGGCCCCCGCAGGGGTAGCGGCGGCGCCGGCCGTAGCTGCCCCATCCGGGCCGGGGTAGTACCGGACGAGGGTGGCGCACAGGTCGCCTTCGCCCAGCGGATCGGGGCCTAATTCGAGGGTGCGGGCGGAAAATCCCGCGCCCAAGCGGTCCGGGTGCCAGTGGTCGGTTTGGTTCACACTCATGCCCCCAACTTTAGGCACAACTGGGCGTCAATCGCGCGATTGGCGGGGCGTCAGTACAAATCGCCGGGCTACCAGCGTAGGGTTGTAGACAACGCGTTTGCCTGGGGCCGCGAAGCCGGTGACCCAGGCACTGCGCTGCGAAAGGATCGGATAGCCCCTTTTGCGAAACTTTGACCACAATCATGTTGAATATGAAGAGGTAAGTAACAAGGTGTCCCCCGCAAAAAACGTCGTCCAAGCCGTTGACGAGGTAGACGTAGCACTCGTCGGCGCCGGCATTATGAGCGCCACCCTGGGTGCGATGCTCCGCGAGCTTGAGCCCAGCTGGACCCAGATGGTCTTCGAGCGTCTCGACGCTCCGGCCGAGGAGTCCTCCTCCCCGTGGAACAACGCCGGCACCGGTCACTCCGCGCTGTGTGAGCTTAACTACACCCCGGAGAAGAACGGCCGCATTGATGCCTCCAAGGCGATGAACATCAATGAGAAGTTCCAGGTCTCCCGCCAGTTCTGGTCCCACCAGCTCAACAACGGCATCTTGACGGACCCGCGGGAATTCATCAACCAGGTTCCCCACATGTCCTTCGCCCAAGGCGAAATCCAGGTGGACTACCTGCGCCGCCGCTACGAACTTCTCAACAAGAACCACATGTTCCCCGAGATGCAGTTCTCCGCGGATGATTCCGTCTTCGCAGAGAAGCTTCCGCTCATGGCCCAGGGCCGCGACTTCAACTCCCAGAAGGTCGCCATCTCCTGGACCGACGTGGGAACCGACGTCAACTTCGGTGCCCTGACCAAGCAGTTCCTCACCGCCGCCAAGGCCGCCGGCACCGAGGTCCGCTACGGCCAGGAGGTCTACGACCTCAAGCGCGACGGTGGCGTGTGGAAGATCTACTCCAAGAACCGCCACACCGGTGATACCCAGATGACCAAGGCGAAGTTCGTCTTCGTCGGCGCGGGCGGCTACGCCCTCGGCCTGCTGCGCAAGGCCGGCGTCCGCGAGGTTGCCGGCTACGCTGGCTTCCCGGTCTCCGGCCTGTGGCTGCGCGCCACCAACCCGGAGCTCATCCAGCAGCACCAGGCCAAGGTCTACGGCAAGGCTAGCGTCGGCGCCCCGCCGATGTCCGTGCCGCACCTAGACACCCGCGTCATCGACGGGGAGAAGGGCCTGCTGTTCGGCCCGTACGGCGGCTGGACCCCGAAGTTCCTGAAGAAGGGCTCCAACCTGGACCTGTTCAAGTCCATCCGCCCGGACAACATCCCGTCCTACCTGGGCGTGGCCGCCCAGGAGTTCGGCCTGACCAAGTACCTGGTGCAGGAGGTCATGAAGGACTTCGACGACCGCATGAAGTCCCTGCGCGAGTACGTGCCGTCCGCCGACCCGAACGACTGGGAGACCATCGTGGCCGGCCAGCGCGTCCAGGTCATCAAGCCGGCCCCGGCCCCGCGCTTCGGCTCCCTGGAGTTCGGCACCACGCTGATCAACAACCCGGAGGGCAACATCGCCGGCCTGCTCGGCGCTTCCCCGGGCGCTTCCATCGCCCCGGCCGTCATGCTGGAGCTGCTGGAGCGCTGCTTCGGTGAGCACATGATCCAGTGGTCCGAGAAGATCTACGAGATGATCCCGTCCTACGGCGAGAAGCTGACCAAGAACCAGAAGCTCTTCGACGAGATGTGGGAGTTCACCCAGAAGACCCTGAAGCTGGACCAGGCCTAAGCCTGTTAGCTGAAGACGGCTTCTTTTAGCAACAAGCCCCGCCACGGCGCTACGCCGTTCGGCGGGGCTTGGTGTTTCTTCGGGTGGTGAGCTCGGCTGCCCACGGAGTGGGGCCGCGGATGCGGCGGCCCTAGGTCCCGCAGTAGGTCAGGTAGTTCTCCAAGCCACCCGGGTCGGGCTGGGTGAGCAGCTCGCGCTCGTTGTCCGGTAGCGCGTCCACGCCCGCGTCCGGGTCGGTCAGGGCGGCCACTAGGCGCTCGGTGGGGGCGAAGTTACCGTCCGCGGCGGCGTCCAGGGCATTTTCCACCGCGCGCGGGCGCGGGATGAAACGCGGGTGGTGCTGGTCGAGGCGCGCGGCATCCGGGCCGGCGGCCAGCCACTCGTCTACCCATTCCGTCTCGCCCAGCGCGTCGGCCAGGCGCCGGGAGGCCGCAGCGTCCCCGCCGGCGGCCGCGGCAAGCTCGCGGTGGCAGGTGCACAGATCCGGTTGGTTTTCGGCGAGCAGCTCGCGCCAGCGCCGCACCAGCGCGTCCGGTGCGTTATCGGAAAGTCCCAGGGTCTCCCGCCGCGTGTAGGCAGTGGCGTAGTCGCCGAAGTGCTCGCCGAAGCTATCGACCTCCTGCTGGGCTACCTCGGTCGCGCGGTTGGCATCCTCGCCCAGGATGGGAAGCAGGGACTCGGCCAGGCGGGTCAGGTTCCAGCCCAGGATGTTGGGCTGGTGCCCGAAGGCATAGCGGCCGAAGCGGTCGATGGAGGAAAAGACCGCGTGCGGGTCGAAGCGCTCGCCGAAAGCGCAGGGGCCGAAGTCGATGCTCTCGCCGGAGATGGTCGTGTTGTCCGTGTTCATCACGCCGTGGATGAAGCCGGTCTCCTGCCAGCGGACGACGGTGGCTATCTGGGCTTCCATGACCGCGCGGTAGAAGTCCCGGTAGGGCTCGGCGGAATCCGCCAGGGCGGGGTAGTGCCGCCGGATGGCGTAGTTCGCCAGCGAGCGGGTGGCCTCCGGGCCGCGCAGCTGCGCGTAGTGGAACGTGCCCACCCGCAGGTGACTGGCCGCCACGCGGACGGAAATGCCGCCGGGCAGGGCGCGCTCCCGGGCCACGGGCCGGCCGGTGGAGATGACCGCCAGGCAGCGCGTGGTGGGGATCCCCATGGCGTGCAGGGCCTCGGAGAAAACGTACTCGCGCAGCATGGCCGGCAGGGTGGCGCGCCCGTCCGCGCCCGGCCGGGAAAACGGCGTCCGGCCCGAGCCCTTGACGTGCAGATCCCGCAGGACCCCGTCCGCGTCGCGGACCTCGCCCAGCAGCAGGGCGCGCCCGTCGCCCATGTGCGGGTTGAACTGCCCGAACTGGAAGCCGGCGTAAGCCATCGCCTGCGGAGGCTGGTCCGCGGGGTTGCCGCGGCCGCACAGGAAGGTAATGCCCTCCGGGCTGGCCAACCACTCCGGGTCGAGGCCGAGACCAACTGCCAGCGGCCGGTTGAGCAGCACCAGGCGCGGGTCGGGCTGCTCTTCGCCCCAGCTAGCGCGCACGAAATCAGGCAGCGCCTGGGCGAAGTCGGCGGTTAGTTCGGTGCCGTTGCCTAGATCAAAGGTCATGGGCCCAGCCTAACGGGATTTAAATATCCACGTGGCCGGCGATCCGCACCGTGGCGCGGCCGCCCACCCAGAGGTCCTCGCCGGTGTCGCGGATCTCCACCCGCCCGGCGCGGCCGCGGCACGTGCCCTGGCTGACCCAGTACTCCGGTCCCACTGCCCCTTGGGAGCGCAGGAACTGGGCAGCCCCGCCGTTGAGCGAGCCGGTCACGGGATCCTCGTGGTCGGGCGTGAACGCCCGGATGACATAGGCCGGGGAATCATCCTTGTCGTCGTCGCTGTGGTCGACGTTTTCGCTGTCCTGTCCAGTCATGCCCACGACGCCCAGCTTGTGCGGGGTGGTGGGGCGGAAGGTATCGATGGCGCGCACGGCGGCGGCATCGGCGAGCTGGACCATGCGCCAGCCCGGGCCGTTGTCCACCCAGGCGTGGGAGATGACCGCGGCCGGGTCCACGCCGATTGCACGACAGCTGTCGGCCAGCTCTTCCTCGCTCAGCGGGCCCTTTTTCTGCAGGGGCGGGGTGGCGAAGAAGAGGGGGCCGTCGCCGGCGGCTTCCTGGCGGATGGGGATAAGGCCCGCGGCACATTCCTGCGTTAGCCGGCCGGGCTGGCGCGGGGTGCCGCCGAAGGCGAGCCAGGCCCGCGCGCTACCCAGGGTGGGGTGTCCGGCGAAGGGAAGCTCGGTGTGCGGGGTGAAAATCCGCACCCGGTAGTCCGCCTCCGGGGTGGTCGGACGCAGCAGGAACGCCGTCTCGGACAGGTTCGTCCAATTGGCTATGGCCTGCATCTGCTGGTCGCTTAGAGCGTCCGCGTCGGCGATGACCGCGAGCGGGTTGCCGCTAAAGGCGGTGGTGGCAAAGACATCGGCTTCGCAATATTCGTGGCGCATGGCGGCGATCTTAGCGCGTCGGCCCGCGCGATCCCGCCTAAGGTAGAGGGCATGAACTTGCCGTTGTTTTCCCGCGTCGAGCCCATCCAGACCATGGTCGACGGCACCATCAAACAGGTCAACCCCTTCTCCGGGACGGAGGTGTGGACGGTGCCCGGCCGGGGCAACCGCCCCTTGGCCACCACCAACGGCACGCCTCACCCCGCCGAAGGGGACGACGATAAGCGCTGCGCCTTCTGTACTGGGCGAAAGCTGGAAACCCCGCCGGAAAAGGCACGGATCCTGGCCGACGGGACCATCGTCCGGCACGCCATGCCCGCGGAACTCGACGCGACGGCACCGTTGTTTAGGCGCGTGCCCAACCTGTTCGAAATCGTCTCCTACGACTACTGGCGCGCCAACTACGGCTACCGCATGGACCCCGCCACCGCCGCCCACCAGGAGGCTTACCTCGCGAACCCGGAGGGCCGCCGCCACGTCGAGGCCATCATCGCGGCGAAGGCCAAAGCCAGCAGGCAGGACCTGCCCCGCGGGGAGGAGGAATTCCAGGCCGCGGCCGCGCCGTTTTTCGGCGGCGGGCACGACGTCATCATCGCCGACCGGCACGTGGACTCCGCCGGCGGGCTATTGTCCTCCGGGCGGCTGACCCCGGACGAGCACCTGCGGATGATGCAGCTGTGCATCGACTCCATGCGGGATCTCTACGAGCACAACCGGTACGTCTCCTACGTGGCCGCGTTCCAGAACTGGTTGGCGCCGGCGGGGGCGTCGTTTGAGCACCTGCACAAGCAGCTGGTGGCCATCGACGACCGCGGCATGGCCTCCCAGCGGGAGGTTCAGCTGCTGCGCTCCCACCCGAACATGTACAACGAGTGGGCGGTGGGATACGCCGCGAAGCACAACCTCGTCATCGCGGAGAACCAGCACGCGGTGCTTTTCGCCGGCTTCGGGCACCGCTACCCGACGCTGGAGGTCTTCTCCAAGTCCGCCATCGGCCGCCCCTGGCGCCAGAGCGCCGAGGAAGTGCGGGCGGTCAGTGACCTGGTCCACGCGGCCCACGCGGCGGTGGGCCCGGCCGTGGCTTGCAACGAGGAATGGCACCACCAGCCCGTCGACGTGGCCGTGCCGCAGCCCTGGCGGATCCTCATCAAGCTGCGCATCTCGACGCTGGCCGGCTTCGAGGGCGGCACCAAGATCTACATCAACACCATCAGCCCGTGGGGCCTGAAAGACAAGGTGCTCGACGCGCTGACTACCGCCCACGCGGAAGGCCGGGTAGCCCCGGATATCCGCCTCGGCGACGAGTGCCGCACCGAGCACAACTGCCTGCGCTACAGCCTGTAAGGAACAGAAGGCGGCGGGCTAGACCACGAGCGTGAGTTCCCCGGCGGGCCGGCCGGTGGTCGCGGGCAGCTCCACCGTGAAGCCGGCACTGCCCAGCAGCTCGGCCACCCCCTCGGCATCGCTGGCGGGCTGCTCAGCGCCGGCGAGCTCGCGCGCGGCCAGGCCCTTGTAGTGCTTGTTGAAGTGGCTGACCACCTTGCGGCTGCCGTCCGGCTGCACGGATTCTACGCGCAGCGTCAGCGCACCGGGCACCGGGCCCAGCTGCTTGTAGGCTCCGGAGCGCAGGTCGATGATGAGCTCGCCGTCTTCCTGCAGAGCGCGCAACTCGTTGGTGATGGCCTTGCCCCAGCGCTTCTTCATCGTGGGCGCGGCCTGCCCGGGCTGGGCGCGCCGGGGCAGCTTGGTCGAGCCCGACAGGCGGTAGTGCGGGATGAAGTCCCCGGCGCGCACGACCCCGAACAGAGCCGAGCCGACCGCCAGGCGCTCGAGCGCGGCAGGCGGCAGGCTGGCCGGCTCCAGGGCGTCGTAGAGCACGCCGGTGTAGCGGTAGAGCGCCGGGGTAGTGGGGGTGGTGAAAAGCTGTTGGTTCGCCTCCGCCGACGCCAGGAGCTTTTCGGAAATGCCCAGCACGCCGAGGGCCTCGCGGGGCTCGAGCGCGCTCAGATCCGCGGCTATGTCCTGCCGGATTTCGTTCAGCGCCGGAAAGGACAGGGAATCCAGATTAAGGGGCGCGCCTTCGCCGCCGGTCGACTTCGTCTCTGAGGGAGGGAGGATCATGAACATAGCTTTAGGGTAGCGGGGTATATTTGTGACATGATTACTCGCCTGTCTGAGCTGTTTTTACGTACCCTCCGCGAAGATCCTGCGGATGCGGAAGTCCCTAGCCACAAGCTGCTGGTCCGCGCGGGCTACGTGCGCCGAACCGCGCCGGGCATCTACACGTGGTTGCCGCTGGGGTTGCGGGCGCTGCGCAAGATCGAAGACGTCGTGCGCCAGGAAATGAACGCCATCGGCGGCCAGGAAGTGCTCTTCCCGGCGCTGCTGCCGCGCGAGCCCTACGAGGACACCAGCCGGTGGACCGAGTACGGCGACAACCTCTTCCGCCTGAAGGACCGCAAGGGCGCGGACATGCTGCTCGGGCCGACGCACGAGGAGATGTTCACCACCGCGGTCAAGGACATGTACTCGTCCTACAAGGATTTCCCGGTGACCTTGTACCAGATCCAGACCAAGTACCGCGACGAGGAGCGCCCCCGCGCGGGCGTGCTCCGCGGGCGTGAGTTCACCATGAAGGATTCCTATTCCTTCGACATGTCCGACGAGGGCCTGGAGGACAGCTACCAGCGCCACCGCCGCGCCTACCAGAACATCTTCAACCGCCTGGAGATCGATTACGCCATCTGCCAGGCCACCTCGGGCGCGATGGGCGGGTCGGCCTCGGAAGAATTCCTGGCCGTGTCCCCGGTGGGCGAGGACACCTTCGTCCGCGCCACCGACGGCGACTACGCCGCCAACGTCGAGGCCGTGGTCACCCAGGCCCCGGCCGAGCGCGATTTCTCCGGCGCTCCGGCCGCTGAAATCCACGAGACCCCGGAGGCCGGCACCATCGAGGCCCTGGTGGACTGGGCCCGCGAGGCGGGCATCGAGGTCGACGGCCGGGCCGTCGAGGCCGCCGACACCCTCAAGTGCATGGTCATCAAGACCCGCCAGCCGGGCGGGGACTGGGAGCTGGCCGGCGTGCTCATCCCGGGCGATCGCCAGCTGGATGAGAAGCGCCTGGAGGCCAGCCTCGAGCCGGCCGAGTTCGAGCTGGCCGAGGAGGCCGACTTCGCCCGCCACGACTTCCTGGTCAAGGGCTACGTCGGGCCGAAGTCGCTCAACGACAACGGCGTGCGCGTGCTCGCCGACCCGCGCGTGGTCAACGGCACCTCCTGGATCACCGGCGCGGACGCGCCGCAGCGCCACACCGTCGGCCTGGTGGCCGGCCGCGACTTTAACGTCGACGAATTCGTCGAGGCCGCCGAAATCCGCGAAGGCGATCCGGCGCCGGAAGGCCAGGGCACCCTGCGCCTGGAGCGCGGCATCGAGCTGGGCCACATCTTCCAGCTGGGCCGCAAGTACACCGAGGCCTTCAACGTGTCCATCCTCGACGAAAACGGCAAGCGCGCCACGCCCACCATGGGCTCCTACGGCATCGGCATTACCCGCATGCTGGCCGTGCTGGCGGAGCAGCGCCACGACGACAAGGGCCTGAACTGGCCGGTGGAGGTCGCGCCCTACCAGGTGCACGTGGTCGTCGCGAACAAGGACCAGGCCGCCATGGCCGCCGGCGATGAGCTGGTCGGCAAGCTCGACCAGCGCGGCATCGAGGTCCTCTTCGACGACCGCCCCAAGGTCTCCCCGGGCGTGAAGTTCAAGGACGCCGAGCTACTGGGCATGCCGTTTATCGCCATCCTCGGCCGCTCTTTCGCCGACGGCATCATCGAGCTGCGCGTGCGCGGCGGCGAGACCCTCGAGGTCCCGGTTGATGAGATTGTCGACACCCTGGTGGAGCGGGTGCGTGGCAATGAATAGGGCACAGGTTTTCGCCGCGGCCCTGGGCGGCATGGGAGTGCTGCACTTCGCCGCGCGCGACGCATTCGAGTCCATCGTCCCGCCGCAGCTGCCCGGCCACCCGCGGCTGTACAACTACGCCTCGGGGCTGTGGGAGCTAGCCACCGCCGGCCTGCTGTGGCGCAAGGACACCCGCCGGGCGGGCGCGGCCAGCGCGTACGCCTTGCTGCTGGCGGTGTGGCCGGCCAACTTCTACCACGCATGGAAAGAGCGCTCCGGCTCGGTGCCGAAGCGCTGCTATCACGTGGTGCGCTTGCCGCTGCAGATTCCCATGCTGCAGCTGGCGCGCCGTATCTATCAGGCGAACTAGCCCAGCGGGCCGCCGCAGTTCGGCCAGGCGCCCGGGCCCTGGGTGGCCAGGACGTTTTCCGCCACGGCGATCTGCTGTTCCGGGGTGGCCTGGTCGGCCTGCGGGGCGTACTGCTGGCCGCCGTGTGCCGCCCAGGTCTGGGCGTTGAACTGCAGGCCGCCGTAGTAGCCGTTGCCGGTGTTGATCGACCAGTCGCCGCCGGACTCGCAGGCGGCTACCTGCTGCCAGGCGTCGGCGCTAGCGGCGCCCGCGGTCGGGGCGGCGAGGCCGGCGACACCGATCGCGGTAGCGGCTGCGGCGGACAGGAAAGACTTCCGGGAAAACATAAACTCCTAAAAATAGGCTGCAAGGTCTGTCTGGTTGCATGAGCTACCGAGCCCGTCGGCAACCAACGACCGTCCAACTTAGGATCGTCCCCCGCGGCCATGCAATGAAAACCTCCGCAAAAACCGATAACGGTTTTCTGGCCGCCCGTTCAGGCGGCGTTAAGCTCGCCGCTGCGCCGGGGTGCCCGCGACGCCGCCGCAACCGCGATCAATCCCGCTAGGAGCGGGCGGCGACCGCGATGAGCCAGTCGCGCCACTCGGTGGAGGCCGACTGCCCGCTCAAGCGCGCGGCCTCCTCGGTGGCGGCAGCCCGCCAGGTCTCGGCGTTGGATTCGCGCAGGGACCGCACGAACTGTTCGGCGCTGGCCGCGTCCGTGGGCAGCTCCAGCCCGGCCGGCTCGTAGCCGGCGGCCGGCTGCGGAACGTCGCCGGTGGCCGCCAGCGCCTGTTGGAGCTGGGCGGTCAGGTGCGCGTGCGCGTCCAAGCGGGCGTCGATGATGGGCTCGAGCCAGGGCTCGGCGAACGCGCGGGCGAAGTCCAGGCCGAAGGACTGCTGGTATTCCCAGTCCAACAGCTCGCGCGCGGCCTCTGCCTGCTCCGGATCGAGGGTATCGACGGCCAGCTCGGGCGCGGGATCGGACTCGGAATCCGCGCCCGCGCCAGCCTCCGCGGCGAGGCTATTGACAGCGGCCGAGAGATCGATGGCCTGGTCGGTGACCAGGGGGCGGGACTCCGCCGTCACGGCGGTGAGCTGGCCAAGCACCGCGTCGCGGGCCCGGGTGAGCACGGCCGCGGAGTCCACGGAGTCTTCGGCGCCTTCGCCCGGGGCAGTTTGTCCGTCGGCTGTGGCTTCGGTGGCGTGCTCTACTTCGCACGACTCCGGCACTTGTCCGTCCCGGGTGCCGCACAGGCGGGCGACCTCCGCGTAGAGGGCGTCGGCCTGGCCCTGGCGCAAGTCTGCGTTTTCGGGATCGGTGGTATTCAAAGCCTGGGCGTCTGCCTCCGCGGCCTGGGCCAGCTCCACCAGGGTGGCGTCCGGCCGGGGACCGAAATAGTCCACCACGGGTTGGCAGGCGGTCGTGGCGGGCACGAGCGCAATAACGGCGACGGCAGGGGCGGCTAGCTTTCGGCGGTTCACGCAAGAGACTGTACCCGGTCGGGTTAGGCTAGAGGTTATGGCTTTCCCAGACTCGGCAACATTGACGGAATTCGTGCAACCGCTCATTCAGGACCGCGGCCTCGACGTCGAAGACATCAAGACCACGCGGGCGGGCAAGAAATCACAGGTAATCATCCGTGTGGACGGGGATAAGCGGCCGACCTCGGACGTGCTGGAGGAGGTCTCCGATCTCATCTCCCAGCGCTTTGATGCCGCCGAGGACGCCGGCGAGCTCAACTTCGGCGCCGGTTACACTCTGGAGGTCTCCACCCCGGGCGTGGACCTGCCACTTACTGCCCCGCGGCACTTCCGCCGCAACCAGGGCCGCCGGGTGGCCGTCGAGCTGGCCGATGCCCCGGGCCAGCGCACCGTCTGGCGGCTGGGCGCCCTCAACGCGGACAACACCGAGGTCATCGTCGTCCGCACGGTCAAGAAGGACCTCGAGGTGGAGATCCTGCGATTGGCTAATATCGCCCGGGCAGTGGTAGAAATTGAATTCGCGCAACCTTCAGCCGCCGAGCTGGAAATCGCGCGCGAAGACTTTGAACATGCGGCCGAGCGCGTCTCGGCCTAACGAGAGGATCGACAAGTGAATATTGATCTGGCGGCACTGCGAGCCATCGAAAAGGAACGCGAGGTTCCGGTATCTGAGCTGCTGCGCTCCATCGCGGGCGCCCTGCTGAGCTCCTACCTGGACTACCGCGGCGGCTCGGCCCGGGACAACGCCAAGGCCCGCGTGGACATCGACTCGGAGACCGGCGCGGTCGCCGTCATCGTCAGCGAGCTGGACCCGGAGACGGGGGAGCTGGCCACCGAATACGATGACACGCCGGAAAACTTCGGCCGCGTCGGTGCCCGGGCGGTCCGCGAGGCCATCTACGGCCGCCTGCGCATGGCCGAGGCCGATCGCACTTTCGATTCCTACTCTCACATCCAGGGCACGGTGGTCTCCGGCATCGTCGAGCGCGAGGCCACGCTGAATGCCCGCGGCATCATCGTCGTCCAGCTGGGCACCGAGGCCGAGCCCCAGGACGGCATCCTGCTGCCGGCCGAGCAGATCCCGGGCGAGAAGCTGGAGCACGGCGACCGCGTCAAGGCCTACGTCGTAGGGGTCAGCCGCAACGGCAACAACGTCCAGATCAACCTCTCGCGCACCCACCCGGAGCTGGTCCGCGGGCTCTTCGAGCTCGAGGTCCCAGAGGTCGCCGATAAGGCCGTGGAGATCCTGGCGATCGCCCGCGAGGCCGGCCACCGCTCGAAGGTCTCCGTCCGCGGCACCGTCAAGGGGCTCAACGCCAAGGGCGCCTGCATCGGCCCCCGCGGCCAGCGCGTGAACAACATCATGCGCGAGCTCGGCGGAGAGAAGATCGACATCATCGACTACCACGATTCCCCGGAGGTCTACGTCGGCAACGCCCTGGCCCCGTCCAAGGTGGTGCGCGTCGAGGTGCTCGACCCGGACGCCCAGGTCGCCCGCGTGACCGTGCCGGACTACCAGCTGTCCCTGGCCATCGGCAAGGAAGGCCAAAACGCCCGCCTGGCCGCCCGCCTGACCGGCTGGAAGATCGACATCCATTCGGACGCGGACGCCGCCGCCCACGAATAGGCGCGAGACGAGTTAGGCCCCACACGCGGAGTGTGGGGCCTAAGTTCATTTTTAGTCCACTTTGCCGTAAACTATTGGACGGCCCTAACGCGGCCAGGTTTCATGGAGCACAGCCAAGATTCGGAGGTAATGAGTGCGAGCTAATCGGGCCCGGCCCATCCGGCTTCGCACTTGTATCGCCCACCGAACGACGCATCCTGACTCGGAATTGCTGCGCGTGGTGGCAACCACCACCCCAGACGGCACGGTCATCGCCGTGCCCGATCCGCAGCGTTCACATCCGGGGAGGGGAGCGTGGATCCAGCCCACCCTGGCTGCCTACGAGCTAGCGGAGAAAAGGCGCGCCTTCGGGCGGGCTCTTCGCGTGTCTGCAGCTGTGGACACAGGTCAGATTAGAAAGTACTTGGAGGAAGAATCCGCCAAGGAACCCCATGCCACGGCCGGCAACGGCCGTGGGGAAGACCCTGAGATTGTAAGGAAGACCGAACACTGATGAGCGCACAACGATGAAGCATCAGCGATGAAAGTCCTACGTAAACCCTAGGGGTCATGACCGCCTTTCCGGCGCTTATGGCCTCTAGCTAACCCAAGAGGAGACAAGTGGCCGGAAAGCTACGTGTTCACGAGCTGGCTAAACAGCTCGGTGTAACCAGCAAGGAACTGCTCGCAACCCTGAAGGAACAAGGCGAGTTCGTCAAGACCGCCTCGTCCACCATCGAACCGCCGGTGGTCAAGAAGATGCGCGCCCACTATGAGGCGCAGGGCGGCGGCGACAACGCCGCCGAGCAGAAGTCCGCCAACCAATCCAAGCCCAAGCCGGGTGCCGCAAAGTCCGCCCCGAAGCCGGGTGCTGGCAAGGCAGCCCAGAAGCCGGGCGCTAGCAAGTCCGCTCCCAAGCCGGGTGCGGGCAAGGCTGCCCCGAAGCCGGGTGCGCCCAAGCCGGGCGCCGCTAAGTCGGCTGCCCCGAAGCCGGGCCAGGAGGCCCCGAAGCCGGGCGCGGGCAAGTCCGCCCCCAAGCCGGGTGCGGGCAAGGCAGCCCCGAAGCCGGGCCAGGGCCGTGGCGACAACAAGTCGCGCGGCGGCGAGCGCCCGACCCCGGGCAATGCCATGCCGCGCCCGATGCCGAAGCCGGGTGGCACCCGCCGGGTGGCCAACAACCCGTTTTCCACTGGCGGCTCCAGCGAGCCGCGCGGTGGCGGCAAGGGCGGCCCGCGTCCGGGCGGCACCAAGGGCCCGCGTTCCGGCGGCAACAAGCCGGGCCAGGGCCGCGGCGACAACAAGCCGCGCGGCGGCCAGTCCTCCGGCGGTCAGGGCGGCGGTCGCCGTCCTACCCCGGCGATGATGCCGTCGCACCCGAACCCCGCTTCCATGCCGTCCAAGTCCGCCAATGGCGGCGGTGGCGGCCGGGGTGGTCGCGGCCGCGGTGGCGGCCCGGGTCACGGTCCGGGCGGTTTCCGCGGTGGCCGTGGCGGTCGTCGCGGCGGTACCGCCGGCGCATTCGGCCGGCCGGGTGGCGCACCCCGCAAGGGCAAGAAGTCGAAGCGTCAGAAGCGGCACGAGTTTGAGGAGCAGCAGAAGCACGTCGTCGGCGGCGTTCGCCTGCCCGACGGCGGCGGCAAGACCGTGCGTCTGCGCCGCGGTGCTTCGCTGGCGGACTTCGCCGAGAAGATCGGCGCGGATCCGGCCGCCCTGGTCCAGGCGCTGTTCAACCTGGGCGAGATGGTCACCGCTACCGCTTCCGTCTCGGAGGAGACCCTGCAGCTGCTGGGTGCCGAGATCAACTACAAGGTCGAGGTCGTCTCCCCGGAGGACGAGGACCGCGAGCTGCTCGAGTCCTTCGACCTGCAGTTCGGTGAGGACGAGGGCAGCGAGGAAGACCTCGCTAAGCGCCCGCCGGTGGTCACCGTCATGGGTCACGTCGACCACGGTAAGACCCGCCTGTTGGACACCATCCGTAAGACCAACGAGCGCGAGGGTGAGGCCGGCGGCATTACCCAGGGCATCGGTGCTTACCAGGTAGACGTGGAGGTCGACGGCGGCGATCGCGCCATCACCTTCCTGGATACCCCGGGCCACGAGGCGTTTACCGCCATGCGTGCCCGCGGTGCCAAGTCCACGGACCTGGCCATCCTGGTCGTGGCCGCTGATGACGGCGTCATGCCGCAGACCATTGAGGCCATCAATCACGCCAAGGCCGCGGACATCCCGGTCGTGGTGGCGGTGAACAAGATCGATAAGCCGGAGGCTCAGCCGGACAAGATCCGTGGCCAGCTCACCGAGTACGGCCTGGTGCCGGAAGAGTACGGCGGCGACACCATGTTCGTGGACATCTCCGCCAAGGCGGGCCAGAACATCGAGGAGCTGCTGGAGGCGGTCGTCCTGACCGCGGACGCGGCCCTCGAGCTGACCGCCAACCCGGACATGGACGCCCAGGGCGTGGCCATCGAGGCCTACCTGGACCGCGGCCGTGGCCCGGTGGCTACGGTCATCGTCCAGCGCGGTACGCTGCGCATCGGCGACTCCATCGTCGTGGGCGACTCCTTCGGCCGCGTGCGCCGCATGCTCGACGAGTTCGGCAACGACGTGGAAGAGGCGGGCCCGTCCCGCCCGGTCCAGGTCCAGGGCCTCAACGGTGTCCCGGGCGCCGGCGACAACCTGCTGGTGGTCGAGGACGACCGCGTGGCGCGCCAGATCGCCGCCCAGCGTGACGCCCGCAAGCGTTCCGCTATGCAGGCCAAGGCCCGCAAGCGCGTGTCCCTGGAGGATCTGGATGCGGTGCTGAAGGAGACCTCGACGCTGAACCTGATCCTCAAGGGCGACAACGCCGGTTCGGTCGAGGCTCTGGAAGACGCCCTGCTGGACATCGAGGTCGACGACGAGGTGCAGCTCAACGTCATCGACCGCGGCGTCGGTGCGGTCACCCAGACCAACGTCACCCTGGCGGCGGCTTCCGATGCCGTCATCATCGCCTTCAACGTTCGCGCTGAGGGCAAGGCGACCAACGAGGCCAACCAAGAGGGCGTGGATATCCGCTACTACACGGTTATCTACCGCGCCATCGAGGATGTGGAGAAGGCCCTCAAGGGCATGCTCAAGCCCATCTACGAGGAGCGCGAGACCGGTGCGGCCGAAATCCGCGCACTGTTCAAGTCCTCCGCCGTGGGCACCATCGCGGGTTGTATGGTCACCGAAGGCCAGGTCAAGCGCAACGGCAAGGTGCGCATCGTCCGCGATGGCAACGTCATCGCCAGCGATGCCCGCATCGAGTCGCTGCGTCACGAGAAGGACGACGCCAACGAGATCAACGCCGGCTACGAGTGCGGTATGGTCCTGTCCTTCCCGGACATCCAGGTCGGCGACCAGATCCAGGCCTACGAAGAGGTCGAGGTCCCGCGCGACTAGTTCCTGCCAGTTGCCAGCTACTAGCTGGCGCTAACCGGTAGGTGTACTACCGGAAGCGATTGTCCCCGCCCCGCCATCGTGCGTGGCGGGGATTTTTCGTTGCGCGGGGAAGATAGAATAGATTAGCTTGAAGATCGATTTTTCCAACTCAGGTCTAGGAGGAGCAATGGCAGACCACGCACGCGCGGGACGCATGGCGAAGAGGATTCAGGCAATTGTTGCTAACGCCCTCGAACACAACATCAAGGACCGCCGCGTGGAGCTGGTGACGGTCACCGACACCCGGGTGACCGGGGATCTGCACGACGCGACGGTCTACTACACGGTCCGCGGCCGCGACATCGACGACGAGCCGGACTTCGACGCCGCCGCCGAGGCCCTGCACCGCGCCCGCGGCCAGCTGCGCAAGCTGGTCGGCGACCAGCTGGGCGTGCGTTTCACCCCGACGCTGAGCTTCGAGGTCGACACCGTGCCGGAGTCCTCGGCGCACATGGAACAGCTGCTGGAAAAGGCCCGCGCCCGCGACGCCGAGCTGGCGAAGCTGAAGGAAAACGCCCAGCCGGCCGGCGAGGCGAACCCGTATAAGGAGAAGGAAAGCGAGTAAACCCGTGCTCGAACAGGACTATGAGCGGGTAGTGGCGGCGATGCGCGCAGCGGACAGCGTGTGCATCATCACCCACCTGCGACCGGATGCCGACGCGGTGGGATCGGCCTGCGCGTTGAATATGGCGCTGCGGCAGTTCGACAAAACCACCCGCGTCGTCATCGGGCAGCGCCGGGAGATCTCCCGCAACCTGCTCACCATCCCCGGCGCGGAGGCCGTCGAGCTCGTCGATGACCTGCCGGACGGCTACGACCTGTACGTCACCGTGGACTGCGGCTCGCTGGATCGCACCGGTTCGCTGGCCCAAGCGGTGGAGGAGCAGGCGGCGGCCGGGCGGGTGGTCTGCATCGATCACCACGCCTCGAACCCCGGCTTCGGCTCGGTCAACCTGGTGGACTGCGATTGCGAGTCCACCACCGTGGCCCTGACGCAGATCCTGGACATGCTCGACGTGCAGATGAACAAGGACATCGCGCACGCGCTCTACGCCGGGCTGGTCACGGACACCGGTAGCTTCAGGTGGGGCCGGCCGGCCATGCACGAATACGCCGCGCGCCTGATGCACTACGGGCTCGACACCAAACAGATCGCAGTCGAACTGCTCGATAGCACCACCGCTTCCGATCTGCAGATGCTGGGACGGGTCCTCGCCGGCGTGCAGGTCGTCGAGGCCGGCTCCCACACGCTCGGCGTGCTGGTGGGCCGCCTGGCCGATATCGGGGATCACTCCGATGCCGCCGTGGAGTCGCTGGTGGAGTTCGTCCGCGCCCTGGACGGCACGGACATCGGCGTCGTGTTCAAGGAGCAGGCGCCGGGTGTCTTTGCGACCTCGCTGCGTTCCTCGGTCGTGGACTGCTCGTCCATCGCCCTGCGCTTCGGCGGCGGCGGGCACGTCCCGGCCGCCGGCTACACCGCCCACGGCACCCCGGAAGAAATCACTGAGAAGTTAGTGGAAGTTGTACGCACGTATTAATGACTAAAGACGAAAACTCTGCCGATACCACCCCCGACGCGAGCGCTGCCGCCACGAGCGATGCCGCCGCGAAGGAGGCCACCACGACCGGCGGGAAGGCCCCGGAGGTCACCCTGCGGCGCATCCTGGGGCTCGCACTTCCCGCGCTTGGCGTGCTGGCCGCGATGCCGCTCTACCTCCTGTTTGATACGGCCGTCGTCGGCCGTTTGGGCGCCGAGGACCTGGCGGCGCTGGGCGCGGCGGCCGCGGTGCAGTCGGTGGTGACCACGCAGCTGACGTTTTTGTCTTATGGCACCACGGCCCGCGGCGCGCGCCTGTACGGGGCGGGCAAGCGCGCGGAGGCCGTCGCCGAAGGCATCCAGGCCACCTGGGTGGCCCTCGGCGTCGGCACGGCGCTGGCGGTTCTCATGTGGCTTTTTGCCGAGCAAATTACGTGGTGGATGACCGGCAACGCCGACACCGCCGCGCGGGCGGCCCAGTGGCTGCACATCGCGGCCCTGGCCATCCCCATCACCCTGGTGGTCATGGCCGGCAACGGCTGGATGCGCGGCGTGCAAAATACCCGCAAGCCGCTGGTTTTCACCCTGGCCGGGGTTATCCCCGGGGCTATCTGCGTGCCCATCTTTGTCCACCTCTGGGGCCTGCCGGGCTCGGCGGCGGCCAACGTGCTGGGCATGGGGATCGTGGCCACGCTTTTTCTCATCGAACTGGCCCGGCAGCACGGCGGGTCCTGGAAGGTCCGCCCGCGAGTCATCGGCCGCCAGTTGGTGCTGGGCCGGGACCTCATCCTGCGCTCGTTGAGCTTCCAGGTCGCCTTCCTGTCCGCGGCCGCCGTGGCGGGCCGCTTCGGCACGGCCTCCCTGGCCGCGCACCAGGTCATGCTGCAGCTGTGGAACTTCCTGACGCTCGTGTTGGATTCCCTGGCGATCGCGGCGCAGACGCTTATCGGCGCGGCCCTGGGCGCCGGCTCGGCGCAGGCCGCCCGCCGCACCGGCGGACGCATTATGCACTATTCGGCCGGCTTCGCCGCGGTACTCGCCGCGATTTTCGCGCTGGGCGCCGGGGTCATTCCGCGGATCTTTACCAATTCCGACGCGGTGATTGAGGCCATGCGCGGGCCCTGGTGGGTCATGGTGGCGATGGTGGTTGCCGGTGGCATCCTCTTCGCCTTCGACGGCGTCCTGCTGGGCGCGGGCGACGCCGCCTACCTGCGCAACATCACCATCGGTTCGGTCCTGGTGGGCTTTTTGCCCGGCATCTGGTTGGCCTATGCCGCCGACGGGGGCCTGCTGGGGATTTGGTTGGGCCTCGGGGCGTTTATCGCTTTGCGTACAATCGCGGTGGTATACCGTTTCTACTCCATGCGCTGGGCCGTCGTCGAGCCCCGCGCGGTGGCGGACGCGGAATAGCAGCCAACTGAACCGACAGCGACAACGAGGAGGACCAGGTGCCACGCACCCTGTGGGCGGTCGCGGACCTGCACGCCGCCGTCAAGGCGAACACGCCGCACATCGACGGCTTGGCGCCGAACAACCCCCAGGACTGGCTCATCGTCGCCGGCGACGTCGCGGAGCGCAGCGAGCTCGTGCTGCGGGTGCTGCGGCAGCTAAAGTCCCGCTTCGCCGAGGTCATCTGGGTCCCCGGCAACCACGAGCTGTTCAGCCGGTCGGGGGACCGCTACCGCGGCCGCGATAAATACGACGAGCTCGTCGCCGGCTGCCGGGACCTAGGCATCTACACCCCGGAGGACCCGTACCCGGTCTTCGCCGGGCACACAGTGGCGGGCTTGTTTACGCTCTACGACTACAGCTTCCGCCGCCCCGGGGTCAGCGTGGAGGAGGCCTTGGCCGCCGCGCGGGAGGCCCAGCTGGTGATGACGGACGACTTCGCCATCGCGCCTTTCGTGGACATCCGCGCCTGGTGCTGGGATCGGCTGGCCTATACCATCAAGCGCCTGTCCCGGATTTCCGGTCCGACGGTGCTGGTCAACCACTGGCCGTTGGTCCAGGAGCCGACGCTGCGGCTGGGGATCCCGGAGATCAGCCTGTGGTGCGGCACGCGCCATACCCGCTCCTGGGCTAAGCGCTACGACGCCAGCGCCGTTATTTACGGGCATCTGCATATGCCGGGCACGACCGTGGTCGATGGCGTGGAGCACCACGAGGTTTCCCTGGGCTACCCGCGCCAGTGGCGCCAGTGGGGAGCCGACCGCCGGCCAACCTGGCCGTACCCGGTCTTGCGGGAGGAGGACTGATCATGCTCGAGCCAAGCCTGTTCCCGGACTCCGCCCGGTTCTGCTACGTGCGGACCCGCTCGGAGCATTCCGACCTGATGAATTTCCAGGCGCTGCACCCGCTGGAGCAATCCATCGTCTCCCGGTCGGTCAACGTCCGCAAATCCGAGTTCGGCGACGCCCGCTGGTGCGCCCACGAGGCCCTGCGGGAGGCCGGCTACACCGGCAGTGAGCCGATCCTGCGCGGCGAGCGGGGCAAGCCGCTCTGGCCGGAGGGGTTTACCGGCTCCATGACACACACCGAGGGTTTCCGCGCGGCCGTGGCGGCGCCCACCACCAAGGTGCGCTCGCTGGGACTGGACGCCGAACCGGCCGAAGAGCTGCCGGAGGGCGTGCTGGCGATGATCGCCCGCTCCGGCGAGATCCCCCAGCTCTACCGGCTGCGCGCCGCGGGTATCCCGTTCGCCGACCGGTTGCTGTTCTGCGCCAAGGAGGCCACCTACAAGGCGTGGTTCCCCATGACGGACCGCTGGTTGGGTTTCGAACAGGCCGAGATCGACCTGCGCGAGGACGGCACGCTGATTTCTTACCTTTTGGTCAGGCCCACCCCCGTGCCGTTTATCTCCGGGCGCTGGCTGGTCCGGGACGGCTACGTGGTGGTCGCCACGACGGTGGACGTCAACTTTCCCTGAACCCGGAATCCGGGCCGGCGGAACGCAAGGCTGGAGAATCCGGGACGGAAAGCAGCGGGCTAGAGCGTGGACGGGCGCGCCACGAAGACGGTGGCCAGGCGCTTGCCCTTCTCCTTGACTAGGGCGACCGCGCGCCCGTCGGGGCCGACGGCGGCGTGCGTGCCCTCCAGCCCGCGGGGCTCAAGCCACTGTCCCATCGCGAGCGCGGCCTGCTCGTCGGCGGTGACCTCGAGGACGGGGTAGCAGCGGGTGAGCGCCTCGTCGAGGGAGAGTGACAGGCGGGGAGAATCCTCGAGCTCGGCCAGGGGAGCGGAATCAGACAGGCGGAAATTGCCCACGGCCGTGCGCCGCAGGGCGGTCAGGTGCCCGCCGCAGCCCAGCGCTTCCCCCAGGTCGCGGGCCAGGGAGCGGATATAGGTGCCGGAGGAACACTCCACGCTGCACTCGATATCGATCCAGCCGTCGGTCCGGGCAATGGAGTGCACCTCAAAGGAGTGGATGGTCACCGGGCGGGCGGGGATGTCCACGTCCTCGCCGTCGCGCACCCGCTCGTGGGCGCGCTTGCCGGCGATCTTGATGGCGGAGACGCTGGCCGGCCGCTGCATGATATCGCCGCGCAGGTCCTGGATGGCGGCGTAGATGCGGGCATCGTCGATTTCCTCGGTGGCCCCGCGCGAGGTGATTTCGCCTTCGGCGTCGTCGGTTGTGGTCGCCGCGCCCAGGCGGATGGTGGCCTCATAGGCCTTGGTAGCCGCGACGAGGTGGGCGAGGAATTTCGTGCCGCGCTCCAGCCCGGCGATGAGCACTCCGGTGGCCATCGGGTCGAGGGTGCCGGCGTGGCCGACTTTGCGGGTGCCGAAATAGCGGCGCAGCCGGGCCACGACATCGTGTGAGGTCATGCCCGCGGACTTGTCCACAATTACCAGTCCAGAGCTAGCGAGAGGATCCGTCATGGCCTTCGAGTCTAGGGCATGGGCGGCCATGTTCTAGCATAGAGGACGTGGATATTTGGTATGGAATGGAAGCCATCAGCGACCAACTGGCGGCCAGCGTGGTCACCATCGGCGTCTTCGACGGCGTACACCGCGGCCACCAGCAGCTGATCGAGCGCACCGTGAGCCGGGCCCACGCCCAGGGCGTCAAGGCGGTCATGGTGACTTTCGACCCGCACCCGGTGACCGTCTTCTTGCCGCAGCGCGCCCCGCTGGCGGTGACCACGCTGCAGCGGCGCTTCCAGCTGGCAGAGCGCTACGGCCTCGACGCGGTGGTCGTCATCGACTTCACCCACGAGCTGTGCGGCCTGAGCCCGCGGGACTACGCCCAGACGCTCTTGGTCGACAAGCTGCACGCCCAGGGCGTGGTCGTGGGCGCGAACTTCACCTTCGGCGCCGACGCCGCCGGCACCCCGGCGGTCCTGAAAGAGCTGGGCCAGGAGATGGGCTTTGCGGTCGACGTCATTGAGCTGCTCGACGACGAGGGCGTGCGCATCTCCTCGACCACGGTGCGCCAGTTCCTCGCCGCCGGCCAGGTCGACCGGGCCAACTGGGCGCTGGGGCGGCACTTCTCGGTCTCCGGGCCCGTGGTCCGCGGGGCCGGGCGCGGTGGCAAGGAGCTGGGCTATCCCACGGCCAACCAGTACTTCCCGGACTCCATCGCCATCCCCGCCGACGGCGTCTATGCCGGCTGGTTCACCATCGACGAGCCCGCCGCGCCTATCGAGGGCAACATGGAGGCCGGAGTGGCCTACGCGGCGGCGATCTCCGTGGGCACGAACCCGACCTTCGGGGACGAGCAGCGCTCCGTGGAATCCTTCGTGCTGGACCGCAGCGCCGATCTCTACGGCCACGACGCGACGGTGCAATTTACCGCCCACGTCCGCGACATGGTCAAGTTCGATTCCGTCGACGAGCTGCTCGCGGCCATGCGCAACGACGTGGCGAAAACCCGCCAGCTGCTAGCACAAGACGCCCAGGCCTGCGGCTGGGAGCCGGGCACCTTTTTCCTGGAAAGCGAAAGCTAGCTAGCGCGGCTAAGCGCAAGGAAGGACGCCTAAGTGCGCAAGATCATCCTGGACCTAGACACCGGCATCGACGACGCCCTGGCGCTGGCGCTCGCCGTGGCCCACGAGGACCTCGAGCTTATCGGGGTGCTGGGCACCTACGGCAACGTTGAGGTCGAGGTGGGCGTGCGCAATACTTTGGCGCTGTTAGAACTGCTCGGTTGCGAAGACGTGCCGGTCTTCGTCGGCCCGCAGCGCCCGGGCTTTGCGGTCAGCGCCGCCTCGGCCGGCATCCACGGCGCAAACGGCCTGGGCGGGGTAGAGCTGCCCGCGCCCAGGCGTCAGCCCGAGCCGGAACCGGCGGTGGATTTCTTAGTCCGCATGGCCCACCAGAACCGCGACACCGGCGATATCGTCTTCGTGCCCACCGGGCCCTCGACCACCCTGGCCCGGGCCCTGGAGCGCGACCCGGTGGTGGCCAGCCTGCCGGTCGTCATGATGGGCGGGGCGCTGACCGTGCCGGGCAACGTCACCGCCTGGTCCGAGGCAAACGTCTCCCAGGACCCGGCGGCGACCGATGCCGTCGTGCGCGGCTGCCAGGATCTGACCATGGTGGGCCTCGACGTGACTTTGCAGACGCTGCTGACGCGGGCGACCACCCGGGCCTGGCGGGCCGCCGGCACGGCGGCGAGCGTGGCCTATGCCGACATGGTGGATTTCTACATCGACGCCTACGCGAAAAACTCGCCCCACCTGGGCGGGTGCGGCCTGCACGACCCGTTGGCCGTGGCGGTCGCCGCGGAGCCAGACCTGGTCGGCTGCCGGCGGATGCCGCTCAAGGTCGACGTGGACGGGCCCACTATCGGGCGCACCATCGGGGACGAATCCCGGATCGGGGAGGACTCCGGGGTAGCAGTCGCCCTGGATGTCGACGCCGAGCGTTTCGTCGACGGCTTCGTCCGCCGGCTCGAGCGCGTGCTCGTGTGATTTGGTGGTTTGCGCCGCTAGCAGCTAAGATTTCCGGATAGCTTTGTGACTGCGGTCCGCAGCAGTTGCGGCGGCGCCTTTTTGGGTGCTTGATTTCATGCGGACTGAAATATGTTTGAGGAGATTATCTCATGGCACTGACCACTGAGAAGAAGGCCGAGATCCTGAAGGAATACGGCCTCCACGAGACCGATACCGGCTCCCCGGAAGCCCAGGTGGCCCTGCTGACCTACCGCATCAGCAACCTGACCGAGCACCTGAAGGACCACAAGCAGGATCACCACTCCCGTCGTGGCCTGCTGCTGCTGGTCGGCCGTCGCCGCGGCCTGCTGAAGTACCTGGCTTCCACCAACATCGACCGCTACCGTGACCTGATTTCCCGTCTGGGCCTGCGTCGCTAATTTCTAGCGTCGATTGTCGCACAAGGCGTTGAGCACCTGCCGTGCTCAGCGCCTTTTTTTGCGATCTCTTAGGCGTTTTCTCCCGCCCGGCCGGCGGCCGTGGCGGCGGGGCTAGGAGGTCTCCACCACGATTTTCGTGGGCGGCGTTGTATCGGTCCGGCTTTTGAGCTGGTACGATTGAGCACCGTTGTGTGTGAATTCAACGTTGTACGACTACCGGCGACACCGACGATTGCCGGATGATGAGGAGAATTAACTTTAATGAGCGCTAACAACGCTGTTGAGTATGTAAACGACGAAGACTTCGGCATCACCGAAGCTATCGCCACGCTGGATAACGGGGACTTCGGTACCCGCACCATCCGCTTCGAGACCGGGCAGTTGGCCCGCCAGGCCGACGGCTCGGTGACCACCTACCTGGACGACGACACCATGCTGCTGGCCACCACCACGGCCTCCAACCAGCCGCGGGAGGGCTTCGACTTCTTCCCGCTGACCGTGGACGTGGAAGAGCGCATGTACGCCGCGGGCAAGATCCCGGGCTCGTTCTTCCGCCGCGAGGGCCGCCCGTCCACCGAGGCCATCCTGGCCTGCCGCCTGATTGACCGCCCGCTGCGCCCGACCTTCGTCAAGGGCCTGCGCAACGAGGTCCAGGTCGTCATCACCGTGATGTCCCAGGCCCCGGATGAGTACTACGACGTCGTGGCCATCAACGGCGCTTCCGCCGCGACCCAGCTGTCCGGCCTGCCGGTCTCGGGCGCCGTGGGCGGCGTCCGCATGGCGTTTATCGCCGATCAGAAGCACCCGGAGGGCCAGTGGGTGGCCTTCCCGAACTCCGAGCAGCACGACCGCGCGCTGTTCGAGATGGTCGTGGCCGGCCGCATTGTCCAGCGCAAGAAGGGCCGCAAGACCGTCGAAGACGTGGCCATCATGATGGTCGAGGCCGGCGCCGGCATCAACGTGGCCGAGCGCGTGGCCGAGGGTGCCCCGGCGCCGCAGGAGTCCGCCGTGGCCGAGGGCCTGGAGGCCGCCAAGCCGTTCATCAAGACCCTGTGCGAGGCCCAGGCCGGCCTGGCCGAGCGCGTGGCCAAGGAGACCCAGGAGTTCCCGCTCTTCCCGGCCTACTCGGACGAGATCTTCCAGGCCGTGGAGAAGAAGGCCAGCAAGAAGCTGGAGAAGCTGCTGACCATTGCCGGCAAGCAGGAGCGCGACGAGGCTACCAACGAGCACATGGAGCAGGTCGAGGCCGAACTGCTCGAGCGCTTCGAGGACGACGACGCCTCCAAGCAGATCCGCAGCGCTTATAACGCGGTGATGAAGGAGATCGTCCGCCACAAGATCCTGACCGAGGGCTTCCGCATCGACGGCCGCAGCGTCACCGACATCCGCGACCTGGGTGTCGAGGTCGAGCTGGTCCCGCGCGCCCACGGTTCCTCCCTGTTCGAGCGCGGCGAGACCCAGATCCTGGGCGTGACCACCCTGGACATGCTGAAGATGGAGCAGCACATCGACTCCCTGACCCCGGTCGAGTCGAAGCGCTACATGCACCACTACAACTTCCCGCCGTACTCCACCGGCGAGACCGGCCGCGTCGGCTCCCCGAAGCGCCGCGAGATCGGCCACGGCGCGCTGGCCGAGCGCGCCCTGCTGCCGGTCATCCCGTCCCGCGAGGACTTCCCGTACGCCATCCGCCAGGTCTCCGAGGCGCTGGGCTCGAACGGCTCGACCTCGATGGGCTCGGTCTGCGCCTCGACGCTGTCGCTGTACAACGCCGGCGTCCCGCTGAAGGCCCCGGTGGCCGGCATCGCCATGGGCTTGGTCTCCGGCGAGGTCGACGGCAAGGAGAAGTTCGTCGCCCTGACCGACATCCTGGGCGCGGAGGACGCCTTCGGCGACATGGACTTCAAGGTCGCCGGTACCTCCGAATACATCACCGCCCTGCAGCTGGACACCAAGCTGGACGGCATCCCGTCCGCCGTGCTGGCTGACGCGCTGGAGCAGGCTCGCGATGCCCGCTCCGCCATCCTGGCCACCATGGCCGAGGTCATCGAAGGCCCAGACGAGATGTCCCCGCTGGCGCCGAAGATTACCTCCGTGCAGGTCCCGGTCAACAAGATCGGTGAGCTCATCGGCCCGAAGGGCAAGACCATCAACTCCATCACGGAGGAGACCGGCGCCGACATCACCATCGAGGACGACGGCACCGTCTACGTCTCCGCCGAGTCCGGCGAGGCCGCCGACGCCGCCCTGGACAAGATCAACTCGATTGCCAACCCGCAGCTGCCGAAGGTCGGGGAGCGCTTCCTGGGCACGGTCGTCAAGACCGTCGCCTTCGGCGCGTTCGTCTCCCTGACCCCGGGCCGCGACGGGCTCATCCACATCTCCAAGCTGGGTGGCGACGAGCGCATCGAAAAGGTCGAGGACGTGGTCAACGTGGGCGACAAGATCCAGGTCGAAATCGCCGACATCGACAACCGCGGCAAGATCTCCCTGGTGCCGGTCGACGAGGACTAATAATCCAGCGGCTGGTAGGTCAATGACCTAGCGATCGATAGTTAAGGGGCCGGAAGGCCCCTTTTCTTGTATCGTTAGATGTATGGACACACCCCGACAGCGCGCTGGCGATAAGCAGCGCCACGCAGCCGCTGAGCTGGTCAGCCAGGCTTTCAGCGAGGGCAAGATCAGCTTGGCTGAATTCGACGAACGCTCCCAGCGCGTCTGGGAGGCCACCTACGTGGACCAGCTCACCGAGCTGGTCGACGACTTGGGGCTAAGCCACGACCTAGACAAGCGGGACACGCCCGCGCCAGCGCGCAACGCCAGCTACCCCGTGGTGGTTCCCAACCGGGAGGGCTCGAAGTTTTCGATCGGCATCATGGGCGGGGCAGAGCGCTTCGGCGGCTGGCACTGCGAGCCCAGCCACTTTGCCTTGAGCATCATGGGCGGCAGCGAGCTGGACTTCTCGGAGGCCACCATCGGCGCCAACCGCGTGGTCATCAACGCCTGGGACCTCATGGGCGGCTCGGAAATCCGCGTGCCGGAAAACTACAACATCCGCCTGGAAGGCTTCGGGATTATGGGCGGCGCGACCGTCAAGAACGGCCCGGGCGTGACCGTCCCGCTCTCGGAGGTCCCGGAAGACGCGCCGACTATCGTGCTGGTCAACTACGCGCTCATGGGCGGCAGCGACATCATCCGCGTGCCGGAGGTGCGCCGCCGGAAGGACTAATCCTTTCCGGCGCTCGCCTACTTAGCCGGCAAAGTCGATGACCACGCGCGGCGGGCCATCCATATACGTCACGGAGTAGGGGACTTTTTCTTTCAGGCCCACGACGAACTGGGACTGGGCCTCGAAGGCGCTGGTGAACTGGACCTCTTCGATGACGCCGGCGCCCGGGAAGCTACCGGTATCTAAGTATTGTTCCTCCAGCTCCGGCGTGGACGGCCACGGGGTGGGCTCGATTCCTAGGTCCAAGAAGGCGTTGCCGGCTACCTCGACGGGGTACCCGGAGGCCTGCTGGGTGGGCGCGTCGGTGTAGCTGGCGAACCAGCTGGCGGGGCCTTTACCGCTAAATTCGATGACCATGCGGGTAAAGCCGGCGTGCTCCGCGGTGCGCACGCGCACCGGGACCAGCTCACCGGCGCCTTGGGCCATGTGCTGCTCATCGTCCAGGGACGGGGTGCCCAGCATCTTCACCCCGTCGGATGCCCCGCCCGCAGGGGCGGTCGCGCCCTTCTGGACGGTGGAGGATTCGGCCGCCGCGGCCTCGTTGTCGGGGGCGGCGGAGGTAGACGTCACGGTGCTGGGGGAGGAGGTGTCGTTCGCGTTGTCGGAATTATCGTCATTCGCGCAGCCGGTGAGGACGAGGCCGGCCACCGCGAGGGGAGCGAGGGTAGAGATCCACTGGCGCATAGGGAGTCATCTCCTTGGGTAGGTAAAGGTTATCCCCAGTTTAGCCGAAACGCGTGTGACGGTTGTTAATTGTGACCAGCGGTTGCTAGTTCTTGAGCTCCACAATCTGGATCAGGTTGCCGCAGGTATCGTCGAAGACCGCGATCCGGGACGGTCCCACGTCGGTCGGCTCCATGGTGAACTCCACGCCGCGGTCTTGTAGCTCCGCGTAGTCCCGGTCCAGATCGTCGGTGAGGAACTGGGTCAGTGGCATCCCGGCCGCGCGCAGGGCGTCGGTGAACTGGCCGGCGGCGGGGTGCCCCTTGGGCTCGAGCACGATTTCCATGCCGGCCCCGGGCAGCACCGAGCCGTCCGCGGCCAGCTGCGTCGGGTTGGTGATGGTCAGCCAGCGGAAATCGCCGTGCGTGACGTCGTCCTTGACCTGGAAGCCAAGCGTACCGACGTAGAAATCGTGGGCGTGGGCCACATCATCGACCAGAATGGAACCGATATACATGCGCATGGGAGTCAGTATAGTGGCCAAAGCCTGGCGGCCGGGCGGTAGAATGGCCGGGGTAACAGAACGCGGGCCCCGGCCCGCAGCCGTGTATCCGTCGTCTTCCGCCACCGCCTCCCGCTGTGAGCGGCCGTGCCTTCCCGCGCGGTTAGGTGCGGGCGGATGACGCGGAACGAGACGAGACCACTACAGGAAGAAGGTAGCGCGATGAATATTCAAGTCGGTGTGCTGGGCGCAAAGGGGCGCGTGGGCGAGGCCGTCGTGGAGGCGGTGCAGGCTGCCGAAGACCTCGACCTGGCGGCGACCATTGACCACGGCGACTCCCTGGAGCTGCTCAAGACCAACGGCGTCCAGGTCGTCGTGGACTTCACCACCCCGGATTCCGTCATGGGCAACCTGGAATACTGCGTGTCCAACGGCATCCACTGCGTCGTGGGCACCACCGGCTTCGACAAGGACCGCCTGGCCCAGGTCAAGCAGTGGACGCAGGCCTCCGGCGCGGGCCACGTGCTGATCGCGCCGAACTTCGCTATCTCCGCCGTGCTGACCATGGTGCTCTCCCGCCAGGTCGCCCAGTACTTCGAGACCGCCGAGGTCGTGGAGTACCACCACCCGACGAAGCTGGACGCGCCGTCTGGTACGGCCGTGCACACCGCCGAGGGGATTGCCGCCGCCCGCCAGGAAGCCGGTATGGGCCCGATGCCCGACGCCACGGAGAAGACCCTGGACGGCGCCCGCGGCGCCAACGTGGACGGCGTGCCGGTCCACGCGGTGCGCACCCGCGGCATGGTGGCCCACGAGGAGGTCATCTTCGGCGCCCAGGGCCAGAGCCTGACCATCCGCCAGGACTCTTACGACCGCACCTCCTTCGTACCGGGCGTGCTGGTCGGCGTCCGCAACATCGCCGACCGCCCGGGCCTGGTGGTTGGGCTGGAATCCTACCTGGGACTCTAGGTCATGGCTGAGGTCAGTAACCTGCAGGTCGAGCTAATTGCGGCGACGGCCTTTCACGCCCCCACCGGGGTGGAATGGCAAGCGGATGCCACGGCCACGGATGCCGAGGCGCTGGTCGAGTTCGCGGGCCGGGCCTGCTACGAGTCCTTCGACAAGCCGAACCCGCGCACCGCGACCAACGCCGCCTACCTGCGGCACATCCTGGAGGTCGGCCACGCCGGCCTGCTCGAGCACGCCACGGCGACGCTCTACATCCGCGGCATCTCCCGCTCGGCCACCCACGAGCTGGTGCGGCACCGGCACTTCTCCTTCTCCCAGCTCTCGCAGCGCTACGTCCACCCCGAGCGGGCCTCCGTCGTACTGCCGGAACCCATCGCTCGGGACGAGCAGCTGACCCGACTGCTGCTGTCCGCGGTGGATGAGAGCCGTTTCGTCTACGAGGAGCTGCTCCACGCGCTGGAGGAGAAGCTGGAGGACGAGCCCAACGCGCTGTTGCGCAAGAAGCAGGCGCGCCAGGCTGCGCGGGCCATCCTGCCGAACGCGACCGAGTCTCGGATCGTGGTCACGGGCAACTACCGCACCTGGCGCCAGTTCATCGCCGCGCGGGCGACGGAGCACGCGGACACGGAGCTCCGCGCGGTGGCCGTGGCCTGCCTGCGGCTTTTGTCCCAGCAGGCGCCCGTGCTCTTTGATGATTTCCACATCACCACGTTGTCCGACGGCACGGAGATGGCTGCCAGCCCCTACGCGGGCTAGAACACCGCCATGCCGGGGGCGGATGCCCGCAGCTCGTCGATAAGCGGGTATCCTTGACGCCTATGAGCACAGGTATGACTGCACAGACCGGCATCGAGACCTTCGGCCGCGTCGGGGTCGCCATGGTCACACCGTTTGACCAGGACGGCGCCCTGGACTTGGGCCGGGCTCGAGAGCTTGCTGCGCACCTCGTGGACAACGGCATCGATTCCCTCATCGTTGGGGGCACTACGGGTGAGTCTCCCACCACCACCGTGGCGGAGAAGACTGAAATGCTAAAGGCCGTTAAGGACGAGGTGGGCGGCAGGGCACGAATTTGCGCTGGTGCGGGAACCAATAATACGGTGTCTTCCGTAGAGCTTGCCCGCACCATGGCGAATGCGGGGGCGGACAGCCTCTTGGTCGTGACCCCGTATTACTCCAAGCCTTCGCAGGCGGGAGTCCTGGCGCACTTCACCGAAATTGCTGGCGCCACCGATCTGCCAATTTGCGTCTACGACATTCCTGGTCGCTCCGGTATCCCGATCCACGCGGATACGTTACGCCGGCTGGCTGAGCTGCCCACCGTCGCGGCCGTGAAGGACGCGAAGGGCGACCTGCCACTCGGCGCTCAATTAATGCAAGAGACCGGACTGGCGTGGTACTCCGGCGATGATCCGCTCAACCTCCCGTGGCTTGCCATGGGGGCCAGCGGTTTCATCTCGGTCATCGGCCATGCCGCCCCGCAGGCTCTTGTGGAGCTTTATGCTTCTTTCTCAGAAGGAAACCTTGCCCGTGCAAGGGATATAAACGTAAATACTCTGGCCCCGCTCGTTCACGCCCAAGCGCGTCTGGGCGGCGCCACCTTAGCCAAGGCGGCCCTGCGACTGCAGGGAATCGACGTCGGCGAACCGCGGCTGCCTATTCTGGCAGCCACCGAGGATGAGCTGACCGAACTCCGCCGCGATATGCAACAAGCTGGAGTCCTATAAGTATGACTGAATCTCGAAACCGTGCCCGGAAAGTGACCCGCAAGGCGGGCCCGCCGACGGGCCAAGAAGCAGCCTCCAACGAGGCGGCATCGCCGGTATTCCAGGCCCCGCAGAACGCCGGAAACGACACTTCCGGTGCAGACGGCGGCAACGGAAACAACAACGGCAATTCTGATAACAAGAACAATCAGAACAACGGCGGCAACCAGGGCAACGACAACCACGGCGGTAACGGCAACAACAACGGCGGCAACCGCCGTTCCAACCGCTCCCGTGGTTCCCGCGGCGGCCGCGGTCGCGGCCGTGGCGGTAGCAACGGCAATAACAACAACGGCAATAACAACGGCAACGGTAAGGGCGGCAAGAACAACCGCAACAACAACCGGGGCCGCCGCAACGTGCCCAAGTCCATGCAGGGCGCGGATCTGACCAAGCGCCTGCCGGAGCCGCCGAAGCAGGCCAAGGGCTCCCTGCGTATCTACGCGCTGGGCGGCATCTCCGAGATCGGCCGCAACATGACCGTCTTCGAATACGACGGTCGCCTGCTGATCATCGACTGCGGCGTGCTCTTCCCGTCCTCGGGCGAGCCGGGCGTGGACCTCATCCTGCCGGACTTCGGCCCGATCGAAGACCGCCTGGACAAGGTCGAGGCCCTCGTGGTCACCCACGCGCACGAGGACCACATCGGCGCTATCCCGTGGCTGCTGAAGCTGCGCCCGGATATCCCGATCGTCGCCTCCCGCTTCACCATCGCGCTGATCGCGGCCAAGTGCAAGGAGCACCGCCAAAAGCCGAAGTTCGTCGAGGTCAACGAGAAGTCGGACGTTTCCTACGGCCCGTTCCGCGCGCGTTTCTGGGCCGTCAACCACTCCGTGCCGGATGCCCTGGGCATCATGCTGGGCACCCCGGCCGGCAACATCATCCACACCGGCGACATCAAGATGGACCAGACCCCGCTGGACGGTCGCCCGACCGACCTGCCGGCCCTGTCCCGCTACGGCGACGAGGGCGTGGACCTGATGCTGTGCGACTCCACGAACGCCAACGTCCCGGGCGTTTCCGCCTCGGAGGGTGACATCCCGGCCACCTTCAAGCGCCTGGTGGCCAACGCCCGTCAGCGCGTCATCATCGCCTCCTTCGCGTCCAACGTCTACCGCGTGCAGGCGGCTATCGATGCCGCCGTGGCCGCCGGCCGCAAGGTCGCCTTCAATGGCCGCTCCATGATGCGCAACATGGAGATCGCGGAGAAGATGGGCTTTTTGAAGGTCCCGCGCGGCACTATCGTGCCGATTGACGAGGCCGCCAAGATGGCCCCGCACAAGACGGTCCTGATCACCACCGGTACCCAGGGCGAGCCGATGGCCGCGCTGTCGCGCATGGCCCGCCGCGAGCACCGCCAGATCACCGTCCGCGACGGCGATCTCATCGTCTTTTCCTCCTCGCTCATTCCGGGCAACGAGGAAGCCGTCTTCGGCGTCATTAACATGCTGTCGCAGATTGGCGCCGAGGTTGTAACCAACAAGGAGGCCAAGGTGCACGCCTCTGGCCACGGTTACGGCGGCGAGCTGCTCTTCCTCTACAATGCCGCGCGCCCGAAGAACGCCATGCCGGTCCACGGCGAGTGGCGCCACCTGCGCGCCAACAAGGAGCTGGCGATTTCGACCGGTGTCGACCGCGACCGCGTCGTGCTGGCGCAGAACGGCGTTGTCGTCGACCTGCACAACGGCCGTGCTCAGGTCGTGGGCCAGATCCAGGTCGGCAACCTCTACGTCGACGGCGTGAACATGGGTGAGGTCGACGCGGACACGCTGGCCGACCGCACCAACCTGGGCTCCGGCGGCGTGGTGTCGATTACCTGTGTTATCGACAACCGCACCTCCCGCCTGATGGAGCACCCGACGGTCGCGACCACGGGCTTCAGCGACGACGATCGCTCCGTGGTCCCGGAGGTAGCCGAGCTGGTCGAGAACACCATGAACGACCTGGCTGCCGAGGGCGAGAACGACACCTACCGCATGGTGCAGAAGATTCGCCGCAAGGTCTCCAAGCTCATGGATTCCAAGTACAAGCGTGAGCCGGTCATCCTGCCGACCATCGTTCCCACCTCGGGCGACGGTTCGCTGATTGATGACGACGAGGTCCACAGCGCCCGCGAATCCCTGTAGCGCTTAAACGCCGCGCATGCTCCCCAGCTCCCTTCCCATGGTTGAAGGGATATGCTGGGGAGCATGTCTTTTTCCGGTACTGAAAGAAACCGACTAGCCGATCTTTTCATCGACCTAGGCCCCGACGCCGATACCCTGTGCGAGGGCTGGACCACCCACGACATGGCCGCGCATCTCTGGCTGCGCGAGCACCGCCCCGACGCGGCCGCCGGAATGTTCATCCCGGCGCTGAGCGGCCACCTGGACAAGGTAACCAAGCAGGTAAAAAGCCGCGACTACGTGAAACTGGTCAACGCCTGGCGTGCGGGCCCGCCGAAGTGGAGCCCGTTCTTCTTGCTGGACTCCAAGCTGAACTTCGCGGAGAACTTTATCCACCACGAGGACGTGCGCCGGGCCAACGGCCAGACCGAGCCGCGGGAATTTTCCGCGGTGGTCGACGACGAATTTTCCGCTACGCTCCAGCGCTTTGCTCCACTGATGTTGAAGAAGTCGCGGCTGCCCGTCATCCTGCACCCGGCCGGCGGGCGCCGGATCGTGGCCGCGGACAAGCGGGGAGTGGCCGAGCGCGGCGACGCCGTGGTGGCTGTCTCCGGGCAGCCGGCCGAGCTGCTGCTGTGGGTCTACGGCCGGGACGCGGCCCAGGTGGAGATCGCAGGCGACAAGTCCGCCATCGTGAAGTCTAGTCTTTAGGCTTGACCGCAACTTTTCTTCGTGAACTGTGTGTTGCGCCTGTGATTAGTGGGGTATAAGCGGCTAGAGTTACAGGCATGTCTGTCAAGAATGTCTCGTCTCGCCGCAGTAGTTCCCCTGGCCGCAACAAACCATCGCCGGCCAAGCGGGCGCGTCCGGCGGGCCGTGGCAAGGCGCCCGAGACTTTAGCGGTACCCAGCGCTGCCGAGAGCGAGCATCCTCGCACCGGCAGCGCTTTCCGTGCGGTCGGGCACGGGGTGGGGGCGATGTTTTCGGCCACCGCCCGCGGCGTGAGCCGGGGCCTGGCAAGCCTGAAGCCGAGCGACGAAGACTTGCTGGACGAGGGCAACCCCGGTAACGATCATAGCGACGGCGCTGCGGCGCCGGTGGAGCAGAACACTAAGCGGCCGCGCCGCGCCAAGAGAAAGAAGTCAGAGATTACGCCTGAGGACACCCCGTCGAAAAGGTCGAAATTGGAAGAAGAGATTGACGAACACGACGCGCTAGACACCGAAGAGGACGGCGCGGAGGCCGGCATATCCATCGGCAACCCGGACGCGGTTGGCCTGATCCTGCTGGGCCTGGCCGCGGTGATCGGTGCCTCCGTGTGGCTGGACATCGCCGGCCCCATCGGCGCCGGCATTGCTACCGTGGTCCACCTTGTCATCGGCGCGGGCGCCCTCGTGCTGCCCGTCGCCCTGGTTGCCCTGGCGCTGGTGCTCATGCTGCGCATCGGCGGGCCCTCGGGCGGCATCCCGCCCCGGGTCATCCTCGGCACGACCCTCATCGTGGTCTCCATGCTGGGGCTTATCCACATCTTCGCCGGCGACCCCACTGAGTGGGCCGACCGCATGAGCGCCGGCGGCGCCGTGGGCGCTTGGACCGGCGGGCTGCTGGCCCTGGGTTTCTCGGGCTACGTAGCCGTGCCGCTGCTCTTCCTAGTCATCGTCTACGGCGCGCTGAAGGTCACCGGCATTACCGTGCGCGAGGCGTGGGATCTGCTGGTTGATACCATTTCCGGCCTGCGCGGCAAGGACGCCGCGGAGGAGGACGCCGACGACGACGCCTACAGCCAGGTCAGCGATCACATCGACGATATCGCCGCCGGCCGCAACACCGAGCGCCGTTCCACGGCCCGCCGGGCCACCGGGCGCCTACTGCCCCAGAAGCCGAAGCCGGCCCCGCAGTCGGGCCCGGGCGCTGGTTCTGCTGCCGCGGGCGCCGCTGGTGCTGCGGGCGCGGCTGGTGCCGCCGCGTCCCCGGCTTCTGCCTGGAACTCCTCGGAGGCGGAGACCACCGCCCTGAACAACCCGGGCCGGTCGGCCGGGAGCAAGTCCAGCCAGCGCGACGAGCTGGCGGATACCAACGAGATCCCGGTCGTGCGCGACGCAACCCCGGAACCGGAAGACCTGTTTAGCGCTTCCCAGGACGCCGGGGCTGCGGAGCCCACGCGCACCCTGGACGCGGGCGCGCAGTCCACGCCGCGCTCGGCTGGTGCTCAGTCGAAGTCCGATGACGCGGTCTCGGCTTCGCGGGAGGCCATGCGCCAGGCGATTATCGCCCGCTCCGGCCAAGACCCTGCTAGAGGGAAGGCCGCCGACGAGGAAGAGCCGGCGGAAGAGCCTGTCGCAGCGGCTGCTCCGGCGACCCCGGCGACGACCGAGGACGGCGACTACGACCTGCCGACGACGGATCTGCTGACCGCCGGCACTCCGGCGAAGGAGCGCACCGAGGTCAACGACCACATCATCGCGGCTATCACGGACGTCTTCGAGGAGTTCAAGGTCAACGCCCAGGTGACCGGATTCAGCCGCGGGCCGACAGTGACCCGCTACGAGATCGAGCTGGGCCCGGGCGTGAAGGTCTCGAAGGTGACCAACTTGCAGTCCAACCTGGCCTACGCGGTGGCCACCGACAACCTGCGCCTGCTGACCCCGATCCCGGGTAAGTCCGCCGTGGGCATCGAGGTCCCCAACCCGGACCGCGAGATGGTGCGCCTGCGCGAGGTGCTCGACGCCCCGGCTACCCGTGCGCAGACCGACCCGATGCTCATCGGACTGGGCAAGGACATCGAGGGCGACTTCGTCTCGGCCTCGGTCAAGAAGATGCCCCACCTGCTGGTGGCCGGTGCTACCGGTTCCGGTAAGTCGGCGTTCGTGAACTCCATGCTGGTTTCCCTGCTTACCCGCGCTACGCCGGAACAGGTGCGCCTCATCCTGGTCGATCCGAAGATGGTCGAGCTGACCCCGTACGAGGGCATCCCGCACCTCATCACCCCGATCATCACGCAGCCGAAGAAGGCCGCGGCCGCCCTGCAGTGGCTGGTCGAGGAGATGGAGCAGCGCTACCTGGACATGAAATCCGCGCGCGTCCGCAAGATCGAGGACTTCAACGCCAAGGTGCGCTCCGGCGAGTACCAGGCCCCTGCCGGCTCCCAGCGCGACGTGCGCCCGTACCCGTACATCGTCTGCGTGGTCGACGAGCTGGCTGACCTGATGATGACGGCGCCGAAGGAAATCGAGGACTCCATCGTGCGTATTACCCAGAAGGCCCGCGCGGCCGGCATCCACTTGGTCTTGGCTACCCAGCGCCCGTCCGTCGACGTCGTCACCGGTCTGATCAAGACCAACGTGCCATCCCGCCTGGCGTTCGCCACCTCCTCGCTGACCGACTCCCGCGTCATCCTGGACCAGGGCGGGGCGGAAAAGCTCATCGGCATGGGCGACGCCCTGTTCATCCCGCAGGGCGCCGGCAAGCCGCAGCGCCTGCAAGGCGCGTTCGTCACGGACGAGGAAGTCCAGGCCGTGGTCGATGCCGCCAAGCGGCAGGCCCAGCCGAATTACACCGAGGGTGTTACCGAGGAGAAGCAGGATAGCAAGAAGAAGGAAATCGACGACGATATCGGAAAGGATATGGACGACCTCCTGGAGGCCGTCGAGCTCGTCGTCACTTCCCAGCTGGGCTCCACGTCGATGCTGCAGCGCAAGCTGCGCATCGGCTTCGCCAAGGCCGGTCGCCTGATGGACCTGATGGAATCCCGCGGCGTCGTGGGGCCCTCGGAGGGTTCGAAGGCCCGCGAGGTGCTCACCAAGCCCGAGGAACTCGAGACCATGCTGTGGTACATCAAGGGCGCCGACCCGGCCGAGGCACCCAAGGAGGTGCAAGAGGAAATGGCCCAGCAGGAAGCTGCGGGCGCCGCCGGTGAGGCGGACACCAACCCGGATGGGGCACCTGCCGGTGGGGAAGATACCCGCACCGTACAGGCAACCTACAACCCGTCGTCGGGGGCGTTTTAGGGCCGCCGCGGGCGGACTCGTGTAGGATTAATCGAGTCTTGGAGGGGAGTACCCCATTCTTCGGCGCTGATCGTCAACACGGCAGCGGCAGCACACACTGCCCGCTCCCGGTCGCGCCGGCCCGGTCATCCGGGCGGGGGAGACCTCCGGTCCATTTTTTGCTGTAACGACCGGAGGGATAAGTGCCATGAGTGTACCCGTATGGATTTGGCTGCTAACTGGCGCAGTCATTCTCGGATTTTTCGTCTTTGATTTCTACTCGCACGTGCGTACTCCGCACGAGCCCACCCTGAAAGAATCCGGTCTGTGGACCGCCTTCTATGTCGGTTTGGCACTGTTGTTCGGCGTGGTCATCTGGGTCCTGTGGGACCACGAGCACGCCGTGCAGTACTACACCGGTTACGTGACGGAGAAGGCGCTGTCGGTCGACAACCTCTTCGTCTTCGCCCTGATTATGGGCGCGTTCAAGATCCCGCGCAAATACCAGCAGAAGGTGCTGCTCATCGGCATCGTGCTGGCGCTCATCTTCCGCCTGATCTTCATCTTGCTGGGCGCCGCGGTCATCGCCGCCTGGTCGGACGTGTTCTACCTGTTCGCCATCTTCCTGCTCTACACGGCCATCAAGCTGATCGTGGATGAGGTTCGCGACGCCCCGGAGACCGACCCGAACGACATGGCGGTCATCAAGATGATCCGCAAGGCCATCCACGTCACCCCGCGTTACCACGGCGACAAGCTCATCCACCGCGAGGAATCCGGCCCCAAGAATGGCAAGCTGGCGCTGACCCCGCTGTTCGTGGCGCTGGTGGCCATCGGCCTGATTGACATCATGTTCGCCTTCGACTCCATCCCGGCTATCTACGGCATCACCTCGGAAGCGTTCTTGGTCTTTACCACCAATGCCTTCTCCCTGATGGGCCTGCGCCAGATGTACTTCCTGCTCGACGGCCTGCTGGACCGCCTGGTGTACCTGCCGTACGGCCTGGGCATCATCCTGGGCTTCATCGGCGTGAAGCTGCTGCTGCATGCCCTGCACGAGAACAACCTGCCGTTCATCAACGGCGGCGACGACGTCCCGGTGCCGGAGGTCTCCACCATCTGGTCGCTGATCATCATCGTGGGGGTCCTCGTCATCACGGTGTTGGCGTCCATCTGGAAGAACAAGCGCGACGAAGCCCAAGGCGGCATCAAGGTCTCCCACAACCACTACGACTGGGACGAGGAAGGCAACAAGATCGTCCGCGACAAGCGCGGCCACCTCATCGGCAAGGCCGACGAGGTCGCCAGCTCCGAGTTGCCTTAAAACCGAACTTGATGGGGCGGTGCGCTAACGCACCGCCTCACACCCGACCGTCCCGAGCGCGATCTTTTGAAAGCCAATATTTACACAGTTGATGGGGGAATTAGGTCGGGCTTTTGTCGCTGCGGCGCCGGAATAAGAGAAGGCGCAGGCTAGAAAATCTTGGTGACGGGGTTCCACTCGCGGAAGCTGCGGCGGGTGACCACGCCCGAGGTGTGGAACGGGTCGTCGTCCATGATCTTGATGGCGTCGGCGACCTGGGCGTCGTCGTCTAGCTGCAGGATGATGAGCGCTCCGCCGGCTGAATCCGGGTGGGGGCCGGAGCCGACAATGAGGCCCTTCTCGTGCAGGCTGTTGATGAATTCGCGGTGGGCGGGGCGCTGCTCCGACACCAGCGGGTTGGTGGGGGCGTAGTCGTAAAAGGTGGCGAAATACTTCATGCTCTCATCCTAGTTTTTCCGCGCCCGCCCCGGCGGTTTTCTTGCGGGACTAATTCTGTCCTGGTCTATCGTGGACGAGATTTACTCCCACAACTCGCGGCGGTTTGGCGTAGCCCGCCCCGTTGATTGCCCGGTGGGACCCCGTTTGGGCCGTGGCCAATAGGAAACGATCTAAAGCAGGTAAGATTGTAGGCGTGAGTCAACCAGGAACTAGGTCATCCAACCCCGGCCCAGCGCACAGCGGCGGCGGGGGCTTGAAGCGTGGCGGGGAGAAGCCCTCCAATTGGAACCTGCCCAACATCCTGACTAGCCTGCGGATCCTTTTCATTCCGGTCTTTGCCTGGCTCGTGTTGGCTGAACACCAGTGGTGGGCGTTTGCCGTCTTCGTCCTGCTGATGATTACGGACAAGCTCGACGGCGACATCGCCCGGGCTAAGGGACTCATCACGGATTTCGGCAAGATTGCCGATCCGATTGCGGACAAGGCGCTGATGACCACGGCGCTGGTCTGCCTGAATATCATCGGGGTCCTGCCGTGGTGGATCACCGTGGTCATCCTGGTGCGCGAATTTGGCATCACGATCTGGCGCATGGTCATGCTGCGACGCGGTCTGGTGGTTCCAGCCTCCAAGGGCGGCAAGCTCAAGACCGTTCTGCAGTCGCTAGCCGTAGCCATGTATCTGTGCCCGCTGCCCGACTGGATGAATATCCCGACGCTGACCGTCATGCTCCTAGCCATGGCCGTCACGGTTGTTACGGGCGTGCAGTACCTGGCGGATGCCCGGAAGCACAATGCCTAATCCTGCTGGTCCGAACCCCGCCGCCCGCGAGACGGTGACCGCGCTGAAGGAACGCGGCGAGACCGTCGCCTGGTGCGAGTCCCTGACCGCGGGCCTGGGCGCGGCCACGCTCGCCACGGTGCCCGGGGCATCGGCGGTGCTGCGCGGGGGACTGGTCACCTACGCCACGGAGCTGAAAACCACGCTGGCCGGGGTGGACCCCGCGCTCATCGAAGAAAACACGGTTATCTCCGCTCCAGTGGCGGAGGCGATGGCCGCGGGAGCGCGGGCGCGGTGCGGCGCCGACTGGGGTCTGGCCTTGACCGGAGTGGCCGGGCCCGACCCGCAGGACGGGCACTCGGTCGGCGAGGTCTGGGCGGGTCTTGCTGCCCCGGATGGCTCCCAGCATTCCTGGCAGGTGGGTGGTCCTGCTGGCCTTGCGGGTACCCGGGACGAGATCCGGACCGCGGCCGTGAGCCAGACGCTGACCAGAGCGGTCGAAAAGATTCGAAATTTTCCCCGCCGATAGGGAACAAAGTACGTTGATGAGCCGTTGGAACTAGTGATGAACACTACTACCGCACTGCTGGATACCCCCACCCGCTCCCATGCCGCGCCGTTAAACGAGCCGTTGCTGCGAGAGGCCCTGGGCTTGAGCCTGCGTGCTTTCCGCGCGGACAAGTCCGTGACTCTGCGCGAGCTCGCTGCGGTCGCCCACGTCTCCCCGGGCTATCTGTCCGAGCTCGAGCGTGGCCGCAAAGAAGTTTCCTCCGAGATGCTCGCGGCGGTTTGCGGCGCCCTCGACGTGTCGGTGGCCGATGTACTCATCGAGGCCGCCGGCTACATGGCGCTGCCATCGGTAGATGAAGAACTGGCGCAGACCGCCCCGGCTGCCTCCGAGCTTTAGCTCCCCTTAACGCCGCCTATTGGCAGCGTGTGCCCGCTATTTTCGCTACGATGGTGGGTCGAAGCACTACTGAGCAATCGATATGTTTAAAGAAAAGAGGCCCTTGGCTCATGGCTAACCCATTTTCCAAACTCTGGAAGTACCTGATGGCTTTGTTTGACTCCAAGATTGAGGAAAACGCCGATCCGAAGGTCCAGATCGAGCAGGCCATCGAGGACGCTCAGCGCCAGCACCAGGAACTGTCCCAGCAGGCCGCGGCCGTCATCGGTAACCAGCGCCAGTTGGAAATGCAGCTGAACCGCCGCCTAGGCGAGATCGAGAAGCTGCAGGGCAACACCAAGCAGGCCCTGCAGCTGGCCGACAAGGCCCGCGCCGACGGTGACGAGACCAAGGCGGTCGAGTACGAAAACGCCGCCGAGGCCTTCGCCGCGCAGCTGGTGACCGCGGAGCAGTCCGTCGAGGACACCAAGAAGCTGCACGACCAGGCCCTGCAGCAGGCAGACCAGGCTAAGAAGGCCGTTGAGCGCAACGCTATGGCGCTGCGCGAGAAGGTGGCGGAGCGCTCCAAGCTGCTGAGCCAGCTGGAGCAGGCCAAGATGCAGGAGAAGGTCTCCGAGTCGCTGAGCAGCATGAACGAGCTGTCCAACGGCTCGACCCCGTCGCTGGACGCCGTCCGTGACAAGATCGAGCGCCGCTACTCCAAGGCTCTGGGGCAGGCCGAGCTGGCCGAGAACTCCGTCGAGTCCCGCATGCAGGAGGTCCAACAGGCCGGCGTGCAGCTGGCCGGACACTCCCGCCTGGAGCAGATCCGCGCGGAGATGAACGACTCCAAGCCGGTCGAGTCGGGCCAGAAGAAGCAGCAGCTTGAGTCCGGCCAGAGCACCGGCGGCAACGCCCAGTCGGCGGCCGACAAGGCAGCCCAGCCGGAGGTCAGCAACGACGCCGTGGAGGCCCGCCTGCGCGAGCTGCGCGGCGAATAACCCGCACTAGCTACTTTGCTTAGCGTCAGCGCTCGCTGACAAAGACAAGCCCCCAGCCATCCCGAAGAGGGAAGCTGGGGGCTTGGTGCGTTGCGGACTAATCGCCGACGCCGCGGGCGGCCAGCGCCTCGCCCATGGCTTGGGCGCGGCGGATAGAGCGAATGACGACCGGGGTGGCGAAGGCCATCACGGACATGTTCGCCCCGCGGGCCTTGCGGGCGTCCAAGACCTCGCCGACGGTCTCGAACATCAGCGGGATGAGCCGGATGGTCAAGGACATCGCCAAGCTGATGGTCTCCACGGGCAGGCCGAAACGCGCCAGGGGAGCCAGGGTCCGCTCCATCGACTCCATGATCTCGTCCACCGTCGAGGTGAGCGTGAGCAGGAAGGCGACCTCCATGGCCGCGAAGATTGTCAAGAACATCACTGCCGCGTACTCGAAGTCGCGGGACCACCATTGGAAGGCCGCCAGCGGCACGAGGATAAACAACGGCGGGGTGAGCTGGCTGGCGATAATGGACGGCGGGACCTGGGCCAGGGCATAGGGGATAGCACCTACTACCACCGCGGCTAGGGCCCACGGGATGGTCTTGATGAAGATGCTGGTAACCAAGATAAAGACGATGATGATAGCCAGCTTCACCGAGGGGGAGGGCCGGTGGACGATGGTGTCTTTATCGACGTAGACATTCAGCGGTATGTTTTTGCGCCGCACGAGCGTTGACTCCTTTGCCTTAGAGCGGGCGGGCTGCCATGAGGTCGCGGTAGAAGCTCAATACCTCCGCCGGCGGGCCGTCGGCGGCGACCTGGTGCTCGTCGATGCAGATAACCCGGTCGAAGTCGGTGAGGAAGTCCAGGTCGTGCGTGACGACGATGAGCTGCTGCTCCAGGCTGGCGAACTCGCGCCGGATACGGTCGCGGTTGCGCAGGTCCAGCAGGGTAGTGGGCTCGTCGGCGAGGATCAGCGTGGGGTCGATGACGAGTACGGCTGCGAGCGCCAGCATCTGCTTCTGCCCGCCGGACAGGGTGTGCGGGGACTGCTCCGCTAGGTCCGTCAGCCCGAAACGCTCCAGGGCGGCGTCGACGCGGCGGTTGCGCTCCTCCTTCGACAGCTTGAAGCGGCGCAGGGAGAAGGCGACGTCGTCGCGCACCTGCGGCATGACGATCTGGTTCTCGGCATCGGAGAAGACGAAACCGATCTTCTTGCGCAGCTCTTTGCCGTTTTCTTCGACGTTGAGTCCGTCGACCGTCACCGTCCCGGTGGTGGGCTCGCCCAGGCCGTTGATAAGACGGGTCAGGGTGGACTTGCCGCTGCCGTTCGCGCCGATGATGCCGATGCGGTGCTCGGTAAGCTCCAGGCAAATATCGCGCAAGACCTCGGTCTCGTCGTAGGTAACGCCGACGTGGTCGAACTTAATTGTTGGCACGGCGGTCAGCTCGTCGCTTGGTAGCGCCCATGAGATCCGGGAAGGCGGCGTGCACGCCGTACGCGATGATGATGGCGACGACGAGCTTCAGGGAGTCCACGGGGACGAAGGCGAACTGGGCCACGGTGGCCTCGGTCAGCGAGAGGCCGGAGCGGACCATCAGGCCGATCGCGCCGCAAACGTACTGGATGAGCAGGGCCACGACACCGGCCAGGATGAAGATACCGATGCGGGCGCCCTTGGCGCGCGGGGCGCGGTAGGCGATGGAACCGGCAACCCACGGGGAGATCACGTAGCCGATGATGTAGCCCACGGTCGGGCCGGCCAGCGCGCGCAGGGTGGTGCCGCCGCCGGCCAGTACCGGCAGGGCCAGCCCCAGGAAGAGGAAGAGCAGGCCGACGGCCAGGCCGCGCTTGCCGCCTAGGACGAGCCCGGCCAGGATGATGGCGGCGTTTTGCAAAACGATCGGGACGCCGGCGGTGCCGACGGGGATGGAGACAAAGGCGAGGACAATGACGAGGGCGGTAAAGACCGCCACGTAGGCCAGACCGGAGGCCAGAGTATTCTTCTTCATGCCCGAAAACCCTAGCAGTGAACAGACAATCTGCAGGAAACGACCACTTTTGAACAGTGTTCATGCAGGACAGGAGCACCCCCGCTTTACCCCCATATAGTGAGGGAGTCAAACGTTTTTCTCTCCGCCCGCCGGGTTGGTTGACCGCAGATATAACGCGGTAGGATGGCGGGCATGCGTTTGACGGAGTACACCCAGCTTATTACGGACGAATTCGGGGCAGAAAAGGCCGCCTGGATTTCCCATTCGCATGTCCTGGCCGAGTTCGGGGATACCGCGGACGCGCTTATCGAACGCGGCGTCGATCCGGGCAAAGTCTGGGACGGGTTGTGCGACGACTTTAGTGTCCCGGAAGAGCGCCGACTGGGCGTGGACTATCCGACCAAATGATTCGTAGTCGGCGTGCCGCATTCGAAATTCGAACAGGCGTGCGTGTACTATGGGGTCGGTGTCCGTCGGTGGTATTAGCTTTTACGGTGTAAACGCCAGCGCGCGGGAACCCACCGGCTAGCCGGCGGAGTCTAAAAGTTAAGGCCGCGGGTTTATCCGTGCGCTGAGTTATCAACGCGAAGTGCTCTAAGTACTCAAGCCCCAAAAGACTTGTTAAAGAAAAGGTGAGTTAGAACCATGGCTGCTAAGAAGAAGTCCGCTAAAGCCACCGGAAATAGCGCGGATGACCGCAAGAAGGCGCTAGATGCCGCGATGGCCATGATCGAAAAGGATTATGGCAAGGGCGCGGTCATGCGCCTGGGCGATGACAACCGCCCGCCCATCCAGGCGATCTCCTCCGGCAACACCGCCATCGACATCGCGCTGGGCATCGGCGGCTTCCCGCGCGGCCGCGTGGTTGAGATCTACGGCCCGGAGTCTTCCGGTAAGACCACGGTGGCCCTGCACGCCATCGCGGAGGCCCAGAAGGGCGGGGGCATTGCCGCCTTTATCGACGCCGAGCACGCCCTCGACCCGGAATACGCCCGCCTGCTGGGCGTGGACACGGACAACCTGCTGGTCTCCCAGCCGGATACCGGTGAGCAGGCCCTCGAGATTGCGGACATGCTGGTTCGCTCCGGCGCCATCGACATCATCGTGGTGGACTCCGTTGCCGCGCTGACGCCGAAGGCGGAAATCGAGGGAGAGATGGGCGATAGCCACGTCGGCCTGCAGGCCCGCCTGATGTCGCAGGCGCTGCGTAAGATGACCGGCGCCCTGTACAACTCGGGCACCACCGCCATCTTTATTAACCAGCTGCGCGAAAAGATCGGCGTCATGTTCGGCTCCCCGGAGACGACCACCGGTGGTAAGGCCCTGAAGTTCTACGCCTCGGTGCGCTGCGACATCCGCCGCATCCAGACCTTGAAGGACGGCCAGGACGCCATCGGTAACCGCACCAAGATGAAGATCGTGAAGAACAAGGTCTCCCCGCCGTTCAAGATCGCGGAGTTCGACATCATGTACGGCGAGGGCATCTCCCGCGAGTCCTCCATCATCGACCTGGGCGTCGAACACGGCTTCATCAAGAAGTCTGGCTCCTGGTTCACCTACGAAGGCGACCAGCTGGGGCAGGGTAAGGAAAAGGCCCGCAACTTCCTCAAGGAAAACCAGGACCTGGCCAACGAGATCGAGAAGAAGATCTTCAAGAAGCTGGGCGTGGGCGCCGACGCCGCCAACGCGGACGAGGAAGTCGCCATGGACGTGCCGGGCGCCGACGATGACCTGTCGGATGAGTCGGTGGGCCTGGTGCCGAACGTCGACTTTGACGACGACGATCAGGACTAGGTAGATGCCGCAGCCATCGCCGGACAAGATCGCGCGGCTGCAGCGCGCCTTGGACGATTACGCGCACGGCAGCGGCGAGAGCGATCTCTTCGACAAAGAGGCCGAGGAATCCAAGTCCAAGGTCCGCGAACGCGCCTTGCGCCTGCTGGACCAGCGCTCCCGCTCGCGGCAGGAGCTCGCCCAGCGCCTGGAGAAGCTGGAATTCGACCCAGCCGTGGTCGGGGACGTCTTGGACGATTTGTCCCGGGTGGGGCTTATCGATGACGCCGCGTTTGCCCGCGAGTGGGTGCGCCAGCGCCACCAGGCCCGCGGGAAATCCGCCCGCGTGCTGGATCAGGAGCTGCAACGCAAGGGCGTCGGCGCCGAGGAGCGCCAGGAGGCGTTGGAGCAGATCGACGCCGCCGACGAGCGCGCCATGGCCTGGTCGCTGGCGCAAAAGAAGGCCCGCGGGGTGAAGGCCGTGCCGGCGGATCGGCACGAGCGGGACAAGGCGCTGCGGCGCATTGTGGGCGTGCTAGCCCGCCGCGGCTTCCGGGAATCCGACTCGCTGGATCTGGCCAAGAAGGCGCTGGCCGAGCGCGAGGCCGAGCTGGAAGCCTAGGCCCCGGGCGGTTATGAAATGGCCTGGTTGATCATTAAAATGAACCGGCGTGACTAACCCCATGACTGAAAACCCGCGCACCTACGAGGTGCGCACGTTCGGCTGCCAGATGAACGTGCACGACTCGGAGCGTATCTCCGGCCTCCTGGAGGACGCCGGTTACGTGGCCGCCCCGCAGGAGGCGGAGCCGGATCTCATCGTCTTCAACACCTGCGCGGTGCGCGAGAACGCCGACAAGCGTCTCTACGGCACTCTGGGCTCGCTGAAGAAGACGAAGGAGAACCACCCCGGCATGCAGATCGCCGTGGGCGGGTGCCTGGCGCAAAAGGACAAGGACACCGTCTTGACCAACGCGCCGTGGGTGGACGCGGTCTTCGGTACCCACAACATGTTCGCGCTGCCGACGCTGCTGGAGCGCGCCCGCCACAACGACGAGGCGCAGATCGAGATCGTCGACGCGCTGGAGGCTTTCCCCTCGGTGCTGCCCGCCAAGCGCGAGTCCGCCTACTCCGGCTGGGTGTCTATCTCCGTCGGCTGCAACAACACGTGCACCTTCTGCATCGTGCCCTCGCTGCGCGGCAAGGAGGAGGACCGCCGGCCTGGCGACATCCTCGCCGAGGTCCAGGCGCTGGTCGACCAGGGCGTGTCCGAGGTGACCCTGCTGGGCCAAAACGTCAACGCCTACGGCGTCCACTTCGCCGACCCGGACCTGCCGCGCGACAAGTACGCGTTTTCCAAGCTGCTGCGCCAGGTGGGCCAGATCGAGGGCCTGGAGCGCCTGCGCTTTACCTCCCCGCACCCGGCGGAATTTACCTCCGACGTCATCGACGCCATGGCGGAGACCCCGGCGGTCTGCCCGCAGCTGCACATGCCGCTGCAGTCGGGCTCGGACAAGGTGCTCAAAGACATGCGCCGGTCCTACCGCACGAAGAAATTCCTCCGCATCCTGGATGAGGTCCGCGAAAAGATCCCGCACGCGGCGATTACCACCGACATCATCGTCGGCTTCCCGGGCGAGACCGAGGAGGACTTCCAGGAGACCATGGAGCTGGTGCGTAAGGCGCGGTTTAGCTCCGCGTTCACGTTCCAGTATTCCCCGCGGCCGGGCACCCCGGCGGCGGAGATGGAACAGCAGATCCCTAAGGACGTCGTCCAGGACCGCTTCGAGCGCCTGGTGGCCCTGCAGGATTCCATCCAGGCCGAGGAAAACGCCCAGCTGGTCGGCACCGACGTGGAACTGCTCGTGCAGGCCACCGGCGGGCGCAAGAACGACCAGACCCACCGCCTGTCCGGGCGGGCCCGTGACGGCCGCCTGGTCCACTTCGCGGCCGTGGACGGCGACGGAAACGACCTCCGGGACGAGATCCGTCCCGGCGACGTCGTGCACACCACGGTGACGGATTCCGGCTCTTTCTTCCTGGTGGCCGACGCCGGGGTGAGCTCCCACCGCCGCACCAAGGCCGGCGATATGTCGGCTGCGGGCCAGACCCCGACCACTGCGCCGGTAGGCGTCGGCCTGGGGCTGCCGTCGGTGGGCCGGCCCGCCGAAACCCCGGCATCCGCTCACGGCGGGTGCTGCTAACTAAACCGAGTAAGGTCGAAGACTGTGACTGATTCAAATCGCCCGGAAACGCCATCCTCCAATTCGGAAGTAGAGCAGCCGGAATCGCTGCTCTATATCGAAAACAGCAAGGAGAAGCAGGCCGCCGCCGCGGCGGAAAAGCGGGCGGCGCGCACGATGGACCTGCGCGGCCAGACCGTCACCCTCTGGGTGGCCGTGGCCCTGTTCGTGGCCTACCTGCTGCTGCCGCACGCGGGCCCGGCCCGCGGTTTCCAAGTGCTGACCGGGCAGTCCGGCGAGGTGGAAATCTCCATCGTGGAATACGTCTTCGCCGTGCTGATGACCCTGGGCGTCGGCGTGCTGACCACCCTGACGCTGCTTACCCGCCGGGCCGCATTCGGCCTGGCCGGCTGGATGATGGCGACGGTGGCCTTCGCGGTCTCGCTGTTCATGTTCTGGGTGCGCGGCACCCAGGAGTACGGGGTCGGCATCGGCGCCGTGTGCGGGGTGGTCGCCTGCGGCCTGACGTTTATCGCCTACTGCCTGGTCGCCCTGCGCCGCAGCCCGGAGCAGCAGGAGGCCCAGGAACGCGCCCGCGCCGCCGCTGGGACCATGGACGAGGTCGGGCAGGTCCAGAACCGCATCCGCGCCACCGTGGATCCGGACAGCAACCCGCTGCTGGTCGATGACCGCCGCCAGCAGGCCGCGGCCCGCTACCGCCGCGATCACTGCGGGAATAACGCGAACTAAGCAGGCGCCCTAGAGGTCCCGCTGCCAGGCCGTGGTCACGGCGATGGGCCGGCTGCCCAGGCGCGCGTGCAGCGCCCGGGAGGCCACGTCGCTGAGCGCGGCGGAGCCGTAGACCCGGTTGAGCTCCGGCCAGAAGTCGCGGGCCATGACTAGCGCGGCGTTCGCGGTCGCCGTGGCCAGCCCCTGGCGGCGCCAACCCCGGTCGGTGACCATAAGCGTCCATTCGGCGATCTCCGCGTGCCCGCCGTGGTGGCGGCCGCATTCGACGAGGTTGCGCACGCGGCGGGCGGCCCCGGTGGCATCGATAGCCGCCACGAGGACGGTCTCGGACCGGCGCTCGTGCACGCGCCGGCGCGCCTCGTTGAGCCGGTCGGCAGTCCAATCCACCGGCTCGACGGTCATCTCCCCGTAGTCGGCGTCCTGGGAGGCCACCGTGAGCAGCTCGACGACCTGGGGCTCGATATCGGCGGGCAGGTCGTAGTTGTGGAAGGCAGCGAACTGCCACCCGTCCGGCAGGCCGGGGAGACCCGGGGAGTCCGCGGAGGGTAGTTCGCCCGCCTCCGTTATGCGGGTGACCAGTTGGGTCTCGGCGTGCCGGCGGCTAAAGCGACTGCGGGTGAAGACCTCCGCGAGGGAGGCGGGCAGGACTTCGTCGTCCGGCGCGTGCATCATTCCGGTGAGCACCCGGGCACGGCCCAGGCGCTGGGCGAGCTCGCAGCCGTTATCCAGCATCCAGGCCAAGAGATCGGCGGCCTCCGGCTCCAGCGGGGTGCCCGGCAGAGGGAGGTAGCCCGCGTCTAGAACGCAGTCGAGCTCGACGTTGTCTAGGTCCTCTAGCTGCGGGCGGCTGAGCTGGATAAAGCCCATGTAATCCAGCTCCGGGATCTCACCGGTGCTGGCCAGTAGCGGGTAGCCGAGCGGGGAGAGCTCGCCCACGGGCACGGGCCCGGAGACCACCGCGAAAAGATCGGTGAGCATCTCCGGGGTGCCGCACAGCGCGTGCAGCGCCAGCTCCGCGGACATGGAGGCCGCCAGATCCCCGGTGGCCTCCTGGGCGGCCAGGTTCGACAGGAAGCTCAGCGTCCGGATGGCGTCGCTGGGCGCGGCGAAGACCGCCGGCTGGCCCGGGGCAACCGGGCGGCCATCGGTGGTGCGGGGAGCGGCGAGGTGGGCGAGGTGCAGGTGGGAGAAATCAGGCACGGGTTTTACTGCTCATCCAGCACCGCGGCGGCGGTCTGGGCCCACTGCTCCCACTGCTCGGCCTGGGCGCGCAGCTTCTTTTCCTTCTGCGTGTTGCCCTTGGCGGCGGCCGCATCCGCCTGCTGGTTAAAGTCCTGCGCCCGGGAGCGGAACTGATCCACGCGCGCCTGGGCCTCCGGGTCGGTGCGGCGCCACTGGGACTCCTCGGCGTCGGAGACGCGCTTTTCGACCTCGGCGATCTTGTCCTCGTACTCGCGGATCTGGTTGCGCGGGACGAAGCCTACTTCCTCCCACTTCTCCTGCAGCTCGCGAAGCTTGGCCTTGGCGGTGTTGAGGTTGGCCGCCGGGTCGATCTGCGGGGAGTACTCCGCCAGCAGCGCGTCCTTGGCCGCGGCATTGGCGGCGAATTGCTTGTCGCGCTCCGCGTTGACCTGGTTGCGGGCGTTGAAGAAGTGGTCCTGGGCGGCGCGGAACTGCGCCCAGAGGCGATCGTCGACCTCGCGCGGGGCGCGGCCGGCGGCCTTCCACTCTTGCATCAGGTCGCGGTAGGCGCGGGCGGTCGGGCCCCAGTCGGTGGAGTTCTGGAGCGCCTCGGCGCGCTCGACCAGCTCTTCCTTCTTCTTCCGGGCGGCAGCGCGGGAGCGGTCCAGCTCCGCGAAGTGGGAGCCGCGGCGGCGGTTGAAGGCGTCGCGGGCGCGGGAGTAGCGCTTCCACAGCTGGTCATCGGTCTTGCGGTCGATGCCCTTGATGGTCTTCCACTCGTCCAGGATGGCGCGGATGCGATCGCCGGCGGCTTTCCACTCGGTGGAGTTCTCCGCGATCTCCTCGGCCTCGGCCGCGAGCTTTTCCTTAGCCGCGATGGCCGCGGCGCGGCGCTCAGCCTTGTCGGCCTGGGCCTTCTCGCGCGCGGCGGCGGAGTGGTCCATGATGGCGGCCAGGCGCTTGTCCAGCGCGTCTAGGTCGCCAACCACGGCGGCGGTGGCCAGATCCGCGCGCAGGGTGGCGGCGGTGTCCTTGATGGAGTCGGCCTCCTGCGGGTTGGCCCGGAGGCGGGCCTCGAGCAGCTCGACCTCGGTGGCCAGGTCGTCGTAGCGCTTGCCGAAGTGGGCTAGGCCCTCGGCGGCCGTGCCGGCCTGCCAGGAACCTACGGCGCGCTCGCCGTCACCGGTGGTGACGTAGACGGTGCCGTCGTCCGCCACGCGGCCCCACTTAGACGGGTCGGACTTCGGCGTCTGGGACAGTGCTACCGGCGCGGCCGGCTTTGCCCCAGGCCGCGGGGTTTGACCCGGCTTCGGGGCCTGCGGCCGAGGGCCGGGCTTCGGCATGTTGCCCGGGTGCGGTACCTGTGATTGAGGAGCCATGAGTCAAACACCATCCTTGTGCAAAAATCGCCGCCGCGCGACACGGCTGCCTTTAACGGGAGTATGCGATTTCGCGCCCTAAAAATGCGCGAAGTGCCGATTCATTACTTTACCCGGTATTCACCCGCCACGTGCGGACTCCCAGCCGGGCGGGCGAACTGTGGGCCAGCCCCGGCAGCGGCTAAGATTATCCGCGTATGTCTACCCTCGTGATAATCCCCGGTTCCCCCGCCTTGGTGCGCGAACTCGCGCCCAGCGATGCCGCCGGAGCCCAGTTGCTCGACCACGCCCGCACGGCGCTGTGGCAGGCGGCGGTTAAGCTCCGCGCGAACGACGGGGCGGAGCACGTGCGCGTGCCGGTCGACCTGGTCTGTTCGCAGGCGCCGCGCTGGCGGACCGAGCACGCCGGCTCCTTCGCGGCCTGGGGCGCCCCACACGTCCGGGTCTCGGCCGGGCACTACCTGGCGGAGCTGGTGGCCCGCTACGTCACCGAGCCCGTCGACGGGGTAGAGGTGCGCGCCGTGCGCGAGCACCTCACCGCACCCGATCCGCAGGCCATCACCGTGGTCGTCGTCGACGGCAGCGCCGGGTTAGACGCCCGCGCCCCGCTGGCCGAGCTGCCCGCAGCAGCCGCGGTGCACCAGTGGTGCTGCGAGCTGCTTCGCGGCGGCGTAAACACCTACCCGCCGGAGTGGGACGCGGGCCAGCTGTCCGAGGCCGGCATCGTCGAGCCGGAGCCCTGGCTGGAGCTGGCCGAGTACGCCTCCCGCCGGGGCCTGCGGGCGGCGGAGCTTCTCGCCGCGGACGACTCCCTGGGTGTAGGGCGCTACGTCGCGCGCTGGGAGGTGGCCTAATGCTGCCGACCCCCATTGCCGTGGTGGGGCCGACGGCCTCCGGCAAGTCCGCCCTCGGCGTGGCCCTGGCGCACGCACTCGACGGGGAAGTGGTCAACGTCGACTCCATGCAGCTGTATAAGGGCATGGACATCGGTACGGCCAAGCTTTCCGTCGAAGAGCGCGAAGGCATCCCGCACCACCAGCTGGACGTCTGGGAGGTCACGGAGACCGCCTCCGTGGCCCGCTACCAGGCCGCGGCGGTAGCCGACGTGGAAGACATCCGGTCCCGGGGCAAGACCCCCATCCTGGTCGGCGGGTCGATGCTCTACGTCCAGTCCCTGGTCGACGATTGGCAGTTCCCGCCCACGGACCCGGACGTCCGCCAGAAATACGAAGACCTCCGGCTAGAGATCGGCACGGCCGCCCTGCACGACCTGCTGGCCGAGCGGGACCCGCAGGCCGCCGAGACCATCGAGGACCAGGACCCGCGGCGCACCGTGCGCGCCCTGGAGGTCATCGAGCTGACCGGCCGGCCCTTCCAGGCCAGCCAGCCGCCCAAGAACGCCCCGCCCCGCTGGGGGACCCGGCTGCTGGGCCTGTACGCCCCGGCCGAGTGGCTCAACCCGCGGATTGAGCTGCGCACCCGGCAGATGTTCGCCCAGGGGCTGGTCGGCGAGGTCGAAGGCCTCAAGGAGGTGGGCCTGCAGGCGGAGTCCACGGCCGGCCGGGCCATCGGCTACGCGCAGGTCCTGCAGTACCTCGACGGCCAGCTCTCCCTGGCCGAGGCGGAAGAAAAGACCACCTTCGGCACGCGCCGCTACGTGCGCCGCCAGCGCTCCTGGTTCCGCCGGGACAAGCGCATCTACTGGCTGGACGCGGCCGGCGACACTTTTGCCGAGGCTCAGCAGGCCTTGGGCCTGGGCTAGGAGCCGCGCCGACCCGGGCGCCCCAACCCCGCCCGCTGGGTGCGGGACTCAAGCAGTAGACTCGGTGCCATGCGAGTTAGCAAAGGTCACGGAACCGAGAACGATTTCCTCATCATCCCGAGCTTCGAGGAGCTCGTGGACCTGCCCGAAAAGCGCGTGCAGCGGCTGTGCGATAGGCGCGCCGGGCTGGGTGCGGACGGCATCCTGCGCGTGGTGCGCGCCGGGCAGCTGCTGGAGGCCGGCGAGATCGAGGCGCTGCCCGCCGGGCTGGAGCGCGAGGACTGGTTCATGGACTACCGCAACGCGGACGGCTCCGTGGCGGAGATGTGCGGCAATGGCACCCGGGTCTTCGCGCACTGGCTCAGCGCCCACGGGCTGGTCGATAGCGCCACCTTTAACGTCGGCACCCGCGCCGGCACCAAGAAGGTCACCGTGCATGCTGCCGATGCCACCGACGCCACCGTCAGCGTGCAGATGAGCGAGGCGAAGGTGCTGGGGCTTTCCACCGCGCAGGTGGGCACCCACCGGGTAGCCGGCCTCGGCGTGGACGTGGGCAACCCCCACCTGGCCGCGGTCGTGCCGGGCCTGGAACCCGCCGAACTTGCCGAGTGGGAACTGGGCACCCCGACCTGGGACCCGGAGTTTTTCCCGGCAGGTGTCAACGTGGAGATCGTCACCCCGGCGGCAGACGGCGAGGTGCACATGCGCGTGGTCGAGCGCGGCGTGGGGGAGACGCGCTCGTGCGGTACGGGCACGGTGGCCGCCGCGCGCGCCGCGCTGGCCGATGCCGGCCGCGGGGAAGGCACCTTGCGCGTCCACGTGCCGGGCGGGACCGTGGAGGTCACCATCACCGACGGCGGCTCGGTACTGACCGGCCCGTCGCGGATCGTCGCCGACGGGGAGACGAGCCTCTAGCTGGCCTCGCCCCCCAGGCGGTTGTCGGGGCCCTCGCCGTTGTAGCGGGTGCCCAGCCGCTGGGCAGACCGGCGGGCGTTAATCCAGGACTCCTTGATATCGAGCGCGCGCTGGTCGGTGACCCGCAGCAGCGACTCTAGGTCTTGGGTTTCTAGCTCCGTGCTGGCCAAGCGGGCATTGAGCCGGTTGAGGAAGCGGCGGGCGGAGGCGTACTGGTAGTGGAACCTTTCCACCGCCTCGTCGCCGCAGTCGTAGTCCAGCAGCGCCGGGCGGTGCAGGGTGCGGTCCGCGATGGTGTCGGCATCCTGGGCGTTGCTGAAGTGATCGAATTCGTCCATGACGTCCGTGATGTCTTCCGCCGACAGCTGAATGGAAGAACGCAGCACCCGGTGCTCGTGGGCGTCCGGGCGCATGGAGAGCATGACCCACACCGCGCCGGCCAGCAGGAGCGCGACTATCAGGCCGACCACCTTGAGCAGCCCGATGAGGAAGGCGGCGGCGATGATCGTCAACACGATTGCTAGCGCGCGGCGCTGGCCTGCGGATCGGGGGAAGGGCAGTGGCATGGGGAGGTCACCTCCTTAAAAGGGCGGTCAAATATCGGAAGCTACGAATAAACGGTCGGTACTTTGAGGGTTATCTTACCGTGTGAGACAGTCTTTGGCTTAGGAACAGCCGCAGCCGCCGGAGCCGCAACCGCAGCCGCCGCCGGATCCACACCCGCCCGTAGGGGCGGCCACGCTAGCCGTCAGCAGGGCCGAGCCGGCCAGGACCGTGTTCTTTGCCGGCAGCTCGCCGCCGTCGTCGGGCAGGCAAACATCCAGCGGGAAGGCGCCGTCGAGTACCACGTGGGCAAAGCGCTGGCCGGTCAGCTCGTTGGTCAGCCACTGGCTTTCCATAACGCGCCCGGCGAACTCGAAGGCCGGGGTCGGCGCCTGGGCGCCGGAGCCGGAGGCGATGATCTCCGCGCCGCTGGACTTGGCCACCGCCGGGAACTCGCCGGTTTCGGCCTCAAAGGCCTCGGCGGAGTCGTAGCGGCGGGTCTCCAGCGCCAAGGCGGTCAGGCTGACCTGCTGCCACTGCTGGGTTTCTTCCTCCGCCAGCAGCGGGCCCTGGGCGAGGTTCGCGGTCACCGTGGCTAGCACCGTGCCGAAGGGGTCGATGACCTCCAGGTGGGCGAGCACGTCGTTGACCATGTCGACGTGGGCGAAGGACTGCGTCACGGCGTTGAAGCCGACGAAGGTGGCAAACGGCTCCACGGCGAGGATGTTGAGCTGCGCGCCGCTCGGGTCGGTGAACTGGATGAGCTGCCCGCCGCGGACCTCGCCGGTGACCTGCAGGTGATCGGTGGCGATGGCCGCCTCGACGGCCTGTTGCCAGCGGTCGAAGTTAAAGCCCAAGGCCGCCATTTCCGGCAGCTTGTGTGCCACTCCGGCCGGTTGCCCGGCGCGGGCGGTGGGTACTGCCTGGTTCGGCTGCTGGGGAGAGTCTGGTTTCTCGGCCGCGGGCGTCGGGCCGGACTGGCTGGCATGCGTAGTCATGTCGATATTCTATCCCTCCGTACGCTGGCACTTAAATTCACGCCGCCCGCCCGCCGGGCCTGCCCGCTGCCCCCAGGTGGCACCCCACGGAAGCGGCGGTTTGTAGTTAGCCGGTGTCACTTGGGGTTTAGCGCAGTGACGTGGAAGAATAAGCACCAATATGACTGAATCTTCACAATTTAGTAACGAGCACGAAAAGCTGCTCGCCCACGCCTTCCGCGATAACGCGCCGCAACGGCCCGCGCACGCAGACGAGGAACTAAGCACCGGTGAGATGGACCTGGCAGAGCGCAACGCCCTGCGCAGCGTGACCCGGGAGACCACAATCCGCGCCGAGGACACCACGGATGGCTACGAAGTCGAGTACCGCAAGCTGCGCCTGGAGCAGGTCATCCTGGTCGGGGTGTGGACCGAGGGCACCATCGCTGAGGTCGAGGCCACCCTGGACGAGCTGGCCGCCCTGGCCGAGACCGCCGGCGCCGAGGTCGTCGAGCTCATCTACCAAAAGCGCGACAAGCCGGACTCCGGTACGTTCATCGGCTCCGGCAAGGTCAAGGAGCTCAAGGAGATCGTGGAGGCCACCGGCGCGGACACGGTCATCTGCGACGGCGAGCTCAACCCCGGCCAGCTGACCGCGCTGGAGCGCGCCCTCAACACCAAGGTCATCGACCGTACGATGCTGATCCTGGACATCTTCGCCCAGCACGCGAAGTCGAAGGAGGGCAAGGCGCAGGTCTCGCTCGCCCAGCTGGAATACCTCTACACGCACACCCGTGGCTGGGGCGGCAACCTGTCGCGCCAGGCGGGCGGCCGCGCCGGCTCCAACGGCGGCGTGGGCCTGCGCGGCCCGGGTGAGACCAAGATCGAGACCGACCGCCGCCGCATCCGCACGGAGATGGCCCGCCTGCGCAAGGCGCTGCGGAACATGAAGACCGCGCGCGAGGTCAAGCGCTCCCGCCGCGCCGCGTCCACGGTGGCGCAGATCGCCATTGCCGGCTACACGAACGCCGGCAAGTCCTCGCTCATCAACGCGATGACCGGGGCGGGCGTGCTGGTGGAAGACGCCCTGTTCGCCACGCTGGATCCGACCACCCGCCGCGCGCAGCTGGGCGACGGCCGCCAGGTGGTCTTCACCGACACCGTCGGCTTTGTTCGCCACCTGCCCACGCAGCTGGTCGAGGCCTTCAAGTCCACGCTAGAGGAGGTGCTGGGCGCGGATCTCATGCTGCACGTGGTCGACGGCTCGGATCCCTTCCCGCTCAAGCAGATCTCCGCGGTCAACAAGGTCATCTACGACATCGTCAAGGAGACAGGGGAGAACCCGCCGCCGGAGATCATCGTCATCAACAAGATCGACCAGGCCGATCCCCTGGTGCTCGCGGAGGTCCGCCACACCCTGGACCGCGACAACGTGGTCTTCGTCTCGGCGAAGACCGGCGAGGGCGTCGACGAGCTGACCACCCGGGTCGAGCTCTTCCTCAACACCCTGGACGCGGACGTCGAACTCCTCGTGCCGTACACCCGCGGCGACGTCGTAGCCCGCCTCCACGAGGAGGGCACCGTGCGCAGCGAGGATTACTCGGAAGAGGGCACGCGGATAAGCGCCCGCGTGCCGCAGCAGGTCGCGGCGGAGTTAACCGAGTTTCGCGTGGATTAACCCCGCCTGGCGCAGGTGATCCATAATGAAGACTCGTGAGTAATATTTTCGGTTGGACCGTCCACGGTGACGGAAAGAAGATCGCCCCGGGGGCCGTGGTCGCCCCGGAAGAACGGCTGAACTGGCCGCGCACCATCGGCATCGGCATGCAACACGTCGTGGCCATGTTCGGCGCCACGCTGTTGGTGCCCACCCTGACCGGCTTTCCGGTCAACACCACGCTGCTGTTCTCCGGCATCGGCACCATCCTCTTCCTGGCGATCACCCGCAACCGCCTGCCGTCCTACCTGGGCTCGTCGTTTGCCTTCATCGCGCCGCTGTCCGCCTCGCAGGCCCAGGGCATCGGCGTGCAGGCCGGCGCCGTGATGTGCACCGGCCTGGCGCTGGTTGTCATCGGCCTTATCGTCAAGGCCGCGGGCAAGCGCGTTATCGATGCCGTCATGCCCCCGGCCGTGACCGGCGCCATCGTCGCCCTCATCGGCCTGAACCTGGCCCCGAACGCGGCTGCGAACTTCTCCAGCCAGCCGCTGGTGGCCGCGGTGACCCTGGTGGTCATCCTGCTGGCCACGGTGGCCGGCCGCGGCATGGTCTCGCGCCTGTCCATCCTCATCGGCGTCGTAGTCGGCTGGGCCTTTGCCGCGCTGACCGGCAACCTGGATCCGTCTGCCGGCGAATCCATTAGGGAGGCCGCCTGGGTGGGCCTGCCGCAGTTCCACGCCCCGGAGTTCAACCTCTCGGCCATCGCGGTGGCCCTGCCGGTGCTGGTCGTCCTCATCGCCGAAAACGTCGGCCACGTCAAGGCCGTCTCGGAGATGACCAACCGGGACCTCGACGACCTGGCGGGCGATGCCCTCTTCGCCGACGGCCTGGCCACCTCGCTGGCCGGCGGCTTCGGCGGCTCCGGCACCACCACCTACGCGGAAAACATCGGCGTCATGGCCGCCACGCGCGTGTATTCCACCGCCGCCTATTTCGTCGCAGCCCTGACCGCCATCGCTCTGGCGTTCATCCCGAAATTCGGCGCCCTCATCTTCACCATCCCCACCGGCGTGCTGGGCGGGGCCACCCTGGTGCTCTACGGGCTCATCGGCATGCTCGGCGTGCGCATCTGGATGGACAACAAGGTCAACTTCAACAACCCGGTCAACCTGACCGCGGCCGCCGTGGCGCTCATCGCCGGAATTGGCAACCTCACCCTCGACGTCTTCGGCGTCACCCTCGAAGGCATCGCCTGGGGCTCTGTCGGCATCATCATCGGTTACCCCATCATGAAACGCCTCTACGACCACGTCGGGGAAGGGCAGAACGCGAAGTACTAGTGCGCAGCTAGGCGAACGCTGAGCGGCCAGTAGAAATGCGCAAAAAGAGTTGGGGCCCAGGACAGCAAAGAACTGTCCTGGGCCCCAGGTTTATCTAAAACCGGGATTGGTGGCCTACTCGGCGTCCAAATCCTGCTCGATGAGGGAAGCGATCTTCTCGACGGCTTCGGAGTTCTCGGAGGTGACGGTGACCTCGTCGCCCTGCTCGGCGCCCAGGGCCATGATCATCAGGGACGAGGCGGCATCGGTCTCGTCGTCATCGTCTTCGCCCACCAGGTTGAGGAAGATGTCCTCATCGAACTCGCCAGCGGCGTCAGCGATGATGGAAGCCGGACGGGCGTGCAGGCCCACGGAGGAACCTACCTTGACGGTCTTGGAAGCCATGATTAATCAATCCTTTCATCGGTTGTTTTCTGCCCCAGTCTACGGCGCGCTAGTTCCGCGTGCCACGCCCCGCGCCGGAGGGCGCGCGACTGTGACGGACGCGGTAGCACCGCGGGGCGTTCCTGCTTTAAGCAGTGACGGGCTCGGCCTGGGCGGCGGCGTCCTTCGCGGCGGCCTCACGCACGGCCTTGTTCGGCCAGAACTGCTTGAGGGCGAGCACGCAGATGGTGGAGACCACCACGCCGGCGATGATCGCCAGGAAGTAGCTGCCGACCGGGGAGATGGCGAAGGGCACGAAGATGCCGCCGTGCGGGGCGCGGGAGGTAACGCCCATGCCCATGGAGATGGCACCGGTGACGGCGCCGCCGGCCATCATGGCCGGGATGACGCGGAACGGGTCGGCCGCGGCGAACGGGATGGCGCCCTCCGAGACGAAGGACAGACCCAGCAGCCAGGCGGACTTGCCGTTTTCCTGCTCCGCCGGGGTGAACAGGTTCTTGCGGATGAACGTGGCCAGCGATAGGGCGATAGGCGGCACCATGCCGGCGGCCATGACCGCGGCCATGATCTCCATGGAGGCCTGGTCGCCGGTGGACAGGCCGGCGGTGGCGAAGAGGTAGGCCGCCTTGTTGACCGGGCCGCCCAGGTCGAAGCACATCATCAGGCCGAGGATAAGGCCCAGCAGGACCGCCGAGGAGCCGGTCATGGAGCGCAGCCAGTTCTGCAGGCCCTCCATGATGCCGGCCAGCGGCGCGCCCAACAACATGTACATCAGTACGCCGACGACCAGGGTGGCGAACAGCGGGATGATCACCACCGGCATCAGGGAGCCCAGCCAGCGCGGGACCTTCCAGCTGCCGATCCACATGGCGACCAGGCCGGCGATGAGACCGGTGACCAGGCCGCCGATGAAGCCGGCGCCCAGCAGCACGGCGATGGCACCGCCGGCAAAGCCCGGGGCGATACCGGGGCGGCCGGCTAGTGCGAAGGCGATATAGCCGGACAGCGCGGCCACGATGAAGCTCATGGCGGCCTGGCCGGTGGCGAAGAGGACCGCGCCCAGGTAGAGCATCATCCCGGAGCGCTGGAATTCCATCATCGCCCCGTCGACCTCAACGGTATTGCCCGGCAGATTGGTCGGGGAGTAGTCGGTGGTAATGGCCTGCCAGCCATTGGCGACGTCGGCGCCGCCGAAGAGGAAGCCGAGCGCCAGCAGCAGGCCGCCGGCGGCCACGAACGGCACCATGTAGGACACGCCGGTCATGATCGCCTGCTGGATGCGCTTGCCCCAGCCCAGCTTGGCGCCTTCCTCGGATTCGCCGGAGGAGGCTGCGGCCGTGCCGCTGACCTTGCGGGCGTTCGGGTTCTGCGCGGCCGCCACGGCCTCATCCAGCATGGTGCCGGGCTCGTTGATGGCGCGCTTGACCCCGGACTCGATCACCGGCTTGCCGGCGAATCGCTCGCGGTCGCGGACCCCGACGTCGGTGGCGAAGATGACGGCATTGGCGGCCTGGATGACGCTGCCGGGCAGCGGCTCCTGGTTGGCAGATCCCTGGGTCTCCACGTGCAGCTCGATATCGGAGCGGGTGTCCGCGTTCTGCGTCAGCGCGTCGGCTGCCATGTAGGTGTGGGCAATACCGGTCGGGCAGGCGGTCACCGCCACGATGCGCGTGACCGCGGCACCGGACGCCGACTCCTGTGCACCGGTGGCAGCAGTGCCGTTAGCAGCAGCGGGACCGGTGACCGCGGTGGCCCCGGCCTGTGCCCCGGCGGTGCCGGCCGCCTCGCTAGCTGGCTTCTTTGGCTTCTTTTCCGCGTTGACCACGCCGAGGACGGCCTCGACGACTTCTTCCGGGCGCTGGGCGGTACGTAGGACCTCGAGGAAGTCCGGGCGGACCAGCGCGCGGGCCAGCTTGGACAGAATCTTCAGATGGGCCTTGCCGCCGCCTTCGGGAGCGGCGATAAGGAAGACCAAGTTCGCGTCACCGTCGGGGCCGGAAAAGTCGACGCCGTCGGCCAGGCGCGTGAACGCCAGGGTCGGCTCGGTGACCGCGGCGGAGCGGCAGTGCGGGATGGCGACCTGCCCGGCCACGCCGGTGCGCCCCTTGGACTCGCGTTCGATGGCTGGCTGGGCCAGGCCGTCGATTTCCGTGGCGCGGCCGGTGGCGTGCACCAGCGTGGCCAGCTCGGTGATGACCGAGTCGACGGAATCGCCGAAGTGGGCATCAAGGGCCACCAGGTCGGCGGTGATGATCTCAGAAGCCATGAGACAGCTCCATTTCTTTAGGATTTCGGGAAAGGATATTTAGTTATCAAGTTCGTCGAGCGTGGTGCCCGCCAGGTCGATCTGGTCTGGCCGGGGCAGGGTGGTACCGGCCAGGCCCGCGGCGGCCGTGCCGTAGGCGACGGCCTGGCGCAGCGCCTCCGGGCGGGTGGTGCCCGCGGTGCGCGCCAGCAGGTACCCGGCGAGAGCCGAGTCACCCGCACCGACGGTGGAGACGACCTCGGAAGCCGGGGGCGTGGCCACCCAGGCACCATCGGCGGTGACGAGTACCGCGCCGGCGCCGCCCAAGGTCACCAGGATTTCGCCGACCCCGCGCTGGACCACGGAGCGGGCCGCAGCCACGACTCCAGAATAATCGCCGCGCGCGGCCTGTTCCTCGAGCGCGAGCCCGTCCTCGCCGGCGAGCTGGCCGAGCTCGAAGCCGTTCGGCTTGAGCAGATCCGGGGCCGCGGTGTCTAGGTTGCGGGCGATTTCCAGCATGGGCTGGTCGGAGGTGTCCACCGCGATCCAGGTCTGCGGGGAGGCGCTGCGCAGGGCCTTGATGAGCGAGGAATACCAGTCAGCCGGGCAGCCCGGCGGCAGGGAGCCGGCCAGCACCACCCAGTCCGCGTTCGCCGAGAGGGCGCCCAACCGCTGGATGATTTCCTGCTGGACCTCCGGACCCACCAACGGGCCTGGGCCGTTGATCTTGGTGGTGCCGCCGGACGGGTCGGTAATCGTCGTGTTTACGCGGATGGTGTGGTCGAGGGGGACCGCCTCGTAGGGCAGCGCGGCGTCCTCGACCAGGGAGAGGAATAGATCCGAGGGGCCCGCGGGAAACAGCGCCACGGTGGGGTGCTCCGCCAGGTACGCGGCGTGGGTGACGTTAATGCCCTTGCCGCCGGCGACTTGGGAGACAGACCGGGCGCGGTGGACCAAACCGGTGGTCAGCGGTTCATCGAGGGATAGGGTCGCGTCGATGCTGGGGTTAGGGGTCAGCGTCAAAATCATGGTGGGTGGTGCTTCCTCCGGCGGGCGCTTCGGCCAGTCGCTCCGTGCCTCCTTGCCGGTTGTCTCTAGCTGCGGGCCTGAGTGCCAGCAGGGGTGAGACATCCGACGGTGCCCGGGACCGAGTGGCCGAGGGGTCAATGTCAACGAACTGTAACGTGTGACAACGTTTGCAGACGTTTACTTTGTATTGTTGCCCGATTATGCCCGTATGTCAATGGGTATATGTGGTTTTCCGTGGGTCTCGGTAGACTGGGCAGAAAGTTGTTCTCTTGCGGAGCCTCGCCGGGGCCTGACGACTCCTGCACCAGTGGGCCGGAGGCGCACTGGACCTAGTTTCGGAAGAGCTCAGAATTCGTTTCTAGTGAGTACTGGCGAGCCTGAGTAGGATTGCCATAAATACGCGTATACCGATCTTGTCTACTTAGTCTTCAGACGTAGGGAGAAGTTTTACATGACCAACACCGACAACACTGGCAGCACCGCCACCACCGGGTCGACGAGCGCTGAAGCTAGCTCGGCTCAAGCGAACGCCGGGCAGCGGGGCACCATCGCGGGCACCGGTGTGGTGGCCGGCGTCGCCTACGCTCCCGCGGTGTGGGTACGTCCCCGCCCGCAGCTGCCGCAGTCCGGGGAAGCCATCGTCGAAGAAGACCAGCGCGAGGCCGAGTTCGCGCGCTTCCAGGAGGCCGCGGAAACCGTCGCGCAGCGCCTCGAGGGGCGTGCGGGAAGCGCCGAGGGGCATGCGGCGGAGGTTCTGAAGGCCACCGCCTCGATGGCGCGGGATAAGGGCTGGCACAAGACGGTGCGCAAGAACGTGCGCGGCGGCAACGGCGCGGAATACGCGGTAGTCGCCGCCACGGACAAGTTTGTCTCCATGTTCGAATCCGCCGGCGGTGTCATGGCTGAGCGCACGACGGACCTGAAGGACGTGCGCGATCGCGTCATCGCGGAGCTGCGCGGCGAGGACGAGCCGGGCCTGCCCTACGTCGAAGGCGAGGCCGTGCTGCTGGCCGACGACTTGGCGCCGGCGGATACTGCGACGCTGGACATCGACCGGATCAAGGCCCTGGTGACCGAGCTAGGCGGGCCCACCAGCCACACCGCCATCATCGCCCGCCAGCTGGACATCCCGTGCATCGTGGCCACGGGCGCGAAGCTGCGCGAGCTCAGCGCGGGCGAGTGGCTGTTCGTGGACGGTTCCCGCGGGCTGGTCGAAACCGGCGCGGACGCCGACAGCTCCCAGGCCGCCGTGGCCGAGTACCAGGCCAAGGCCGCCAAGATCGCCCAGTGGGAGGGTCCGGCCCAAACCAGCGACGGCTACCGCGTGCAGCTGCTTGCCAACGTCGCCGACGGCAACGCCGCCCGGCTGGCCGCTGGCACCCAGGCCGAGGGCGTGGGCCTGTACCGCACCGAGCTGTCCTTCCTCAACGCCTCGGAGGAACCGAGCGTCGACGAGCAGGCACAGATTTACTCCAAGGTCTTCAACGCCTTCGGCGACCGCAAGGTCGTCGTGCGCACGCTGGACGCCGGCTCGGACAAGCCGATTAGCTACGCCACCCTCGATGATGAGGAGAACCCGGCGCTGGGCGTGCGCGGCCTGCGCATCGCCCGCGACAACGAGTCGCTGCTGACCCGGCAGCTCGACGCCATCGCCCAAGCCGCCGAACAGCGCCCGGAAGGCGCGCAGACCTGGGTCATGGCCCCGATGGTGGCTACCGCGAACGAGGCCCGCTGGTTCGCCGGCCTGTGCCGGGAACGCAACCTTATCCCGGGCGCGATGATCGAGGTCCCCGCCGCGGCCCTCATGGCCGATACCATCATGCCGCACCTGGACTTCGTCTCCATCGGCACCAACGACCTGACCCAGTACACCATGGCCGCGGACCGCCTGTCGCCGCAGCTGGCGTACCTGACCGACCCCTGGCAGCCCGCCGTGCTGCGCCTTATCCAGCACACCTGCGTGGTCGGCGGCGACAACAACGTCCCCGTAGGTGTCTGCGGCGAGGCCGCCGCGGATCCGATGCTCGCCGCCGTCCTCACCGGCCTGGGGGTTAACTCCCTGTCGGCCGCCTCGACCGCCGTTGCCGGCGTGGGCGCGCAGCTGGCCGAGCTCAGCCTCGAGGACTGCCGCAAGATCGCCGCCGCAGCCGTGTCCTGCGAAGGCCCCTCGGAGGCGCGCGACAAGGTCCGCGAACTCATTGAGGAGCTCGCGCAGCCTGAGGTCGAAAGCTAACGGCCCCGGCAGTCCAACTAAACAACCCGGCCGAGCCGCCGCCTTAACGCGGGGCTTGTGCCGGGTTGTTTGTATTGGAGGGGGTTAAGCGTCGACGATGACCACGGTGATCTCGCGCTCGCGCAGCGCGTCAACGAAGCTTTGCGGTGCCGCCGAGTCCGTGATGACGACGTCGATGTCCGAAATCTTGGCGAAGCTGACCAGGTAGTCGTTGCCCAGCTTGGAAGAGTCACACAGGACCACAACCTTTCGGGCGTTGGTCACGAACGCGGCCTTGATGGCCGCCTCCTGGGCGTCTGCGGTGGACAGTCCGTGATCCAGGGTCAGGGCGTTGGTGCCGATGAACGCGACGTCGGCGCGCAGCAGCGCCATGGTGCGCAGGGCGGTATCGCCGACCACGGCCTGGGTTATGCCGCGCACCGTACCGCCCAGTAGTTGGACGTCCTTGATGCCATTATTGGCCAGCGACAGGGCAATGGGCAGGCTGTTCGACACGATCGACAGTTGGTTGGCCAGGGGACTCGCTGCGATGAGATCGCTTAGCGCGTTCGTGGTGGTGCCGGCGTCCAGGAAGATGCTGCCCGGGGTCTCGGGGAGGAATTCGAGGGCCGCCTCGGCGATCGCGGATTTCGCCCCGGTGGCCGAGCGCGAGCGCGTGTCCAGGGTGAACTCGGCGGTCTGGAAGGTCTGCGAGGCCACCGCACCGCCGTGGACGCGGTGGACGACGCCCTCGCGGTCCAGGACGGCCAGGTCGCGGCGGATGGTCTCGGCGGTGACGTCGAATTTATGGGAGAGTTCCGTGACATTGACGCGTCCCTCGACGGCGGTGAGGGACGCAATCTGCCGACGGCGTTCTTCTGCATACATGGGGTAGTTCTCCTCGGTCCGTGGGTACGCGCGCGGATGGGCGCGCGCACACGGTGAAATGGGTCTACTCAAATTGTTCCAGAAAAACCGCGTGGGCAAACACAAACAGAAAAACCCAAGCACCCGGTTCTTGGGTTGCTTGGGTATTTCTTGAGGTAGATCGGGCAAATCGGAACTACGGCCATGAGGCGGGAGTGACCTTTTGCATGCCCCGCTACCTCAGAAAGGGGGAATAACGCGGAATGTTCCGGGGAATTAGAGCTTGCGCATCACGGAGACGACCTTGCCCATGATTTCCGATTCGTCCCCGTTGATAGGGGAATAGGCGTCATTGTGGGGCAGCAGCCACACCCCGGTGGAGTCGCGGTGGAACTCCTTGACGGTGGCTTCCTCGCCCTCCAGGAGGGCTGCGACGAAGTCGCCTTCCTCCGCCGTGGACTGCGAGCGGACGATGACCCAGTCCCCGTCCAGGATGCCGGCGTCCCGCATGGAGTCGCCGACGACCTGCAGCATGTAGAGATCGCCGCCGCCGACGACCTCATCCGGCATGGGGTAGTAGGTGTCGATGTTTTCCTCGGCCGTGATGGGGGTCCCGGCGGCAATGCGCCCGACGACGGGGATGTAGCTGACCTGGCCGGCATCGGGCGGGGTCTGCGGGAGATCCGCGGACTTGCTGGCCTTCTCGGCCTTCGCGTCTTCCTTCTCGGTGTTGAGGTGGCGGACATCGACGGCGCGCGGCTTGTTGGGATCGCGCCGCAGGAAGCCCTTCTCCTCCAGCTGCTTGAGCTGGTAGGCCACCGAGGAGGTCGACTGCAGGCCGGCGGCGTCACCGATCTCGCGGATGCTCGGCGGATAGCCGCGCAGGAGTACGGCGTCGTGAATGACCTCGAGGATGCGCCGCTGGCGGGCGCTTAAGGAGTCGAGTGTCGGTTTTTGTGAGGATTTGCTGGGTCGGGCCATGGTCTTTAACTCTCCAAGTTGACTAGCAGGTCGGTTAGTGGGGGACACAGGCGCTGCGGGCCCGCGAAAATTCCTACCTTCCTTTCTAGCACGAAATGTACAAATGTTCGAGATCTTCGCCCGTGCGCTAGACAAATTTTGGAAACCCTGCTATAAATCGAACACAGAACCTAATTCGAACATTCGAACGAAGGAAAGTCGGTGCCATGTCGGGGTCCGGATTTAGACTCGGTGGCACCAAGGAAAGGAAAGATTACTATGACTCTCGCATTTGATGACCGCCGTATCGCTAACACCGAATTTGCAGCTTACCGCACCGGTTCCCGCACCCCTTCCGTGGTGCCCGCGGCCGCGGTGTGGGAGCCATCGGTCCGAGATTTCGGGGATCGGCAGGGCGCGCCCGCCTGGTCGGGGCACGGCCCGGCTGGCGTGGGGTCGCGCTATTCTCGAACGCTCACGCTAGATAATCGAACAGACCGTCGTTCGCAGCCCGCGCTGAGCGCCGAGGATTTCGCAGGGCAGCCGCGCGGGATGGTCTCCGAGCAGGGGCGCCAGAAGGGCAACTACGCGCTCGGCGCTGTGTTCGGATGTGCAGTCTTCTTGGGCACGCTGGCGGCGGGCATGGGGCTTGTTGACGGCCCGGAGTCCGCCAGCTCGATGGGAGCCGTGGACAGTGCCATCACCCAGCAGGCTCACCTGAACTAGGCCGCGGTCCGGGCACTCGGCTTTCCCATCGCCGCGCGCAGTAGACTGGTAAGGCATCCGCGTGGTCCGCTGGTGCGGATGAAACCGGGAAGCTAGAAAGATACGGGGAGCGAGCCGAGTTGTATTGCCCATTTTGTCACCACGAACAGTCACGCGTCATCGACTCCCGCGTCGTTGACGCGGGTGCTTCCATCCGCCGCCGGCGCGAGTGTTCTTCGTGCCGGGGCCGTTTCACCACGGTCGAAAAGGCGGTGCTGTCCGTGGTCAAGCGCAACGGCCTGTCCGAGCCGTTTAGCCGCGACAAGCTGATCCGCGGCGTGCGCCGGGCCTGCCAGGGCCGTGATGTCTCGGACGACGCCTTGAAGCGCCTGGCCCAGGAAGTGGAGGAGACCGTGCGCAGCCACGGCAGCTCCCAGATCAACGCCAACGATATCGGCCTGGCCATCCTCGACCCGCTGCGCGACCTCGACGAGGTGGCGTACCTGCGCTTCGCCTCCGTGTATAAATCCTTCGACAGCGCGGATGATTTCGAGTCGGAGATCCGCCTGATGAAGCGCCGCGACCGGAGCAACTTCTAGGCTTCGGCCGCGGCAGCGCGGCGCTAGGCCAGCTTGTCGACAGCCTTCTGGATGCGTCGCAGGGACACCGCGTGCGCGGTGCCGAGGCGTTGGGCGAACAGGGAGACTCGGAGCTCCTCGATCATCCAGTAGATATCCCGCACCGCCTTCGTCTTAGATCTCCCGGCTGGCAGCGAACGCAGGCGATTATTGAGGTAGGCCTTCGCCTCGTCGACCTCCGCTTGGCGGTCCGCGTCCTTGTCCGGGTCGAGGTTCATCTCTTCTAACCGAATGCGCACCGCCTGCAGGTAGCGCGGCAGATGCCGCAGATGTTCGATGCCGTTTTTCGTGATCGCCTGCGGGGGAAGCAGGAAATCCAGCTGGGCGCGGATGTCGTCGATGGCTGGGCCGGTCCACTTGTCGAGCTCGTCCGTGATGCGTCCGTATTCGACCAGTCCCGGGGCGATGGCGACGACCATCTGGCGCGCCCGCCCGGGCACGTCCGGGGCGACCTTCTTGCGCAGCTGGTCGAATTCTTCCGGGGAGCGCACCGCGCCGCCGGCCTCCAGCAGGAGATCGCGGATGGCGGCCACCCGGGCGTCGGAGACCAGGCCTTCGGCCCCGCCGTGCGGGTAGTTGTCGATGGCCACGCGCTGCTGCAAGGGCAGGCCCTTGACCATGGGGCGCGGGTTGACGGTGATTTCCCGCATGAGCAACGTCAGCGTCGTGGTCAGCATGGCCGCATCGGCCGCGGCCTTGGTGGGGTGCACCTTGACCTCGACGCCGTCCTTGGTGGCGACCAGCGCCGGGTAGGCGGTGACCTCGTGGCCGTCCACCGTGGTGCGGACCTCGTCATCGATGGAGCCGAGGTTGTCGGCGCGCCATTCCTTGACTGACCCGGACTCCGAGATGCGGCTGACCTTCGAGACCGAGGACTTAATCGATCCTGCCTGGCGGTTGACCAGCGCGGAAAGATCGCGGTCGGAGTCGATAATCTTGCCCCGCTTATCGATGGCGGCATAGTTCATGCGCAGGTGGTCGGGCAGTGACTGCGGGCGGAAGTCCACGGCGTTGATGCCCTGGCCGCCCAGTTCCCGCAGGACGTCGGCTAGCTGTTCGGTAATGGGCCCGGCGTAGGGGACCAGCTTGTCCAGGGCGCGCTCGGCGAACTCCGGGGCGGGCACCACCGTGCGGCGCAGGGCCTTGGGTAGGCTGCGGATGAGCTCCGTGACCAGCTCCAGGCGCAGGCCCGGCACCAGCCAATCGAAGCCGGTGGTATCCAGCCCGGCCAGCATGGGCACCGGCACCTGGATGGTCACGCCGTCCAGGGGATCGCCGGGGCTGAAGTGGTACGACAGGTCCAGCTCCACGGAGCCGGCGCGCCAGGTATCGGGAAAGTCCGCCTCGGTCACACGGTTATCGGCGTCGTTGACCAGTGCTTCCGGATCGAAGTCCAGCAGCGCGGGGTGGGCGTGGCGCTCCTTCTTCCACCAGGAGTCGAAGTACTTGCCGCTGGTGATATTGGCGGGCAGGCGCTCGTCGTAGAAGGCGAAGAGGGCGTCCTCGTCCGCTACCAGGCCGCGGCGGCGGGCCTTGTCCTCGTACTCGGCCGCCTTGTCGAGCTTGGCGACGTTGTCGTGGAAGAAGGAATGGTGGGTATTCCACTCTCCGCCGATGAGCGCGTGCCGGATGAACAAATCCCGGGCCGCAGCCTGGTCGACGCGGTGGTAGGGCACGGAGCGGTCGTGGACCACCGGCACGCCGTACAGCGTCGACTTCTGCTTGACCATGGCCGTGGCCCGCTTACTCGACCAGACTGGGTCGGAGTAGCTGTGCTTGAGCAGGCCGGAGGCCAAACGCTCCACCCAGGCGGGATCGATCTGGGCGACATCGCGCGCCCACAGCCGGGAGGTTTCCACCAGTTCGGCGGCCATGACGAACTCCGGCGGCTTCTTCGCCAGCGCGGAGCCGGGGAAGACCATAAAGCGGGTGTTGCGGGCGCCGTGGAACTCCTTGGAGTTGCCGTCGCGGGCGCCGATATTGGACAGCAAGCCCGACAGCAGCGCCTGGTGGATGGCGGCATCGGCCCGCTTGCCGGATTCCTGCGCGGTCCACTTGAGCTGCTTGGCGACCTCGCGCAGCTGGCGCACCAGATCGAACCACTCGCGGATGCGCATGTAGTGCAGGAACTCCGCCTTCATCTGCTTGCGGAAAGCGTTGCCGGACTTTTCGTCGCGGGAGTCCTTAATGTAGTCCCACAGCTTGAGCTGGCTTAAGAAATCCGAGGTCTTGTCCTTAAACCGCGCGTGCGCCTGGTCGGCCTGGGCCTGCTTTTCTAAGGGGCGTTCGCGCACGTCCTGGATGGTCATGGCCGCAACGATGATGATGACGTCGTGCAGGCAGCCCAGCTTGTGGGCTTCCACCAGCATCCGTGCCATGCGCGGGTCGACCGGGATGCGCGCCAGCGTCGAGCCGGTCTTGGTCAGCGTGGGCAGCCCGTTCTTGTTCTCCGTGCCCAAAGCACCCAGCTCGTTGAGCAGGGCGATGCCGTCGCGCACCGCCTTGTCCGCCGGCGGCTGCACGAAGGGGAAGCGGGAGATATCGCCCAGCCGCAGGGAAATCATCTGCAGGATGACGCTGGCCAGGTTGGTGCGCAGGATTTCCGGGTCGGTGAACTCCGGGCGGGACAAAAAGTCCTGCTCCGAGTACAGGCGGATGGCGATGCCGTCGGCCACACGCCCGCAGCGTCCGGAGCGTTGGTTCGCGCTGGCCTGGGAGATGGGCTCGATGGGCAGGCGCTGGACCTTGGTGCGCGTGGAATAGCGCGAGATACGCGCGGTGCCGGTGTCCACGACGTAGCGGATTCCGGGCACCGTCAGGGAGGTCTCGGCGATATTGGTCGAAAGCACGATGCGCCGCCCCGAGTGCGGGCTAAAGACCCGGTGCTGTTCCTGGTTGGACAGGCGGCCGAAGAGGGGAGTGACCTCCACGCCCTTCCACTTCTTGGCCTCGATGACCTCCATGGCGTCGCGGATGTCGCGCTCGCCGGGGAAGAAGCACAAGATATCGCCGTCGCCCTCGGCCATCAGTTCGGTCAGGGCTTCGACGAGCCCGTCCAGCGGGTCTTGGTCGACCACCTTGCCGCCGGCCTCGAATTCCAGGGGCCGGTAGCGGATCTCGACGGGGTAGGTGCGGCCGGAGACCTCGATGATGGGCGCGGGCCCTTCCGGGCTGGCGAAGTGCTGGGCGAAACGCTCCGGATCGATGGTCGCCGAGGTAATAATCACCTTGAGATCCGGGCGCTTGGGCAGCAGCCGCTTGAGGTAGCCCAGAAGGAAGTCGATGTTCAGCGAACGCTCGTGGGCCTCGTCGATGATGATGGTGTCGTAGGCGTTGAGGAAGCGGTCGCGCTGCATTTCCGCCAGCAGGATGCCGTCCGTCATGAGCTTGACGGCCGTGGACTTGGAGACCTGATCGTCGAAGCGGATGGCGTAGCCGACGGTCTGGCCGATCTTCTGTCCGAGCTCGTCGGCGATACGCTCGGCGACCGTGCGGGCCGCCAGGCGCCGCGGCTGCGTGTGGCCGATCAGCCCGCGGCGGCCGCGGCCCAGCTCCAGGCAGATCTTCGGGATCTGCGTGGTCTTGCCGGAGCCGGTCTCGCCGGCGATGATGACCACCTGGTTGTTGTCAATCGCCTCGGCGATGTCGTCGCGACGGGCGCTGACCGGCAGGCTGTCCGGGTAGACGATCTCCGGCACGAGGCGGTCGATGCCGCGTACGCGCTCTTCGGCGGCGTCGATGTCGGCGGAGATCGCCGTGAGCGCGTGCGGGGAGCGCGCCTTTTTCAGGCGGCGCCGGAAGGCGCGCTCGTCGGCGCTTCGTACGTTAGCCAGGCGGGCGTACAGATCGTCGCGGCTGGGCGCTGCGGGAGAGGTATCGCGCGCCTCGCGCGGTTCTTGCGGGTCCTTGTGTGTATTAGCCATTGTCGCAGCTAATTCTACTCACGGCGGCGCGTGAGGGCTCAAACCGGTAACTATTGAGACACTCTTTCGGAACAGGTCGAACGTATAGGGCCGCCGGGTGATACCGTCACTGGGGTAGCCAGTCCCCGCCGTATTCTGTTGATGAATTCAGAAAGGACCCACCATGACCACCCCGAACGATCCGAGCGACGGGCAGTCGCCGAACGACTCCTTCGGCGATCTGCCGCGTTACGAGCCGACGAGCCACCCGGAGGACAACCCGAATTTCGGCTCCCCGAATCCCGGCGGGCAGCAGGCCCCGGGCTACGGGTACGCGGGCGCGCAGGGTTATGCGGGCGGCGATGCTGGATATCTGCACGGGCCGCAGCGCCCGCAGGCGGTCCGGTCCATCGGCTGGGGCTTTTCCTCCTTCGGCCGCAACTGGAAGACCCTGGTGCCGCTGGCGCTAGTCCTGGGCCTGGCCGGCGCGATCCTCTCGATGGGCATCTCCTTGCTCACCGGCGGGGATATCGAGGCAGGTTACTCGGGCAACTCCGTGGTCACCAGCCTGCTCAGCCTGGTGATCTCTATCGTGGTCACGCCCGTGCTGTACCGGTTTGCCACCTGGCACGTTGACGAGCCGCGGCCGGGTATCGGCGCCCTTGGCAAGGACGTGCACTGGGCCGCCGCGGGCGTCTACCTGGTCGTCCAGGGGATTATCACCGTCATCATGCTGGGCGGGATGCAGCTCAGCGGCTTCAACGAGATGAGCGAAACCACCGACCCGGCGCAGCTGGATCCGAGCGTCTTCGCGGGAGTCTTTGCCTTCTTTATGGCCTTCGTCGTGCTCATGTTCTTCCTATCGCCGCTGTTCACGCTGATGCCGTGGTTCGCGGCGGACGGCAAGACCGGCTTCGGCGCCTCCTTCTCGACGGGCTTTGCCGCCGGCAAGAAGAACTACCTGCAGCTGCTGCTGTTCAGCCTGCTGGTGGGGCTGATTTCCTTCGGCCTCATGCTGGCCGTGGCGCTGGTGAGCCTGCTGTTTATCTCCTTCGGCATCGTGGGTGTCATCCTGATGTCCATCTTCATCATGCTGGGCGCGAGCATCGTGGCGGCCGTCGTGCTGCTGGCCCAGGCGCACATGTACCGCTCGTGCGCGGCCACCGTCCGCGTCTAAAAGCGGCTCACTAAAGCTTTCACCCCGCCCGGAGCACGTGGTTGTGCCCCGCGGCGGGGTGAAGTGTTTGTGGCGCTTGGACTTACTGGATGGACTCGCGGGAACGGGCCAGGGCCTTGTCGTAGGCGTCCTTGACGGTCTCGCCGAACTCGCGGAACTCATCGGCGCGAGCGGCGGAGTTGCGGAAGACCAGGCCGATCTGGCGCTGGGCGGTTACGGAATCATCAAAGCGGGCGATGCCCAGCTCCGGGTGGTTAGCTTCCGCAGCCAGGGCCGACTCTGGCACCAAGGTGGCGCCTAGGCCGGCGATGACCAGCTGGACGATGGTGGTCAGCGACGATGCCCGGGTCACCGAGTTGGTGGCCTCCGACGGGTTGATCTTTGCCTTGCGGCACAGGTCCATGATCTGGTCACGCAGGCAGTGGCCGTCGTCGAGGAGCAGCAGATCCAGGGAATCGAGGTCCTCGAGCTTCAGGTCGTCGCGGCCGGCCAGCGGGTGGTCGCTGGGGACGACCACGGCGAAGTCCTCGGTGTAGAGGGGGACCTCGACCAGCCCGGAGGCCTCCGACGGCAGGGCGATGATGGCCAGGTCCAGCTGGCCGTCGCGCAGGCGCTGGAGCAGGTGCTCGGTCTGCTCCTCGACGATGCGGGGCTCCATGTCCTCGAACTTGCTGTGCAGGTTCTTGAGCAGATCCGGGAGGATGTACGGGGCCACGGTCGGTATGGCGCCGATGGTCAGCGGCCCGGACAGGTCGCCGTGGGCGCCGCGGGCGTGGGCGAAGAAGGCGTTGGCGGCTTCCAGGGTGGCCTTGGCGTAGGGCAGCAGCTTTTCGCCGGCGGCGGTGACGATGACTCGGCGGGTGGAGCGTTCAATCAGTTGGATGTCGAGGCCTTGCTCCAAAGCAACCAGCGCCTGGGACAGCGAAGGCTGGGAGATTTGTAGCTTTTGGGCGGCCGTGCCGAAGTGTTTATTTTCGGCGATGGTGACGAATGTGCGCAGCTGAGCGAGGGTGGGACGGTACTCTTTATTATGCATACTTATCATTATATCATTAATAGATAGGGAGGTCTATTGACGTTCTTGAAACTGATAGGCATAATGGAAGTCGTTGGCCGCTAAGGCGGCCGCAGACCACAAATCTGGACTAAGCAACCTCATTAAAGGAGATGTTGTCAACAATGCCTATCTTGACCGTTGGGGAAAAGTTCCCGGAGTTCAACCTGACCGCGCTCACCGGTGGCGACCTGCACGACGTGAACGCCCAGCAGCCGGAGGACTACTTCGAGCAGGTTTCGCTGGATAAGTACGAAGGCAAGTGGAAGATCGTCTTCTTCTACCCGAAGGACTTCACCTTCGTCTGCCCGACCGAGATTGCGGCATTCGGCAAGCTGGACGAAGAGTTCCAGGACCGTGACACCCAGGTGCTGGGCGGCTCCACCGACAACGAGTTCGCTCACTTCAACTGGCGCGCCACCCACCCGGACCTGAAGTCCGTTCCGTTCCCGATGTTCGCCGACGTTCGCCACGACCTGATCCGTGCGCTGGGTGTCGAGAACGCTGACGGTGTCGCTGACCGCGCCACCTTCATTATCGACCCGGACGGCATCATCCAGTTCGTGTCCGTCACCCCGGACGCTGTGGGCCGCAACGTCGACGAGGTTCTGCGTGTGCTAGACGCCCTGCAGTCCGAAGAGGTCTGCGCTTGCAACTGGGAAGCTAACGACCCGACCAAGAACATCAACAAGATGGACGTCGTTCAGGAATCCCTGAAGTAAAGACTTAAAGCCATGGACCCCGTCGAAGTCCGCTCCGGCGGGGTCTTTGTCTCAACCCCGTTGAAATATACTTATCAAAATCCAGAAGGAGAATAGTCTTGTCTATTGATAACCTGAAGAGCTCCATGCCCGAGTACGCCAAAGACCAGAAGCTGAACCTGGGCACCCTGACCCGCAGCACCGAGCTCAACGAGGAGCAGCTCTGGGGCTCCCTGCTGGCCGCTGCCGCCGCTACCCGCAACGACACCGTCCTCTCCGAGATCATGGAAGAGGCCAAGGAGCACCTGTCCGACGAGGCCGTCGAGGCTGCCCTGGGTGCCGCCACCGTCATGGCTATGAACAACGTTGCCTACCGCGCCAAGGGCTGGCTCGGTGACGACTACGCTCAGGTCAAGTTCGGCCTGCGCATGAACATCATCTCCAAGCCGGGCGTCGAGAAGGCTAACTTCGAGCTGTGGAACACCGTGGTCTCCGCCATCAACGGCTGCGAGCACTGCCTGGCCGCCCACGCGCACGAGCTGCAGGAAGCCGGCCTGACCAAGGAGCAGATCTGGGAGGCCGTCAAGGTTGGCGCCGTCATCCAGGCTGTCGCCCAGACCGTCCAGATTGAAGCCGCCCGCTAAATCTAGCGCCGCGCTTTAAAGCAGACACCCGCCCAGCCGCTCGCAACCGAGCCGGGGCGGGTGTTTTCGCGTCCTTAGGGGGAAGGCGCGCCCTAAGCCTTTAGTAGTCGACGCGCAGATCGGACAGGCGGACCTCGCCGGCCTCGTCGGAAGCATCCAGGTCGACGGTGCCGACCAGCGCGTAGGCGTTGTCGCCGTCCGGGTCCTTGATAATCTGGCGGACCGTCCACGCGCGCGGGCGGGTTTCTGCCAGGCGGAAGTACTCCGGTCCGCGGGCGGCCGGACCGGAGTCGATGTCGGCGTATTCGTCGAAGTAATCGTCCAGTGCCGCGCCGAAGTCGGGCACCTCGTCCAGGTAGTCCAGGAACTCGGCCAGGCGGTCTTCCTTCTCGAAGGCGAAAAGCTGGACCAGGCGGAAGAAGTAGTTGCGCACCATGATGGTAAACGCCCGCTTGTTGGACGTCAGCGCGGTCGGGTCCTCGACGCCGAAGGCCAGCTCGCGGTCCACTGTGGCCTGGTCGACGGGGGAGTCCTCGCCGGCCATCTGCGCCCACTCGTCGACCAGGGAGCTGTCGACCTGGCGGATGAGCTCGCCCAACCATTCCAGGATGTCGGCGAGCTGCTCGGTCACGTACTCCTGCGGCACCGACTGCTTGAGCGTGCGCCAGCAGTCGGTCAGGTAGCGCAGGATAACGCCCTCGGAACGGGCCAGCCCGTAGGTGGCGACCAAGTCGGAGAACGTCATGGCCTTTTCGACCATCTCGCGCAGGACCGACTTCGGCGCGATATCGAATTCCTTGGCCCACGGGTTGCCCTCGCAGAAGGACTCGAAGGCCTGGTCGAGCAGCTCCTCCAAGGGTTTGGGCCAGGTGATCTCCTCGACGATGGCCATGCGCTCGGTGTAGTCCACGCCCTCGGCCTTCAGCGCCGCGATCTCCTCGCCGCGGCGGGCCTTCTGCTGGGCCTGCAGCACCTGCCGGGGATCGTCCAGGATGGTCTCGAAACAGGAGATAATGTCCAGCGTGAAGGTCTCGGACTCGGGGTCCAGCAGCGTCAGCGCCGCCAGCGCGAAGGGGGAGAGCGGCTGGTTCAGCGCGAAGTCGCGGGGCAGTTCGCGCACCAGGTGGTAGGGCCGGCCGTAGATGTCCAGCCCCTTGGTGGACTTTTGGACCACGCCGGCGTTGAGCAAACCTTTGAAGAGATCCAGCGCGGTCAGGATGTGCTGGTTTTGCTGCGCGCGGGTGTCGTGGTTGGTGCGCAACAGGTGCTTGAGGTGCTCGTAGCCGTTGCCGTGCCGGGCCAGGACGTTGAGCAGCATGGAGTTCGACATGCGGAACTGGGAGGTCAGCTGCTCCGGCTCGGCGTGGGTCAGCCGCTCGAAGGTCTTTTCCGACCAGGAGACCTCGCCGTCGCGCGGGGCCTTCTTGCGCAGCTTCTTCAGCCGCTTCGGGTCGTCGCCCACGCGGCGGCGGGCCTTGGCGTTTTCGATCTCGTGCTCGGGCGCCTCGACCACGACGGCGCCCTCGGTGTCGTAGCCGGCGCGGCCAGCGCGCCCGGCGATCTGGTGGAACTCGCGGGATTTCAGGATGCGCTGGCGCGTGCCGTCGAACTTCGCCAGGCCCGTCATCAGCACCGTGCGGATGGGCACGTTGATGCCCACGCCCAGGGTGTCGGTGCCGCAGATGACCTTCAGCAGGCCGCGCTGGGCGAGGCGTTCCACCAGGCGGCGATACTTGGGCAGCATGCCGGCGTGGTGGATACCGATGCCCTTGCGCAGCAGCCGCGACAAATCTTTGCCGAAGGTGGTGGTGAAGCGGAAACTGCCGATCTCGGTGGCGATGGCTTCCTTTTCCTCCGGCGTGATCATCGCCTTCAGCGAGGTCAGCGTCTGCGCGCGCTCGGCGGCCTCGCGCTGGGAGAAGTGCACGACGTAGATGGGCGCCTTGCCAGCGCTCAGCAGCTCCTCGATGGTCTCGTGGACGGCCAGGAAGGTGTAGCTAAAATCCAGCGGCACCGGGCGCTCCGAGCCCGCCACGAGGTCCGTGGTGCGGTCGGTGCGCTCGCTGAGATCCTTTTCCAGCCAGGTGGTGTCGCCCAGGGTGGCCGACATCAGCAGGAATTGGGCCTGGTCCAGCTCCAGGAGCGGGACCTGCCAGGCCCAGCCGCGCTGCGGGTCCGAGTAGTAGTGGAACTCGTCCATGACCACCTGGTCGATCTTGGCCTCGCGCCCGTCGCGCAGGGCGATATTAGCCACGATTTCCGCGGTGGCGGCGATGATGGGGGCGTTGCCGTTGACGGTGGCATCGCCGGTCATCATGCCGACATTTTCCGCGCCGAAGATTTCGCACAACGCGAAGAATTTCTCGCTCACCAGGGCCTTAATCGGCGCGGTGTAGAAGCTGCGCTGCCCGCGGGCCAGCGCGATAAAGTGCGCGGCGTTGGCCACCATCGACTTGCCGGAGCCCGTCGGAGTGGCCAGGATGACGTTGTCCCCGGCGAGGATGCCTAACGATGCCTCCTCCTGGGCCGGGTACAAGGAAATCCCGCGCTCGGTGGTCCACGCGGTGAACGTGTCCCAGATGGCGGTGTCGACGAGCGACTCCGGTACTTCGGCGAGGTCGGGCAGCATTTGCGTTAAAGTCACGCCTACCACTCTAGGCCATCGCCGTCACCGCCGGGGCGGCCGGGCGCGGCCCGCCTAGCTCTCGTCGCTGCGATCCTCCGGGCCCGTCCCGGAGTCGACATCCCCGTCGTCGCGGCCGTGGTTCATGTTGCGCTCGATGGCCCGGCGGACCTCGGGGTCCTGGTCATCGAGGTAGGCGAGGAAGCGCTCGAATTCCTCGCTGATTTCCTCGCCGGTGGGCATGTTCTGCTCGCCCGGCAACACGGCCTGCGGGTGCTCGTCGCGGTAGTGCTCGAGGAAGGAGTCGTACTGTTCCTCGAGCTGGCGCACGACCTGGTTGACCTCCTCGGAGTCCTCGACCTGCTCGGCCAGCTGCTGGTTGACGCGCTCGACGTCGTGCTCCAGGCTGCCGAGCGGCAAGTCCAAGCCGGCGGCGGTGGCCACGGACTCCAGAAGCTGCAGCGTGGCGTGCGGGTACGGCGAGGAGGCCAGGTAATGGGGCACGTGGACGGTGAAGCCGGCGACCTTGTGGCCGCGGTCCGCCAGCTCCTTTTCCAGGTAGAGCTGGGCCGAGCCCGGCACCATCATGGTCGAATCCAACTTGAACATCCGCTGCTTTAACCGGCGCGAGTTGCCGTGGGCGGTAATCACCAGCGGGCGGGTGTGGGGCACCGGCATCGGGGCGGCGTAGAGGCAGATGGTGTCCGAGACGTCGAACTTGTCGGCCAGGTCCGCCACCGCGTTGGTAAAGCCTTCCCAGCGCAGGTCGGGCTCGGGGCCGGACAGCAGCAGGAAGGGCTTGTCGCGGGTGTCACGCACCACGCGCATGCTCAGGTCGAGCTGCTCGATTTCCATCGGGCTATCGGCGTCGATGGTCACCGCGGGGCGCCGCGAGCGGTAATCAATGAGTTCGTCGTTGTTGAACGCGGCCACGGGCCGCGAGTCGAGCGCGGCGAGCAGGTGCGTAGCGCTGGCGTCGACCGCTTGGCCCGCGTCCGCGTAGCCGCTCATGGCCACTACGAGGGTGGGGCCGTTGCCGTCGTCATTCGCGGAGTCGACTACTGGGGCAGGATACTCCAGTTCGTACATGCGGCGATCTTCATCAGGCATGTCTTTTCCTCCTTCTCTTACCTGCAACAACGATTCCCCGGCCGGGTTTATTCCTTAACCTTTGCGGGAACGCATTGGAGCTATTGTAGACCATCGCGGCGGGCCCCGGCCTGTGGATAACGTGCCGATATATTACGTGGCATATAAATGTGGCGAGTTATCCACAGGCGCGGGACGGCAGCGCTCGATTTCGGCGCACATCCCGCCGATGATGACAGCATGACTACTTCACAAGCACACACGTACACACCCGCCGAAATCCTTGCCGACATCCCCGGAAACCTTGGTTTCTACCCGTCCGAATCCCTCGTCATCGTCAGCTTCCAGCCCGCCCACGACTGCCCCGAGAGTTATATTCTCGGACCCCTCCTGCGCATTAGCATCGACGACGTCGACGAGGGCTGGGAGGAAGGCCTCGCCCTGCTGGACCAATATCCCGACCACATCTTTTTCGCGTTCATCATCAGCACCCGCCCGGAACGCCACCTCAGCGAACTCATTGACTTCCTTTCCGAACCAGACCAGTGCTACCTCGACCTGGAGGGCCTGTGGATGGTGCCGGAAATCCAGGTCGGCCGGCCCTACGAGGAGATTTTCGCCGACCCGGCGCTGCACCAGGGCCCCGGCGGCGACGCCTGGCTGGAAGGCCGCGTTGCGCCGATTACGGACTCCGACAGCATGCGAGCCTGCATCGCCGAAGGCGAGTTGCCCGCCCTCGACCGGCAGGAATGCTTCGAGCCCTTCCAGCGCCGTAGCCGCTTGGGGGAGTCGGAGGAACTCGCCGCCCTCAACCGGCTGGCTACCACCTGTGCTAACGATGCCTGCTGCGGCCACCGCACCTACGGCTACGACCTCGTGGCCATCGCCCGCGACGTCCCGGAGGTCTTAAGCGATATCGACGGGCCCGGCGACGTCGCCGGGGACACCGATCTATTGTTTACCGCCGCCGTGTGGATGGGCAGCACCAAGGCCCGCGACGTCGCCTTGGGCGGTTGCCTGGCCCACCCGGCGGCCGCCTGCACGCTCATGCTGGCGCTGGCGCAGACCTTCAGCGGGAACATTCGCGCCAACGCGCTGGCCGTCTACGCAGTCTGCTCAATCGAGATGGGCATCTACTACAAGGCCAGCACGGCGCTGATGGTCGGCCGCGAGGAATTCCCCGAGCACAACTTCCTGCGGCTGCTGCTCAGCGCGTTCCGCTGCGGGCTCAGCGAGCACCTCATCGACAGCGTGCGGCAGGGCTCGGAGAAGGCGCGGCTGGCAGCCGTCTACGGGGTATGCGGCTGCGACCCCGAGCCGCGGGCCGCCTAGGCCTAGCGGTTACGCGCGGCGGGCCGAGTGCGCCTGGTCGCCGAGCTGGCGGGTGAACTCCCACGCGTCCGAGACGATGGTATCCAGGTCCGTGCGCGTCGGGTTCCAGCCCAGCTCCTCCTTGATCTTCTCGGAGGAGGCGATCAGCACCGCCGGGTCGCCGGCGCGCCGCGGGGCGTCCTCGGCCGGGATGGGGTGGCCGGTGACCTTCCGGCAGGCGGCGATGACCTCCTTGACGGAGTAGCCGTCGCCGGAGCCCAGGTTGTAGATCCGGTGGCAGCCTGGCTTGTTGCTCTCCAGCGCCAACACGTGCGCGTCGGCTAGGTCGCGGATATGGATATAGTCGCGGACCGCGGTGCCGTCCTTGGTGTCCCAGTCGTTGCCGAAGATGAAGATCTTGTCGCGGTGCCCCAGGGCCACCTGCAAGATGATGGGGATGAGGTGGGTCTCCACCGCGCGGTTTTCCCCGACGGAGCCGTAGGCGCCGGCCACGTTGAAATAGCGCAGCGAGGTCGCCGCCAGGTCAAAGGCCTTCGCGTAGGAGGTGATCATGTAGTCGATGGACAGCTTGGTCGCCCCGTAAGGGTTGGTGGGAGCCGTCGGCGCGTCCTCGGTAATCGGCACCTGCTCCGGCTCGCCGTAGGTGGCCGCCGTGGAGGAGAAGACGAGGTTCTTGACGCCGTTGTCCCGCATGGCGTCCAGCAAGGCCAGGGCGGTGCCGACGTTGTCGTGCCAGTATTCGTTCGGCACCTCGACGGACTCGCCGACCAGGGAGCGCGCGGCGAAGTGGACCACGCCGTCGAAGCCGCCCTCGGACAGCACGGACTGGGCCAGCTCGTCGACGCGGCCCTCGACCAGGCGCGCCTGCGCCGGGACGGCCTCGCGGTTGCCCGTGGAAAAATCATCGATGATCGTCACGTCGTGGCTGCGCTCGATAAGAACCGCAGCGCACACGCTGCCGACGTACCCGGCGCCGCCGGTAACCAGAAGCTTCATGGGTTTAAGACTCCTCGATCCGCACCGCGTGGGCCAAGTCGTTGAGCAGTTCGACGCCGTGCCCGGACTTAGTGGTCAGGGTAATCGCGCCGCCGTTGTTGAGGGCGGTGACTTCGGCGCCGACGACGATCCCGGCATCGTGCAGCTCCCGGAAGTGCTGGTGGTCGACCTGCAGGATCTCATTAATCTGGCTGACGGTACCGGTGACCTCCTTGCCCTCCGGCAGGTCGATGGCGCGCGTGCCCTCCGACTGCTCCGGCACGTTGGTGCCCAGCTGGGCCAGGCCCGGGATCGGGTTGCCGAAGGGGGAGCGCGCCGGATCATCCAGCACGGCGACGACGCGGCGCTCCACGTCCTCGCTCATGACGTGCTCCCAGCGGCAGGCCTCGTCGTGGACCTGGTGGATGTCCAGGCCCAGCACGTCGGTCAGCAGCCGCTCGGCCAGGCGGTGCTTGCGCATCACGGCGGTGGCCAGCTCGCGCCCGCTTGGGGTCAGATCCAGGCTCCGGTCGGTGCGCACATGCAAAAGGCCATCGCGCTCCATGCGCGCCACGGTCTGCGAGACCGTCGGGCCGGACTGCTCGAGCCGCTCCGCGATGCGGGCGCGCAGCGGGGTAATGCCCTCTTCCTCGAGCTCGTAGATGGTTCGCAGATACATTTCGGTGGTATCGACTAGGTCCCTCACGTGGGCTGGCACCTTTCTGATTCCGGGAGTGGATTCTCACTCGCAGCACAGGATTGCTAAACCTAAGCTGCGGCAAAACTAATACACCATAGTCTAGCGCATATCGCCGGGCTGCCGTTGTCGCAGTAAAGGCTATAAACGCTATTTACGGTCTAGGAAGCGTCCACACAAAGACGAAGCCGCCGGCCTGAAAGATCAGGTCGCGGCGGGCTAAGGCGGCGGATAAAAGTCCTACTGGGCGTACTCGCGCAGTCGGTCGGCGCGCTGGCCGTCGCGCAGCTTGGCCATGACCTCGCGCTCGATCTGGCGCACACGCTCGCGGGACAGGCCGAACTGGCGGCCAATCTGGTCCAGGGTGCGTGGCACGCCGTCGTCCAGGCCGTAGCGCAGGCGGATGACGTCCTGCTCGCGCTGCTCCAGGGAGCCGATCACCGAGCGGATATCGGAGTGACGCAGGGAGGCGACGACGGCCGTTTCGGCGTCGGTAGCCTCGGCGTCCTCGATGAAGTCGCCCAGCGGGGCTTCCTCGTCCGCGCCGACCGGCATGTCCAGCGAGACGGGGTCGCGGGACTGGCGCAGGAGCATCTCGATCTTGTCCTCATCGATGCCGGATTCCTCCGACAGCTCCTCATTCGTGGCCTCGCGGCCCAGGGACTGGTACATCTCGCGCTTGATGCGGGAGAGCTTGTTGACCTGCTCGACCAAGTGGACGGGCAGGCGGATGGTGCGCGACTGGTCGGCCATGCCGCGGGTAATGGCCTGGCGGATCCACCAGGTGGCGTAGGTGGAGAACTTAAAGCCCTTGGCGTAGTCGAATTTCTCCATCGCGCGGATAAGGCCCAGGTTGCCCTCCTGGATAAGATCCAGTAGCGGCATGCCGCGGCCGGTGTAGCGCTTGGCCAGGGAGACCACCAGGCGCAGGTTCGCCTCCAGCAGGTGGGAGCGGGCCTTCTTGCCTTCCTTGACGAGAATCTTCAGGTCGCGCTTCTCGGCGCGGGTGAGCTTTTCCGCGTTATTCAGTTTGTATTCGGCGTACAGGCCGATTTCGATTTCCTGTGCCAGCTCGACTTCGTCCTCGGCGGACAAAAGAGCGGTCTTGCCGATGCCGTTGAGGTAAACCCGCACGAGGTCGGCCGAAGGGTTGTCGTTGGTGTGTCCGCGGCGGGAACCGCGATCAACCTCCTGCTCCGTGGCGTCTTGCTTAGATGAATCCTGGTCGTGGGAAGTGGTCATCTAGGGCCTCCTAAAGTATCGCCGGTTACAAACTACTCAACGGCTCGCGGCGCGGATTAGTTCCCGCACCATCTTTTGGGGGTGACGGGCTAGGTCTCCACCAGCAAAGTAAAGGGTCCTTGGTTGACTGAGCTGACTTCCATCATCGCGCCGAAGCGGCCCTCGGCCACGGTTATGTCGCGGGAGCGCAGCTGCCGCACCAGTTCGACAATCACCGGCTCGGCTATTTCCGCCGGCGCCGCCGCCGACCAGGAGGGGCGCCGCCCGCGGGCCGTCGCGCCGTACAGGGTGAACTGGCTGACCACCAGGACGGGCGCGCCGGTATCCGTCACGGACTTTTCCCCGTCGAGCATCCGCAACTCCGCGATCTTGCGCGCCATCTTCTCCACCGCGGCCGCCGTCGTGGCTTTGTCCTCACAGTCCTCGCGCGAAACTCCCACCAGCGCCAGCACGCCGCCGGTCTCCGGGCAATCGATGTTGCCCACCGTCTCACCCGCCACGGTCACGCTCGCCTGCGAAACCCGCGTCAACACTGCCTTCATAAACTCCTCGTGCCTTTCTGCTCGTTGCCTGCCCGGCCGCGTGCTTTCTGGTGGTTGCCGCGCCGGTGCCTAATCCAAGAACTCGGCCGGCAGCACCAGCCCGTGCCGGATTAAGTCCACGATGGCCGGCACGGCCGAGCGCACCAGCTCCTCCTCGTCCAGCCCGTGGGCGGCGGCGTACAGGGCGATGGTCTCGCCCAGGTTGAGCCCATCCGGCCTGAGGCCGGCCACCACCGCGGCCAGCCCGTCGTCGACCTCGTGCGACCAGCGCGGGCCCTCCGTGCGGGTCAGGCGCTTGACCGCCGGCTCGAAGCCCTGGTGGCTTTCGGCATCCGCGACGGAGATGTCCTCCAAGGCGACGCCGGGGCGCAGCCCGAAGTACTTGGTCTCGATCTCCCCGGGCACCAGGTCGCGCAGCCAGGCCACGCGGGCGAAGTATTCCTCCACCTCCGGGCCCAGCGGATCGCTAAAGGCCTGGGGCAGGGACTCCGCCAGGACCTCGGTGGGGGCATCGTCAGCAATGCGCTGCAGCGCCACGAAGCCGAAGCCGATGCCGGTCACGTCGTGGTCGGCCAGGTATTCCAGCCAGGCCGTGCTGCGCTTGCGACCGGCGCGGGTGCGCACATCGACGGACTCGTCGCGCAGCCACGTGGACACGTACAGCGCCGGGTCCGCCACGTCGCGCTCGATGACCCACGCGGCCACCCCGTGCGACGGCAGCCAGCTGGCCACGCGCTGCGCCCAGTTCTCGTCGGTGCGGTGAACCCACGCCGCCAGCAGGTGCGCGGTGCCGCCCGGGTTCAAATAATCCGCCACCTCCGAGACCACCTTCTGGGAGGCCCCATCTAGTTCCATCCCGGAGTCGCGGTAGACGTGGCCGACCTCCGGCAGTCCCACCACGAACGGCGGGTTGGCCACCACGCGGTCGAAGCGGCGCCCGGCCACCGGATCGAACCAGGAACCTTCCTTCAGCTCCACCCGGTCGCTGGCGCCGGCCGCGGCCACCGTCGCGCGCGCCAGCGTTAGGGCGCGCTCGCTGACATCGGTCGCGGTGACCGATTCGGCGCAGCCCAGCTGGCCGAGCACCTGCACGCCCGAGCCCGTGCCGAGATCCAGCACCGTGCCGACCGGGGAGAGGGGAGTGGATTGCAGCAGCGACAGGCTGGCCGCGCCCACGCCCACCACGTGCTGGGAGCCGGGCACGTGGTCGACCAGGGAGGCATCGACGTCCGAGAAGACCACGCGCTCCCGGCCGGCGATGATCTGCGGGCGAATCTCCAGCGCGCAGTAGACCGTGCCGTGCTCATCGGCGCGCACGATGCCGGTATCCACCAGCTGCGTGGCCAGCCGCGCGCCCACGGCCTGGGCCAGGGCGGTGGCGGGGACGGCATCGTGCAGCAAAAAGATGCGGACGAGCCACGCCATCTGGCTGTCGTCCCGGCAGCGCAGCGCCACCGGGGCGTATTCGCCGCGGTGCAGGGCCTCGGTGGCCTCCGGGCCCAAGAAGCCGGCAATACCGGCCACGTCGAAACCGGCGGAGGTAAAGACGTCGGCGAGCTCGCCCGCCAGGGCGGAGAGATCGTCCGGCAGCGGCAGGCAAAAGCGTTCAGTGGCGGGCATAGCAGGCAGGCTCCTTGCTTTTTAAGGGTTCTTCGGGTCGTCGTGGTCGATGGTTTCCGGCTGCTCGAGCTGCGCGCGCTGCTGGCCGGTAACCTGCTCGCGCTGCTGGGCGGCCATCTGACGGGCCAGCGCCGGCTTGTAGACGTTGCGCTCGCGCTTGTCCTTCGGCTGGCCGCGCCCGTTGGCGATGACCACCGCCGCCCACGGCAGCGGCAGCGTGAGCCCGGAGACAATCCCCGCCGCGAGCCACGCCTGGTGCGCGTAGACCAAATAAATGGAAATAAACAGGGCGGGGATACGGATAAACTGCAGGATCGCGTAGACCACCTCGCGGTGGTGGCGATCCTGGCCGGGGCCGACCTTGGCATCCGTAATCAGGGACACCGAGGCGCGCCGGAAGAGGCGGCGGGAGCCCTTAACAGGGGGATCGCCGTCCGGATTGTCAACGGTGTACGGTTCCATGCCTCCCTAGGGTAGCTGGGGACTCGCATTAATCCACACTCTTGCGGCAAAATGGGGTGCTGTGAGTACGACGACGAAAACAATCGAAAGGCCAGACGTCCGGGAGGATACGTCCACCCCGAATGACGACACCCCGAAATTCTTCCACTACGTAAAGAAGGACCAGATCCTCGACTCCGCGGTCAACGGCAAGATGGTTGTCGCGCTGTGCGGGGAGACCTTCCCGGTGACCAAGCAAGCCAAGCCCGGTTCGCCGGTCTGCCCCGACTGCGAGCGGATTTTTAAGGGTCTGCGGCGCAAGTGATTCCGGGCAAGAACAAAGGCAAACTCCGCCAATGGCAGCAGGAGGCGCTGGAGAAGTTCTTGCGCACCAAGCCTCAGGACTTCATGGCCGTGGCGACGCCGGGCGCCGGTAAGACCACCTTCGCCCTCCGCGTGGCCACCGAGCTGCTCGAAGACCGCACCGTCGAACGCGTCATCGTGGTGGTGCCCACCGAGCAACTGAAGATCCAGTGGTCGTCCGCCGCCGCCCGCGTCGGCATGTCCCTGGACGCGCACTTCACCAACTCCTCGGCGGTCAACCCGGCCTACGACGGGATCGTGGTCACCTACGCCCAGGTCGGCATGCACCCGTTCAAGCACCGGGCGGTCGCCTCCGCGCGGCGCACCCTGGTCATCCTGGACGAGATCCACCACGCCGGCGACGCCAAGAGCTGGGGCGACGGCGTGCGCGAGGCCTACGACGACGTGAATCACCGCCTGGCGCTGACCGGTACGCCCTTCCGCTCCGACGATTCCCCGATCCCCTTCGTGCGCTACGAGCAGGACGGGGAGGGCCACCTGGTCTCCCGCTCCGACCACGCCTACAACTACGGCGACGCGCTGGCCGATGGCGTCGTGCGCCCCGTGGTCTTTCTGGCGTACTCCGGCGAGGCCCGCTGGCGCGACTCCGCGGGCGAGGAATACGCCGCCCGCCTGGGCGACATCCTCAACCCGGAGCAGACCGCGCGCGCCTGGCGCACGGCCCTGGACCCGAAGGGCGACTGGATCCCCGCGGTGCTGCAGGCCGCGCACACGCGCCTGATGCAGATGCGCCGCAGCATGCCGGATGCCGGCGGGCTCGTGCTGGCCACCGACTCGACGACCGCCCGCGCCTACGCGAAGATCCTCAAGGGGATTTCGAACACGCCGGTCTCGGTCATCCTGTCCGACGATCCGGGCTCGTCCGAGCGGATCGATGAGTTCTCGGAGAGCAACGACGAGTGGATGGTCGCCGTCCGCATGGTCTCCGAGGGCGTCGACGTGCCACGCCTGGCCGTGGGCGTGTACGCGACCTCGGCGTCGACTCCGCTGTTTTTCGCCCAGGCCATCGGCCGCTTCGTGCGCTCGCGCATGCCGGGCGAGACCGCTTCGGTCTTCCTGCCGTCGGTGCCCGTGCTGCTGGGTCTGGCCGAGAACATGGAAAAGTCCCGCGACCACGTGCTGGGCAAGCCGGACCGGCCCAAGGAGGGCTGGGACGACGAGCTGCTCGAGCAGGCCAACCGCAAGGAGTCGGAGCCGGACCTGGACAAGCCCTATGAGTCCCTCGGGGCCGACGCGGAGTTCTCCTCGCTGATCTACGACGGTTCTTCCTTCAACACCGCCGCCTTTACTGACGATGCGGAACAGGCCGATTTCCTCGGCATCCCCGGGTTGTTGGACGCCCAGCAGGTCAAGGACTTGCTGCGCAAGAAGCAGGAAGAGGAGATGGACGCCCGCGAGGCCCGGGAGAAGGCGCGCCGGGCAGAGGCTGCGGCGGAGGAGCATCGGAGGCAGATCTACGGCATGCCGAGCGCGCCGAAGCAGAAGCAGCAGCCGCAGGGCGGCGGGGCCGAGGAGCTCGCCGTCGACGAAATCGCGCGCCTGCGCAAGGAGCTCAACACGGTCGTGTCTATTACCGCCGGGCGCAAGGGGCGGCCGCACGGGGCCATCCACAACGAGGCCCGCAAGGCCTGTGGCGGGCCGCCCACCGCGTTGTGCAACGCCGAGCAGCTGCGCGAGCGCATCGAATACCTGCGCGCGTGGTAGCGCTCGCGCTGCGAAACCGGTTACTTATTCGCTATTGTGGGGCGGGATAGTAAGTTATAGCACTAGGAAAGAGGGTAGAAATGACCACTCCCAACAACCCTTATGGGAACGACCAGAACAACGACCCGAACCAGGGCCTGCCGTCCTACGGTGATTCCCGCCCGGGTGCTAACGATGCCCAGGGCCAGCACGCCGCCGATCCCAGCGCCGGCGCCGGCGCTGGCTATGGCTACGGCGGCACCGGCGAGGCGAACGCCGGCTTCGACGACGGCGCCTATGGGGCCGCGCCGGAGGGCAACGCCTACGCCGCGCCGGCCGCCGGCTACGGTGGCTCCCAGTACCAGGGCGGCTTCGAAAACGCCCCGAACTTCGAGAAGTCGAAGCTGGCGCTGACGGCCTTAATCCTCGGTATCGTCGCCGTGGTGGGCCTCATCGTCGGCGGCTTGGGCGCCATCGTCGGTGTTGCGGGCGTCGTGGTTGCCATCATCGCGATGGTCCGCAACGCCAAGAAGCCGAAGGAGACCCGCCGCACCTGGATGTCGGTGGTGGGCTTTATCCTGTCGGTGATTTCCATTGCTATCGCCGCCATCATGGTGGCGTTTACCGTCTGGGTATTCAACGAGACGAACTTCGAGGAGTGCATGCAGATCCAGGATCAGCAGGCACAGCGTGATTGCGTCGAGCGTCAGAGCGAGGAACTGGTCAACTCGAACAACTAAGCCCTCACTCCTTCTGGCCCCCGCCTGGTGCGGGGGCCTTTTTGTGGCTAAGTGTGCCTAATGTTGTTTAGTTGTGCCCAAATTTTGCCAACCTATGGCTACTTGGGTACGTTGCTCCATTTTTCGGCCTTGGGGCAGGTCGCGACGCAAAAACGGGCGATTTCTGCTGTTTCGGGCCTCGTGCAGGATGGTTACTTTGCTCCGAGTTATCCACAGATTGGGTTTCCGGACCTTGTAGGGGTTGATCTGTGCTTCTAGCGTGTGGGTCATGACCGCAACGACAGCCATGGACACTTTGAAAGCAGCGCACTCAATCTTCGCGGACGGGATCCAGTATTTGGGCCTGTGCCGCGAGTTGAGCCTGCCCGCTTTGAAGGCTGTCATGTCGGATGTTGCCGCGGCCGCGCAGTTTCGTGCCTGCGAGACCTTCTTCGGACACACCACGTATACGCGCAAGCAAGCCGCCGCGAGGAAAGCGGCCGCCGCGCAGGGCCACCATCTAGACACCCTCATTGCGTTGGACAACGCCTTCCGGCGGGTGCGCCACAAAGGCCACGCCTGGGCCATGCTCATTGAACTATGCAACACTCCCGGCACCACCAAACAACTACGCAGACTGGCTAACAAAAAGGTCCTGGAGCTTAACCGCCCGGCACCGCCAGCCGAAGGCGTGCGCGTGACCCGCCGCAAAGACGGACCGAGTACTTTTTCTGTTACCGGTGACCCGGAGTTGGTGGAAAACCTCTGGGCCACCATCAAGACCATCCCCGACGTAGAAGCATTGTTTAGCGGCGGGCTGAACAAGCAACCGAAGGCCACGCACGTGGTCATCTCCCTGCCCGACTGGGTCCAAATCCTTGCCGGCGAGGGGGACGAGATCACCTTGCGGCTGAGCAACGGGACCACCATGACGGGTGCCGAGTACGTCCGCCAATACCTGTGGGATGCGGGTCTTGCCACCCTGGTGGATCCTAGGCGCGGCCCGGTCAACCAATACCGCTTCCAGCGGCATGCCTCGCGCAAGCAGAAAGACATGGCGAAGGCGGAGACCACCACCTGTGCCTGGCCGAACTGTAGGAAACCAGCCGACGAGTGCCAGGTCCACCACATCCACCCCTGGGTAGACGGTGGAGAAACCAACCAGGAGAATCTCACCTTGTTGTGCGAGTTCCATAATTCGTGGAATGATGACGACCCGGCCTACCCCAGACACGGGCGGGTCAACCGAAGACGCGGCAAGGTGACGTGGGATCCACCCTGGGGCGGCGGGCCCTAGCAGCTGACGGCTGACGGCTGACACGGGGGTCAGCCGAGGGACAAGGAACGAGAACACAGCCGCAAGAGCAAAACCGCGAGCCCAGGCTGCGAGGGGACACCCCAAGGGACAAACCCAGCCAAAATACGCGAAAAGGCGCCACGGACCACGTCCGTAGCGCCTACTCGGCGTGCCTAGAGGCCCTCGACCGGCCCGTTCGCGCGGACGAGTTGGCGGGCCTCCTCGCGGACGACATCGTAGATGGTCAGCGTCGGGGCCAGCTGCGCCAGCTCCGCCCAGGTGGTCAGGTGCTCCGGCTTCAGCGGCACGTAATAGGAGACCCGGCCCTTCAGCTCGGCGGCGCCGGCGCGCGTGATGTGCGCGGCCATGGCCGACAGGTACGGCACCCAGGCCCACTGGTTCTTTTGGCGCTTGCCGGCGGTGTGCGCGAAGCGGCGCAGCAGGTGCAGGTGCGCGCGGATCTCGTCGCCGACCACGTTGGCCTCCTGCTTCATCATCTCCTCCCGGAACTCCGCGAAGCCCGTGACGTCGATGAACTTCTTGCGCCGGCGCAGGATCTCGGCCCAGCCGTGGCGCAGGGCGGAGGCATCGGCGACGCGGCGGGCGGCGGCGACATCGTAGAGCGCCTCGAGCGCCTGCTGCGTGTTGTTCGCCTTGGCGGCCGTCAGCACCTCCCTCATCACCTGCTGCGTGTCCGCGGTGCCGGTGTCCTCGCCGCCGCGCAGCAGCTCCAGCAGCACCTCGCCGCCGGCGGTGCGGATGAAATCGGTGGCATCGTCCCAGTCGGCGTGCCCATCGACGAGATCGTTGAGCTGCTCCACGACGCGAATCCACGGCAGCGCACGGAACTCCGCCACGCGCTCGCCGTTGCTGTGGAAGTCGTAGTTGGCCAGCCCGTGCGCAATCGCCAGGGCCGGCTGGTCGCCGGAGCGCACGTTGGACCGCCCCAGCGCCTCGAGCATGTGGCGCGGGTCGGCATCGATGGTCTTGCGCAGCACGCCGGCCATCGGCCGGGTAGCGGCCGGGCCCAGGTTGCGCAAAGCGAACAGGTGGCGCCACAGCGCGGGCTGCTCGTGCTTAGCGACGGTTGCCCGCGGGTTAGCGCCAGACAGCTTGTAGGCCAGCTCGTCGCCGTGGCCGTCGTCGAAGTAGCCGTCCTGGGCGACGATGAAAGCGCGCATCGACGGCCGGTTCGGCGCCTTGGCCTGGTAGCCCGGCTGCGCCTCGACCACGTCGACGGCCAGCGGACCGGCCTCCTGCAGCTCCTCCGGCACGCGGGTGGACAGCTGGGCGGAAAACTCCACCCGCCACGGCGCGATGTCCGGGCGCGTGACCGGCCAGAGGAAACCGGTCAGCTGCCGGCCCATCGCGTTGCCGGACAGCCGCAGGCTATCGCCCACAATCCGCCCCGACAGCTCAAACTCCGACTCATTGAGCCGCAGCAGGGTAGCCAGCTGCACGTCCGGGGTGGCGTGCGCCTCCCACGCCTTTTCGAACTCGAGCTCCGAGCCGAAGGAATCGGACAATTCGGCCCACGTCTGCGCCGCCGATGCCGGGTGCCACGCCAGCGTGGCCACCAGGTTGGCGTGGGCTTCGGGGAAGGCGTGCTGGATGGCGCTATTGCCCACCGTGAACACGCGGCCGTGGCGGCGGCGCTTGAGCTGGATGACCTTGACCTTGCGGGAGACCTCGTGGGTCAGCAGCAGGGCCGCCGAGCCGCCGATGGCCACGGGTAAGCGCACCTTGAGCTCGCCGTTGCGGGCCAGGGAGCCCTGCGGGATGGTGCCGGGGTGGGTGTCCCAGTCCGGCTGCTCGCCGCGCAGGTCCAGCGAGTACTTCAGCGCCTTGGGCACCACCACGACGTCGAGGCAGTAGTCCACGGCGTTGGAGATCTGGAACATGGCGGTCTCGGCATCGCGGGGCACGGCCTGCGTCTTGTCGAAGGGCACGTCGATGTACTTCTCCGCCGCCTTGCGCTGGGAGTAGTAGGCCTTGGTGTAGGCGTTGGCGTCGGCGGCCTGGTCGGGGTGCCGAAACTGCGCGCCGTTGTAGGTCACGTGCAGGTCAAAACCCTCGGCCATGTTGAAGGTGCGGCGGTCCACCAGGGTCTCGTCGCGCAGCACGTCCACCTCGTAGCGGCCGACCCAGGCGTCCTCGTAGGCGTCGGCGAAAAGCGCCAGCTCGTGGCCCTGGAACTCGGCCAGCTCCAGCAGCTGCTCGACCAGCTCGCGCTCGCCCAACGGGTCGACGTAGTACAGCTCCACCGACCACTCCGGGGCCGGATCGACCGGCAGCACCAGCCGCGGCGAGGAGCCGTAGATACGCCCGGCATCCGTGCCGCGCACGTCCGGGATGGCGTTGTCGGCGCTGCGCCACTCCGGCAGACGCGAATGCGGATCCTCCGGGGTGGACACGCGCACCTGGCGGGTGGTGAAGCTAGCCGGGTGATCCAGCGCAACCGTCAGAGTCTCGACGTCCGCGGCGGCCAGCTCGCGCAGCTCGAACAGGGACCACTCCGGCCAGGTGGTAAAGCGCAGCTCGTCGGCGACCTCCACGGCCGCCCCCTCGGCCGAAAACTTCGTGCGCGTCGGCGCGAGGACGAAAACCGACGGGGTAGTGATGCGGTGCTGGTCCGGCAGCGGGCGGCAGTCCGGGCCGAAAAACAGGACGGGGAAGTCCTCGGCCACCACGCCCAGGCGGTGCTTGGTGCCGCTGGCGGCGTGCGTGGCGGTAATGCGCGCGGTCGGCTGGACGAGCGCGACGCGGGAGGGGGCATCGCGCAGCTCGGGCGGCTGGGCCTGCGGGCTAATCCGGAAGGTGTCGAAGCCGGCGTCGACGGACCAGGCGCTCGACGGGTCGGGCAGCACCAGGCTCAGGCGCCCGGCCTCCGGGTCGAGCTCCAGCCACGGGCGAAACTCCGCGTAAGTCTCCACCGGCAGATCCAGCGGCTCCGTGTCCGCCCCGGCCGCCGATGCCGCCTCGCGCACCGCCTGCAGAGCCTCCCCGTCGACCTGCAGCTGGGCGGCGGCGACGTCCCAGAAGGAGTCGGCATCGGCCAGCTGGGTGCGGGCGTTGGTCAAAACCGCCGCCACGACGTTGGCGTGGGCGCTCACGACCTCGGCCGGGTCTTCCGCGGCTGCCAGGGCGCGGCCAAACTCGGTGCTGAGCCAATCGAGCTGGGCGGCGCTCAGCTCGGCCGGGTCCTGGCCGGCTAGGGCATCGTCAGCGGCGCGCAGGCGCTCAGCGGCGGTGGAAAAATGCTGGAGGCGAGAGGGGAAATCTGCAGGGAAGGCCACGGGTTAAAACTCCTGGAGTGGTGAAACAAGAATGTGGGCAGTAGCAGTGACACGACTGAGCCCGAACCTTAAACGTCGGTCAAGGCTCGGGCTCGGTGGCGGGGTGGGCATTTTAGTCGAGGTAATCCCGCAAGACCTGGGAGCGCGAGGGGTGGCGCAGCTTCGACATGGTCTTGGACTCGATCTGGCGGATACGCTCGCGGGTAACGCCGTATACCTGGCCGATTTCGTCTAAAGTCCGCGGCATGCCGTCGGTCAGGCCGAAGCGCAGGCGCACCACGCCGGCCTCGCGCTCGGACAGGGTGGTCAGCACGTCCTGGAGCTGGTCCTGCAGGAGGGTAAACGAGACGGCATCGACGGCGATGACGGCCTCGGAGTCCTCGATGAAATCGCCCAGCTGGCTGTCGCCCTCGTCGCCGATGGTCTGGTCCAGCGAGATGGGCTCACGGGCGTACTGCTGGATTTCCAGCACCTTTTCCTCGGTGATGTCCATTTCCTTGGCCAGCTCCTGCGGGGTGGGCTCGCGGCCCAGGTCCTGCAGCAGCTCGCGCTGGATGCGGCCCAGCTTGTTGATGACCTCGACCATGTGCACCGGGATGCGGATGGTGCGGGCCTGGTCGGCCATGGCGCGGGTAATGGCCTGGCGGATCCACCAGGTGGCGTAGGTGGAGAACTTGTAGCCCTTGGTGTAGTCGAACTTCTCCACCGCGCGGATAAGGCCCAGGTTGCCTTCCTGGATGAGGTCGAGGAAGGCCATGCCGCGGCCGGTGTAGCGCTTGGCCAGGGAGACCACCAGGCGAAGGTTGGCCTCCAGCAGGTGGTTCTTGGCCTTGCGGCCGTCGCGGGAGATGGTGCGCAGGTCGCGCTTGAGCGACGGGGAGAGCTTGGCGTCCTTGTCGCCGTCGGCGAGGGCCTTTTGCATCTCGTCCATGCGGTGCTGGGCGTAGAGGCCGGCCTCGATGCGCTTGGCCAGCGAGACCTCCTGCTCCGCGTTCAGCAGGGCGACCTTACCGATCTGCTTGAGGTAGGCGCGCACGGAGTCCGCGGAGGCGGTCAGCTGGGCGTCCTTGCGGGCCTGGCGCAGCGCGGCGGATTCTTCCTCGTCCCAGATCGAGGAGCCGTCGTCTTTCTCCTCGTCCTCCTCGTCGACGTCGCCGGCCAGGTCGTCTTCCTCGTCGTCGAGGTGCTCTTCCAAGTCGGCGTGGTCCGGCTCGAAGTCGTCGTCGGTGACGCTGGCGCCGAACTCGTCCTCGGCGTCGGTCTCCGGCTTTTGCTCCTCGGCCGCGGTGGCGGCGAGGTTCTGCTCGTCGTCCTTGGCCTTCTTGGTGGCCGCTTTCTTCGGCGCAGCCTTACGGGTCGACTTCTTGGCGGTCTTTTTAGCCGACTTCTTGGCCGTTTTCTTCGCCGTCTTCTTGGCGGTCTTCTTCGCCGACTTCTTAGTGGTCTTCTTGGCGGTCTTTTTGGCCGTCTTCTTTGCCGTCTTGGCGGCAGGCTTTCCCGCAGGGGTATTTGCCTCTGCGTCCTCGCCGAGTACCTTGTCGGAAGAATCAGTGGCTGCCACGTACGCCCTTTCGCCTTAATTGTTACAGTCAAAACCTATACCGCGCAGTGGCGGTCGGTTTATCTAGTTACGATCGACCGTCCAGTATAGAGCATTCTGGTCGACTCTTGTGACAGCGGGGTCGTGCTCCCGCCGCCTCATCTTAGTTTTATCTTAGGGTTGCACGTGTGCGTTAACGGCCATCGCCGCGCCGATAATGCCGGCTTCGTTGCGCAGTTGCGCTGGCACGATCGGGGTATCGATGGACAGGTGCGGGCCCCATTTTTCGAATTTGCGCGAGATCCCGCCGCCGATGATAAAAACCTGCGGGTTAAACAGCTTCTCGTAGGTATACAGCACGCGGTTGAGGCGTTTGGCCCACTTTTTAAAGCTTAAGTCCTCGCGCTCTTTGGCGGCTGACGATGCCACGTGCTCGGCCTCCTTGCCCTTGACCTCCAGGTGGCCTAGCTCGGTGTTGGGGAAGAGCCGGCCGTCGAGGAGGAAGGCCGAGCCGATGCCGGTGCCGATGGTCAGAAAGATGGCCGCGCCCTGGCGGGCGACGGGATCGCCGTGGGCGGCTTCGGCGAGGCCGGCGGCGTCGGCATCGTTAAGCACGACGACCTCGCGCCCGCCGAGCTGGTCGCGGAAGAGGGCCTGGGCGTCGACGCCGATCCAGCTGGGGTCGATGTTGGCCGCGGACTGGACGATGCCGTCGCGCACGATGGCCGGCACCGTAATACCGACGGGGCCTTCCCAGCCGTGGTGGTCCACGACTTCGGCGACGGTCGCGGCCACGGCCGCGGGGGTAGAAGGCTGGGGAGTGGCGATCTTCTGCCGGGCGGAGTGTAGCTGCCCGGATTCCAGGTCCACAATGGCTCCCTTGATCCCGGAACCGCCGATGTCGATCCCGTAGGCTAGCGGGGCATTTCCGGCGGTCGAATCCTCACTCGTGTGCATGCCGGAAAGTGTAGCGCATGGCGCCGCGAGCGCAGGGTTAAAGGCTGTAAGGGGGTACCCACTTTCGTGGGTTCTACCTGCGAGTGTGACAGCGGGGCGATTGTGCTTTAGTATGCGCGATCGACATAGTTGATTTCCCTGCACAAGTTTGCATGAAAAACCGATTGGAGCGTGCAGTTATGGCAACCGATTACGACGCACCGCGGCGGCGCGTGGAAGACGAATTGGAGACCGATTCCCTGGAGGGGCTGAAGGCCGCCGAGAGCGAAAGCAGCGCCATGGACGACGACGGCGAAATCGTCGAGCCCTTCGAGCCGCCGACAGTCGATCTGAGCGGTGAAGAACTCAACGTGACGGTCGTGCCGCGCCAGGACAACGAGTTCACCTGCTCGGTCTGCTTCCTGGTCCAGGACAACAAGCGCCTGTCCTACGAGGAAGACGGCGACAAGGTCTGCATGGACTGCGCCTAGGCGTTTTAAGGCGCTACTAGGCGCTGCGATAACTGCGCGGGGCCTGCTCTGCTTGCTCGGGGACGAAAGCCTCGATGAGCGTGGCCGGGTCCTTGCTGGCGATGAGCCAGTAGGGGGTCGGGTCATCCGGGTCGTCGAGGACGAACATGGCGAGCTCATCCACCCACTCGTGGGTCGAGAGGAACGCCGCGGGATCCAGCTGCGGTCCCAGCGCGTTGCGGCGGGCCGACTTGGGAACGGCCAGCGAGCGGGCCACGACATCGCTGGGCAACTGGGCGTCTTTCACGCTGAGCCAGCGGGTGCCGTCGGGGTCCTTTTCCACGGTGACGACGGTCGAGGACCAGGAGACCAGCACCCACACGGCCACCGCGATGAGCACGATGGCGGCGGTTAGCGGCCAAATGCCCGACCGGTTTAGCCCGACCGTTGCGGTGGTCACGGCGATGACGATGGCCGCCAGCACCCAGAAATACCAAGGCACCCACTGGCGTTCCTGGTAGATGACCTCGGAATTCGCGCTGGGGTTCAGGTCGTTGCCACTATTGTCCGCAGGTTTCACGGTAAGCCAGTCTATCGCACGGCCCGGGGCACAAGGCAAAGTTGCCGGGCCGGGAAGGTAGGCTATCGGGCGTGACTAGCACTCCGGATTCAAACCTCTCCGTCCAGATCAAACGCCTCGACCCCGAGTTGCCGATGCCGCGCCGCGCCCACCGTGGCGACGCCGGCGCCGATCTCTACGCCGCCGAGGACGTGACCCTCGCCCCGGGGGAGCGCGCGCTGGTGGGCACGGGCATCGCCCTGGCGCTGCCGGTGGGCACCGTCGGCCTGGTGCACCCGCGCTCGGGCCTGGCCGCCAAGCAGGGGCTTTCCATTGTCAACACCCCGGGCACCATCGATGCCGACTACCGCGGCGAGATCAAGGTCTGCCTGATTAACCTCGATCCGGCCACGCCGATTGAGGTAACGCGCGGGATGCGCATCGCCCAGCTGGTGATCCAGAAGGTGGAGCTGGCCGAGTTCGTGGAAGTTACGGAGCTGGACGAAACCGTCCGCGGCGACGGCGGTTACGGCTCGACCGGCGTGTAGGCCCCGCGGCGAGGGGCTAAGTGGAACGGATAGACGTCGATCAGTAAAGGACTTTTCAACCATGGCTTTGTGGCCTTTTGGCAAGAAGAACAAAGACAACCACGACACTACGGCGTCCGCGGCAGAACCGGCGGCGGACCAGGCGCCGGATAACGCACCCGTCGACCGCCTGGATGACGTGCCGGATACGCCCGGCGATGCCGCGGTAGCCAACGGTTTCCCGGGCGCTGCGGGAATTAACATCAACGTCGTCGAGCACGACGCCGTCGGCGGGGACACCGGCCCCTTTGACGGCGACAGCCTGAACTACGAGGACTTCGACTTCAGCGATTTCTCCGCCGGCACGCTCGACTTGGGCTCGATGAAGATCGCGCTGCCGAAGGGCTCGCAGGTCCAGGTGGAAATGGGCGAGAAGGGCCCGAAGATGCTCCACATCGTCACCACCGCGGGGCGGATTACCCCGGTGGCCTTCGCCGCCCCGCGCTCGAGCGGGCAGTGGGAGTCCGCGGCCAAGGAGCTCATCCAGGGCATCGAGAATGACGGCCTGCCGACCCGCCTGGAGAAAGGGCCGTGGGGCACCGAGATTGTTGGTTCGAACGACAACGGCGAGATCCGCATCATCGGCGTGGAGGGCCCGCGCTGGATGCTGCGGGTGACCCTGGCCGCGCCGAAGGGCAAGTCGGAGGAGCTGGCGCGGATCGGCCGCGAGCTGGTCGCCCGCACCTTCGTCTACCGCGGCGATGAGCCGATCCTCGCCGGCAACGCCCTGCGCGTGGTCATGCCGCCGGCGCTGGTCGAGCAGCTGCAGAAGGCTATGCAGCAGCGCCAGGCCGGCAACGCCAACTCAGGCAACGCCAACGCAGGCAACGCCAACGCCAATGCAGGCAGCACGGGCAACGCCGCCAACGCGGGCAACGCCGGCTCGGACGGCCAGCGCACCGCCGCCGACGAAGAGCGCGAGAAGCAACTGCGCGAGCAGATGTGGCGCCTGCTGAGTAACGGCACCGGCAACTCCGCCGGCGCGGCCAACGCCGACGGCAACACTGACGGCGCCGACAACGCTGACTCGCAGGACGCCGGCGACGACAACTCCGACCGCTAGCTAGAACCCCAGAAAGACTCACGTGGCTGAAAACAAACCCCTCGAGGACCAGACCCTGCTCGAGCAGATGGGCGGAGTGACCGGGCTGGTGGCGGCGACGCTGCCGGTGGTCGTGCTCATCCCCGTCAACAGCATGCGGGGTCTAGTTCCCGCGCTGCTGGCCGCCATCGGCGTGGCCGTGGCGGTGGCCATCTGGCGCGTGGCGCGCAAGGAATCGCTCCAGCCGGCCATCTCCGGCCTGCTGGGCGTGGCGATCTGCGCGGGCATCGCTTATGCCACCGGCGACGCGAAGGGCTACTTCCTGTACGGGATCTGGGCCTCGTTGGTGCTGTGCATCGCCGCGGTCGTGTCCATCCTGGTGCGCTGGCCGGCGGTGGGCGTTATCTGGAAGGGCATCAACGGCGAGGACATGGCCTGGCGCCAGATCCCGGCCGCGCGGCGCGCCTATGCGCTCGCGACCGCCGGCTGGGCCGTGGTCTTCCTGGCCCGCTTCGTGGTCCAAAACGGCATCTACAACGCCGGCGAGACCACCGCGCTGGGCATTACCCGCATCCTCATGGGGTGGCCGCTGACCGGCCTGGTCACCCTCCTGACTATCTTCTTGGTGCGCCGGGCCAACCGGGTCATTGAGGCCGAAGAAGAACAACCACCCCTCGAGACGAACGGACAACGAGACTAATGGAGACTGCGAACTACCAGGCAGGCGACGATATCCGCCTGCGCATCGACCGCATGGCCCACGGCGGGGAGGGCATCGGCCGCGCGGACGACGGGCGCATCGTCTTCGCCCGGGGCGGTTTCCCCGGCGACGAGGTCGTCGTGCGCCTCGACAAGGTCAAAAAATCCCTGCTGCGCGGCACCGTCACCGAGGTAGCCACCGCCGGCCCGGCCCGCGTGGACTCGGCCTGCCCGGCCGCCGCGGCGGGGGCGGGCTGCTGCGACTTCGCGGAGGTCGACCCGGCCCAGGAACTTGGCATCAAGGCCGACGTCCTGCGCGACCAGCTGGCCCGCGTCGGTCACCTGGGCGCCGACGGAGAGCTGCCGGAGCTGGAGCTGCGCGAGCTGCCGCCGCACCGCGGCTGGCGCACCCGCGTGCGCTTGGGCGTCGACTCCCGCGGGCGGGCCGGCACCCGCAAGCGCGCCTCCAACGACCTGGTTACCGACGTCGCCTGCACGCAGCTGGCGCCCGGGCTGGTAGACGGCATCGTGGGGCCGGGCGCGCGCACGTTCACGCCGGGCGCAGAAGTCATCGCGGTGCTGGATAGCACCGGGGCCCGCCACGTGATTGAGACCCGCAAGGGCCCGCGCGGCAAGCGGGTGGAAAAGATCGAGCAGGTCGTCGAGGGAACCGCCGGCGTAGTCGAGGAGGTCGACGGGCACCGCTTCGAGTTCCCGGCGACTGCCTTCTGGCAGGCCCACCGCGGCGCGCCGGAGGCCTACACCGGCCTGGTCGCGGAGCTTTTGGGCACCGGCCACGGGCCGGCCTGGGACCTGTACGGCGGCGTCGGGCTCTTCGTGCCCACGTTGAGCGCGGCCACCGGCGGCGCGGAGACCTACTCGGTGGACCTGTCGCCGGCCGCCCGCCCGGATCAGCAGCCCGGCCTGGCCGAGTACGCGGTGCGGGTCAAATCCGCCCGCGTCGACAAGGTCATCGGCCAGCTGCCGCCCGCCGATGCCGTCGTCCTGGACCCGCCGCGCGTCGGCGCCGGGGCCGAGGTCGTGGCCCGCATTGCCGAGGCCACCCCGAATCGCGTCGTGCACATCGGCTGCGATCCGGCCGCCCTGTCCCGCGACCTGTCCGCCTGGGTCGAGGCGGGCTACGGCATTGACCGGATGGTCGTCGTTAACGCTTTCCCCGGCACGCACCACTTCGAGACCCTGGTGCTTTTGACCCCGCGGCCGGGCCACGATGTACGGTAGAAAATAAAACAAGCGGGGTACCGCTGCGATTTAAGCAAAGGAGTAGTTGAGCACTCCATGAGAATCATTGATTCGATTGACTCGCCGAAGGATCTCAAAAAGCTCGATGGCGATGAGCTGGAACAGCTAGCTGCGGAGATCCGCCAGCTGCTCATTGAGAAGGTCTCCGCCACCGGCGGACACCTGGGGCCGAACCTGGGCGTGGTGGAGCTGAGCATCGCTTTGCACTACACGTTCAACTCGCCCCAGGACGCGATGGTCTTCGACACCTCGCACCAGTCTTATGTACACAAGATGCTCACCGGCCGCGCCGGCGACTTCGACAGCCTGCGGCAAAAGGGCGGGCTGTCCGGCTACACGCGGCGGGCCGAGTCCGAGCACGACTGGACGGAGTCCTCGCACGCCTCGGCGTCGATCTCCGTGGTCGACGGGCTGTCCAAGGCCTTCCGCCTGGCAGGCGAGCCGCACCGCAACGCCATCGCCATCGTGGGCGACGGCGCCCTGACCGGCGGCATGTGCTGGGAGGCGCTCAACAACATCTCGGCGGACAAGGACCGCAACGCCGTCATCGTGGTCAACGACAACGGCCGCAGCTACGCGCCGACCATCGGCGGCCTGTCGGAGAACCTGGGGCGTATCCGCTCCCAGCACGGCTACGACGAGCTGATGGCCCACGGCAAGAAGACACTCAAGTCGATGGGCTGGTTCGGCGAGCGCGCCTTCGATGCCCTCCATGCCTTCAAGGAGGGCGTCAAGTCCTCCGTCTTGCCCACGGAGATGTTCCCCGAGCTGGGCATGAAGTACATTGGGCCCATCAACGGCCACGACCTCGAGGCGCTCAACCACGCGTTCCGCTACGCGCGTGACTTCGAGGGGCCCATCATCGTCCACGTGGTCACCGAGAAGGGCCACGGGTTCGCTCCGGCGGTCAACGAGCCCAAGGACCAGATGCATTCGACCGGCGCCATTGACCCGGTCACCGGCGTGCCGAAGGGCAAGAGCCAGCCGGGCTGGACCGCGGCGTTTTCCGAGGAGCTGATTAAGGCTGCCGAGCGCCGCGACGACATCGTGGCCATCACCGCGGCCATGGCCGGCCCGACCGGCCTGATGCCTTTCGCGGAGCGCTTCCCGGACCGCTTCTACGACGTCGGCATTGCCGAGGCGCACGCGATGGCCTCGGCCTCCGGGCTGGCCCTAGGCGGCCTCCACCCGGTGGTGGCCGTCTATTCGACGTTCTTGAACCGCGGCTTCGACCAGCTGCTCATGGATATCGCCCTGCTGGGGCTGCCGGTGACCGTGGTGCTGGATCGCGCGGGCGTGACCGGATCGGACGGTGCTAGCCACAACGGCGTCTGGGACATGGCCTTGACCAGCATCGTCCCGGGCATGCGCGTGGCCGCCCCGCGCGACGGCAAGCGCCTGCGGGAGCTGTTCAACGAGTCCCTGGAGATCTCCGACGGGCCCAGCGTGGTGCGCTTCCCGAAGGGCAACCTGCTCGACGACATGGACGCCGTCGACACGCTCGAGGACGGCACCGACGTCATCTACACCAACGTGGCCGGCGCGTCCGCCGGCGATGCCGACAGCAGCCGCGACGTGCTCATCGTCTCGGTCGGGGCGATGTCGGCGCGCAGCATCGCGGCGGCGAAGCTCCTGGCCGAGCAGGGCGTCGGCGTGACGGTCGTCGACCCGCGCTGGGTCGCGCCCGTGCCGGAGGCCGTGGTGCGCCTGGCGGCGGACTACCGCCTGGTGGTCACGGTGGAAGACGGCATCAAGCGCGGCGGCATCGGCTCGCTGGTGGCCGAAAAGCTCAGCGATGCCCAGGTGGACACCCCGCTGCGCCGCCTCGCCTTCCCGAACTACTTCCCGCTGCACGCCTCCCGCGGGCAGCTGCTGGAGGACGTCGGGCTGGCGCCGGAGGGCATCGCCGAGTCCATTGGGGAGTGGCTGCGCTAGAAGCTGGTGATGCGCCGCGCGATAATCGGCACGGCCCAGTCCAGCTGCCACGGTCGCACGCCCGCGGCAACCAGAAAGTCGACCAGGTCGGCGGTGTCGGTGAGGTGCGCCTTGGGCCCGAGGGCGGCCCAAATCGCTGCCCGCAGGGTGGCGGGCTTAATGAGCAGCGAGTCGTCGACGGCCAGATCCTGGCCCAGGTCGGTGAAGTCTTGGCGGGCGGCCTGGTAGAGCTCCCAGAGCTCGGCCGGCCAGGCGGCCTTTCCGGGAACCTCGCGGCGGGTGCGCTGGGGGCGCGGCCAGTCGCTGGCCGGCAGGTCGCGGGCGCGCTCGACGACGTCCCACCACAGCTGCGTGGCCGACTTCCGCTTGCGGGGAAAGCCCTTGACGCGCGCCAGTTCGGCCGGCGAGTCCGGCAGCGTGCGGGCGACATCGATGAGCACCTTGTTGCCCAAAACCCGCGGCGGGGCGATGTCGCGGTGCGCGCTTAACGCGTCGCGCTTAATCCACAGCGCCTTGGCCACGGCCAGCTGCTCGCCGCGCCGCAGGGTGCTCAGGCCCTTGAGCTCGCGCCAAGAGCCGGGCTCCGGGGCGGTGGTCCCGGCGTGCTCGGCGATAAGCGCGTCGAATTCCTGCAGCGCCCAGTCGAGTTTCTCCTCCTCGGCCAGTACGTCCTGGAGGGTCTCGGCCAGGGGGAGAAGGAATTCGACGTCGAGGGCGGCATAGGCCAGCCAGTCCTGCGGCAGCGGCCGGGTGGACCAGTCCACGTAGCCGTGGGCTTTTTCCAGCTCGATGCCCAGAATCTCGTCGACCATGTGGCCCAAGTTGGGGTGCTCGAAACCGGCCATGCGGGCGGCGACCTCGGTATCAAACAGCGAGCCGGGCTTGAGCCCCAGCCAGGCCAGGCAGGGAAGATCCGTCTTGGCGGCGTGCAGCACCCAGGGCTGGCCGTTGATGGCGTCGCCGACGTGGTCCCTAACGGCCTCGGCGTTGCCCTCGGGGTCGATGAGCACGGTGCCGGCCCCGGCGCGGTGCAGCTGGAGGAGGAAGGCGCGGTCGTTGTAGCGGTAGGCGCCGGCGCGCTCCGTGTCGACGGCCAGCGGCCCGGTACCGCCTAACAGCCGGGTGGCGGCTGCGGCGATCTCCTGCGGGGTGCTGGCGACCGGCGGGATGCCCTGCGCCGGTACTCGTCTAAGCTCGCTCATGATATGCCAGGCTACCCGCGCGCTGGCTTATCCGCGCCCTAACTGGGTAACGCCCTCCGGCGGAAGGCCGGCCACGTTCGCCAGCACGGCGGCAAAGGCCTCCACGTGCGGGCCCAGTTCCAGGTCTTCTGCGGTCCAGGAGGCGCGCATCTCGAGCTGGTAGGCGCGCGGCGGGCCGCCGATTTCGCCGTAGCGCACCGAGGCGGTCGAGGTGACGGTGCCACCCAAATTAGTGTGGCGGGCATCGCTGTGGGCCATGCCCTCGGTCAGCCACTCCCAGGCCACGTCCGGCAGGAGGGGATCGCCGGCGACGTCCGGGTCCATGTCGGCCTGGATATAGGCGACCAGGCGCATGGGCCCGTCCCAGGCCTCCTCGGCGCCCGGATCGTGGAGGAGGATGAGGCGGCCGAAGGCGTCGCCGCTGCTGTCGGTGGGGATGGAGTCGGCATCGTCCGCGCCGCGGTCGACCTCGAGCCCGATGGCGTGGCTATACGGGGCCAGGCGCTGCGGCGGGCGGATGGATCCTAGGGAAATCTCGGGGCGCAAGCGAGCCTGATGCATGGACTCCACGGCACGGTTGAAGGTGGCCGGCGTGGTGGTCTCGCCGTCGGCGGGGGCATCGTTAGCGGCAGGGGAGGCGCTGTGCGGCTGGGAACTCTCGGAAATGTTCACAATGAATCAAGCTATATTTTCCCCGGCGCCACTGGTGGGAGGCGCGCCGTGCCCCCAGTTGGCCAAGTATCCAACTAATGGTGGATACTGGAGGGGTCATGTCCTAGTCAGACTCGAACGTCCTTTGAAAGGGGATTGTCCATGGCGAAGCTCGATTTTAAGAAGCTCAACGAGGTCCAGCAGTACTCCCAGCACGCGGTGTTCCGCGCCATCCCGGGGGCCTTGGGTACCGAGCGCGACGACATCATCGCCCAGGCCCAGGACTTCTTCGCCCGCCTGGCGGAGGAAGGCAAGGTCACCGTCCGCGGTATCTACGACCTGTCCGGCATGCGCGATAGCGCCGATTTCATGATCTGGTGGCACGCCGAGGAATTCGAGGACCTGCAGCGCGCCTTCGCGGACTTCCGCCGCACCACGGTCCTCGGCCAGGTCACCGACGTGACCTGGGTGGGCAACGCCCTGCACCGCCCGGCGGAATTCAATAAGTCGCACCTGCCGTCGTTCATCATGGGCGAGGAGCCGGGCGACTGGATTGCCGTCTACCCGTTCGTGCGCTCCTACGACTGGTACATCATGGACGAGGAAAAGCGCCGCAAGATCCTGGTCGAGCACGGCATGGCAGCGCACGATTATGCCGACGTCCGCGCCAACACGGTCCCGGCCTTCGCTCTGGGCGACTACGAGTGGATCCTGGCCTTCGAGGCCCCGAGCCTCGACCGGATCGTCGACCTGATGTACGTCATGCGCTACACCGAGGCCCGCAACCACGTGCGCGAGGAAATCCCGTTCCACACCGGGCGCCGCGTCGCGGACGTGGCAGAACTCATCAAGGTCCTGCCTTAAGCCGCGGCTAGACCTCGCGCTCGTCGAGGTCCAGGCAGATAGAGTTAATGCAGTAACGCAGGTCGGTGGGGGTGTCGTAGCCCTCGCCGGCGAAGACGTGGCCCAGGTGCGAGTGGCAGTTGGCACACAGCACCTCGGTGCGCACCATGCCGAGCGAGCGGTCCTCGCGCTCGATGACCGTGTCGACGTCCTTGGGGGAGTAGAAGGACGGCCACCCGCAGTGGGAGGCGAATTTTTCGGTAGAGCGGAACAGCTCGGCGCCGCAGGCGCGGCAGGAGTACACGCCCTCGGTGGTGGTGTCGGTGTACTTGCCGACGTGCGGCGGCTCGGTGCCGCCCTGGCGCAGGACGTAGTATTCCTCGTCGCTTAGGCGCTTTTTCCAGTCGGCGTCGGCGATGAGCTTGAAATCAGTGGGCTGGTTGGTCATGCCGCCCAGTGTAACCGGCGCTGCGGCGCTGGCCCAGGTACCAGCCGGTCACGCTGGCCGCGCAGGCCACGATGAGCAGGAACCACCCGGCGGTGCCCAGGAAGAAATTCGCCCAGCGCCCCGCGTCCGGCCAGTGGGTGGACGTCCACGTCACGGGCAGCAGGAAGCAGGCCGCGGCGGCCCAGGCGAGCCATGAATGAAAAACGCTGCGCGGCAGCACCGCGGTAAACATCAGCGGGAACAGCCACATCGAGTAGTACTGCTGGCCCAGCGAGGACAGGAAGAAGATGCCGACCAGCAGCACGCCGGTGGTCGTCAGCGCCCACAGGACCGGGTCGGTGTTGCGCCAGCGCAACAGCAGCACGACGGCGACGGCGACTAGGGCCGCGGCCAGCACCCACACGGGGTAGTAGGCCCAGCCGGGCAGGTCGAAATAGGCGCGCAGGCCGTCCCAGGAGGAGTTGGCGTAGTCGCGGGTGGTGCCCAGGTAGGGCACCAGCCGGCGCAGGTAGTCCCCGGCGTCCGGGATGACCGGCCAGGCCAGGGCGTTGAGCCCCACCGGCACCGCCAGGCCGGCGGCCACGGTGGACCAGCGGGCCTTGACCAGCGGCAGCACCAGCAGCGGGGCGAACTGCGGCTTGACGGTAATGGCCAGGCCCAGCACGATGCCCGCCCACAGGCCGGAACCCACACCCCGGCCCCCGCGGCCGGCCCGGCCGCGCAGGCCCAGCGCCAGGAAGCCGCTGAGCGCTAGCAGCAGGAGGCCGTTGATATTGGCGAAGGTCAGCGTGTTGATAACGGACTCGGTGGCAAAGGCCAGCGCGATGCTTGCCGGCCACAGCGGGCTGGACAGGCGGTGGCCTACCAGGCAGGCCAGAACCGCCAGCGCGCCGACGATCGCCGCCGCGTTGACCAGGATGAACAGCCCGCGGGCCAGGCTGAAGTTCTCCACCAGGCCCAGCGGGTAGAGCAGCAGCGTGGCGCCGGGGTTGTAGAGGTAGAGCGGGTCGACGTGGTGGTAGGCCTGCTCGTAGACGGCCTGGCCGTCGAGCGCCCGGCGCACGGCGTAGTAGACCGTACTGAAGTCATCCGTGGGCGCGCCGTTGAAGGCACGGACCAGCACGGTGTTGAGCACCAACAAGATGGCCAGCGGCCAGGCGGCCAGGTTGAGGCCGGCGGGCAGCTGGATGGGGCGGCCGGGGGCGAGCGCGGTGCGGGAAGTCCACGCGGAAGACAGGAAACTGGTACTCACGGCCAGCCAGTTTACGGCCTCCGCGCGCGGCGGTACCGCAGAAACACGGTGCCGTCGGCATCGGGGGCGCAATTGTCCAGGGTGAGCCGGGTGGTGCGGGAGGAGGTGGCATCGTCGGCGCGGACGACGGGGGTCTCCACCGCCGAGGTGACCGTGGGATCGAGGGTTAGGTAGAAGGCGTCGACGGCATCGGCGGCCACGAACTGGGAGAGCAGGCCCGGCCCGCCCTCGCAGACGATGCGCCCGTAGCCCCGGGCCCGCAGGCAGGCCAGGAGGTCGGCGGGGCTGGCCGTCCCGGCGTCGATGATCTCGGCGCCTTGGGCCTCCAGCCGGCGGGTGCGCTCGCGGACCTCGGCCTGGGCGAGCGCGGCGTGCGGGACCAGCAGCAGCGGGGCGGTGGAGTAGTCGGTGAAGAAGCGGGAGCGCGGATCCATGTCGGCGCTGCCGGTGACGACCGCGATCGGGGCCGGCGTGCCTGCCGCGGAGGTGGCGCCGCCGTAGTCCTCGGCGCGCACGGTGGACGCACCCACCACGATGACCTCGGCCCAGTCCCGCAGGCCCTGCAAGAGCTGCGCGTCGGTGTCGTTGCCCAGGGACTCGGAGGTCCCGGCCGCCGATGCCGAGCCAGTCACCGTAGCCACCATCACCGCCCGGACTTCGCGGCGGTCGGGGCCTAGCAAAGCGTTGATATCCATGGCCACCATCCTAGGGCGCGGATACAAAAAGAGCGCCTCCCCGTAGGAGGGGAGACGCTCTTAAAAATAAGTGGTGGTCCCAGCTGGGATCGAACCAGCGACCTTTCCGGTGTGAACGGAACGCTCTTCCACTGAGCCATGGGACCGTGCTGGGCTAAAATGTAGCACAGTGCCGCGTGATTCGACGAATCCCCAGTAAAACGGCGGTATCGGCGGGCACGTGCGGCCAGGGATGACAGCGGTGTCATTTAGCTTGCGTCACAAGCTGCCGCGAATGGCCCCAGAACCGCCCCGTGAGCGGGCGATTTGTAAACCGGGGCCGGTTCAGGATAATGTTTTTACTCGCACCGCACAGAAAGCTTCGGCTTAACATGGTGCATGCGGATGTAGCGCAGTTGGTAGCGCATCACCTTGCCAAGGTGAGGGTCGCGAGTTCGAGTCTCGTCATCCGCTCCGCGCCTTCCTTTGAGAAGGTGGTTATCCCGCGCGATTAGCTCAGTGGGAGAGCGCTTCCCTGACACGGAAGAGGTCACTGGTTCAATCCCAGTATCGCGCACCACGGGTTTTCCAACCTAGTTGGGAAGTCCGGAAGCCTTAAGGGTTTCGAAAATGCGGATGTAGCGCAGTTGGTAGCGCATCACCTTGCCAAGGTGAGGGTCGCGAGTTCGAGTCTCGTCATCCGCTCCA